>CAZRUV010000065.1:0-19057 GCA_964603315.1 uncultured Rhodobacterales bacterium
GCTGCATGGTCAGCGCGGCCTCTTTCAGCATCTCGAAAATGCCGCCCATGCTGTCCGGGATCGTGCCCATGACAAAGCAGTTGAACAGCGTCACGGACCGCGCCGTTCCGGCACCCGCCGTAATCCGGCCGGCGGGCAGGAATTTGAAATCCTCAAGCGCCGTATAAAAAGTATCTTCCCACTTGGCCGGGTCGTCCTCGACCGCTGCCAGATCGCGCGCGATGCGGCGCCACGTGTCCTCGACCGTTCCGTCGATCGGTGTACCGTCGGCCTCTTTGAAGCGGTATTTCATGTCCCAGATCTGTTCCGCGATCGGCGCGCTGAATGCAGACATCGGTTGAACCCTTCTCGAGTTATCCACAGGCAAATGTGGAGAAAAACACAAAGCGTTGAGGCTTGAGCCAGGAGGGCTACAATATACGCCAAGAGGGCAGAGTGGCAAGGATTCGCGAAGGATGGGTGAGAAGACAATCAATCTGATCAAACTCAGCGTCGGCAGCGACAGCTTCGAGGATCTCGTGGCCTGGCAATCGACACCGCGCGCGCAGACGGCTGATGGCTACCCGCGTCACGTCACCCGCATGTGGCCCAAACGCGAGGCCGAAATCCTGAACGGCGGCTCGATCTACTGGGTCGTCAAAGGCGTCGTGACATGCCGCCAGCGGGTCATTCGGCTGGATGAGGTGATCGGCGCGGACGGCATTCGGCGCTGCGCCATCGTGTCCGATCCCGAGTTGATCCGGGTGCAGGGCGCGCTCAAACGGCCGTTTCAGGGCTGGCGCTACCTCAAACCCGAGGACAGCCCGCCGGACCTGCCCAAAGGGCGCGAGCGGGAAGAGCCACTGCCTGTCGAGTTGAACCGGGCGCTTGCGGAAATCGGCGTTCTCTGACCCTATCCGAGACGCGTAATCAACGTGGTCAGGGCCGCGCGGTCGCTATCGTCAAGCGCGGCGACGCGGCTGCGCCACAAGGTGGCCTGACTGGCGAGGATCAGCCCATCCTCAAGGATCTTCAGATGGTTGGCGCGCAGCGTCTCGCCGCTCGACGTGATGTCGGCGATGGCTTCAGCGGTCTCATTGGCGACCGTGCCTTCGGTCGCGCCCTGGCTGTCGACAATCGCGTAATCCGCAACGCCTGCGTCGCGCAGGAATTCACGCACAAGCCGGTGGTACTTGGTGGCGATCCGCAGCCGAAACCCGTGTGCCGCGCGAAAGGCTGCGGCGGCGGCGTCGAGATCGTCGGTCAGGTCAACGTCGACCCAGGCCTGCGGCACCGCGAGCACGAGGTCCGCATGGCCAAAGCCCATCTGTTCAAGCGGCTCGACCTGCTGTTCCCACAAGGGCAGCTTTTCCTGCACCAGATCGGTGCCGGTCACGCCCAGATGAATGCGGCCCGCCGCCAGTTCGCGCGGGATTTCACTGGCCGAGAGCAGCACCAGCGACACGTTCTCGACACCCTCAACGGATCCTGCATACTCCCGGTCTGACCCGGTGCGGCTTAGGGTGATGCCGCGCTTGGCAAACCAGTCAAAGGTCTTTTCCATCAGCCGTCCCTTGGACGGCACGCCCAGTTTCAGGGTCATGTCGCGCCCTCCAGCATGGCCACGAGGCCCGGGCGGATGACCCCACCGACCGCAGGGATGGCGTTTTGCCCCCCCAGACGCCGGGTCAGCGCGTCATAGCGGCCGCCACTGACGACGGGCGGCAAATCCGGCCGCGTTTCGGCGTAAAACCCAAAGACGAAGCCGTCGTAATATTCCATCGAGGTGCGGCCGTAACTCGCCTCGAATTCGAGCGTGGCGATGTCGACACCGCGTGCCGCGAGGGCATCGGCGCGGGCGCGCAGCCTTGCCACGGCGTCCGAGATGGACGGCAAATCCACCGCGAGGTCGCGCAATTGCTCGAGCGCGAAGGGCAGGGTCTCGCGGACTGCCAAGAGCGCGTCCAACCCCTCCATCTCGGCGCCGGGAATGGGCGGTTGCTTCGCGTCCTCGCGCAAGGCGGCGACGCGCGTGTCAATTTCGGCCTGGGTGCGCAGGCCGGTCAACGGCCCCGGCGTTGCGGCTGTGCCCGCCAGCAGGGCGACCCGGCTGGCCGGCGGCGGGGTGCGTCCCCCGAACCGGTCCAGCAGGGCGCGAAAGCGGCGCGGACGCCAGATGTGGCGCAGCAAGGCCGCCTTGCGCCGGTCCGTGGTGTTGAGGCCGTTCACGGCAGCCATCAGAATACCGATATCGCCCGTTGCCGCGCGCAGCGGAAGACCTGCCACGGCCTCGGCCAGCGTGGCGAACACTTCGGCATCGGCGGCCGCCGGGTTGGTTGCGTCAAAGACTTCGTAGCCGACCTGCAAATACTCGTTCTCGCGGTCCGGATCGTCGTCCTGACGGCGAAAAACCTCGCCCGCATAGGTGTAGCGCGCAGGCGCATGACCCCCTTCCAGATGCATCTGGACAACAGGCACCGTAAAGTCCGGGCGCAGCATTTGTTCGCCACGCAGCGCGTCAGCGGTGATGTAGGCGCGGCCCCGGATGTCCTCGCCATAGAGGTCCAGCAGCACGTCCGCAGGCAACAGCACGGGCGGTTCGACCACCTGCGCCCCGGTCGCAGCAAAACGGTCGCGCAAGCCAAGCGCGATCGCGCGGGTCATTGGCCCAGGATCTCGCGCAGCTTGGCGACCATCTGGTCACGCGGCACTTCGAACTGGCTGGGGCGGTCTTTCCATTCCTCGTGGGTGGCGGTTTCGGCGATCTTGGCGCCGAGGATCAGATCCTTGATTTGCACGACACCCTTCTCGCGCTCGTCCGCGCCCACGATGATCGCCGCAGGGCTGCCGCGCTTGTCTGCGTATTTCAGCTGGTTGCCGAAGTTCTTCGGGTTGCCGAGGTAGGTTTCCGCACGGATGCCCGCGTTGCGCAGGTCCGCCACGATTCTCTGGTAGTCGGCCATCTGGTCACGGTCCATCACCGTGACGACAACGGGGCCGTGGCTGTTGCTGCCGATCCGCCCTGTGGCGCGGAGTGCCGCCAGCAGGCGGTCCACCCCGATGGAAACACCCGTCGCCGGTACTTCCTGACCGGTGAAGCGCTTGACGAGGTCGTCATAGCGCCCGCCGCCCGCGACAGAGCCAAACTGGACCGTTTGCCCCTTTTCGTTCTGCACGTCGAAGGTCAGTTCCGCCTCGTAGACCGGCCCGGTGTAGTAACCCAAGCCACGCACGACGGAAGGGTCGATGACGATACGGTCGGGGCCGTAGCCCTGGGCCGCCAGCAGCGCCTGAATTTCGCGCAATTCCGCCACGCCTTTCGCGCCGATCTCTGAGCCTTCGACCAGCGTGTCGAGGCGCGAGACCGTTTCGGCATTGTCCGATCCGAGGGACCTCATGAACGCCATGACTTTTCCCGCGTCGTCGTCGTTGAGGCCCGCACCTTTGGTAAAGTCGCCACTCTCGTCCTTACGCCCTTCACCAAGTAGCGCACGAACGCCGTCCGGCCCCAGCCGGTCCAGCTTGTCGATGGCGCGCAGAACGATGCCGCGCGCGGCTTCCTTGTCGTCACCGGCAAGGCCCGCGACCTCCATCACGCCGTTCAGCACCTTGCGGTTGTTGATGCGGATCACATAGTCGCCGCGCGGGATGCCGACCTCTTCTAGGCAATCCGACAGCATCGCACAAATCTCGGCGTCGGCGGCCATGCTGGCTGTCCCGACTGTATCTGCATCACACTGGTAAAACTGGCGGAACCGTCCCGGTCCCGGCTTTTCGTTGCGCCAGACGGGGCCCATGGTGAACCGGCGATAGGGGTTCGGCAGATCGTTGCGGTGCTGCGCATAGACCCGGGCCAAAGGGGCTGTCATGTCATAGCGCAGGGCCAGCCAGTCGTCGTCCTCCTGCCAGGCGAATACGCCTTCGTTCGGGCGGTCCACGTCCGGAAGGAACTTGCCCAGAGCCTCGACCGTCTCCACGGCGCTCGATTCCAGCGCGTCAAAGCCGTAGCGATGGTAAACCTCGGCGATCCTTTGCAGCATCTCGGCGCGTTCTGTCACCTCGGCGCCGAAATAGTCGCGGAACCCCTTGGGCGTTTGCGCCTTGGGGCGGGGGGATTTCTTGGGCTTGGCCATGCCTGCCACTCCGTCTGCGGTTCGGGCGCGTCACTAGCCCAGCCGCGCCAGCGGGGCAAGGCGCGGCCTTGCGCTGGCGTGCGTTCTGGCCCAGATGGCAGGGGCAAGGAGATCCGCATGACTGAGTTTGAAGAACGCATCGCCCATCTGGAACGCACGGTCGAGGAGTTGTCGGATGTCGTGGCCCGTCAGGACCGCGAAATCTCAAGGCTCATGCGGCAGGCAGAGATGCTGATCGCGCGCGAGGCCGAACGCGATGCGGCGGGCAGCGGCGGGGTCGTGATCGGGGACGAACGCCCGCCGCATTATTGACGGCGTTGGGCAGATGTCAGGCCGTGATCAGCAGTCCTGACACGTCTTGAAACCGATAATCCGGTAGAGCGGGCAGAAGTTCACAAATGCCGTGCCCACCAGCACAGCGCCCAGCCAGCCCCAGACGCCTATTGCGCCCATGAGCGCAAGAACGATCAAAAGCGCGCCGATGGCAAAGCGGGCGATGCGGTCGATTTGACCCAGATTGCGGGAGAATGTCATGGTCCTGTCCTTTTCGCAGCGTTGACGTAGGCCCCTTTCTTACCGCAGACCCGTCTGGGCTGTCGGTGACTGTGTCACACAGTTTCGGATTGCCCGTGTTGTGCCAGTGCGTCCCGCGCCATGATCCGAACGGACCCTCGGGCCAGCGCCACCCAGCCCCGTTGCTCAAAGGATTTGAGCGTGCGCGATACGACTTCGCGCGCGGTGCCGAGTTCCTGTGCGATGTCCTCGTGAGTGACAGCGAGGGTCGATGCCTCTTGCGCGCCGAGCCAGCGGGCAATGCGCAGGTCGGTGCGATGCCCCAGAAGGGCGTCAATTACCTCGGTCAACTCGGTCAACCGCCGGGCAAACCCGCGAAACACCACATCCTGAAAGGCGGGTTGCGTGGCCAGGAGCTGTCTGAACCGCTGGACGGGAATGGCGGTGGCGGTCACCGCACCCTCGGCATAGCCTGCGCCGGTATAGGGCCGGTCGGACAGGATGCAGGTGGTCGTCATCACACAGCTGTCGCCCGCATGGACCCGGTAAAGCGTCACGGTCCGCCCGCCGGGGCTGCTTTGTTCGACCCGCACCGTGCCCGCGGTCACGATCAGAAATCCGCGCGCAGCGTCTCCAGCATGAAAGAGACATGATCCATCCGGCGCTGAAATCTCGGTGCCTTGGTTCAGAAAATGCACAAGCTGGCCGGGTGGTTCGGGGGTCATCTGCCGAATCCGTTGTGACGTGTGGACACAGGCACCATGCGAGCCGTCCGAAGAAAAGGCCAGTGTTGCCGACGGGCACTAGCCAAGTCGTGACCGCTGCGATACGACAGCATGGCTCGGGGGGGGGCGCAGACTGGGATGTGTCGATGTTGCGTGTGACCCTTGCGGCTTTTGCCCTCGTTTTGACAAGCGTTCCGGCTGTTTACGCCGTCGAGCGCACGCGGCTGGGCTATGGCAATCTGATCACGAACGACATCGTGGATGGTGCTGCCGATCGCTGGCGTACCGGTTCCTATGCCAGCAGCCGTGTATGGGGGCCCACCTGGAGCGGCACGGCACCGGCGGGTTTTGGCGACCTGCTGGAACTGCGTTTGCATGGTGAGATCATCGCCCCGGAGAACCTGCGCGGTCCCGCACCAGGCGACCGCCTTTATGCCGGTGCGCTCTCGGTCGGGTTGCACACGCACATGCAGCGCGGCGGGACGGAGTACGCGCTTGGCGGTGATCTCGTCTTTGTCGGGCCGCAAACGGGTCTCGACAGTTTTCAGTCGGAACTGCACGATCTTCTGAACGTGTCCGAACCCTCGAATGCCGTGCTTGGCGCGCAGATCGACAATGAGATCCGGCCCACGCTGGTGGCAGAAGCGGGGCGTTCGCTGCGAACCGGGACCCAGGCGACGCTGCGCCCTTTTGTCGAGGGGCGCGTCGGGGTCGAGACCTTGGTGCGCGTGGGGTTTGACTGGACCTTTGGCGGTTTGGGGCAGGGCGAGCTGCTGGTGCGCGACCCCGTGGCCGGCCAACGCTACCGCGTGATCACGGGCGACTGGACCGGGTACAGTTTCACGCTTGGCGCGGATGTCGCCTATGTGGACAGCAGTGTCTTCCTGCCGGATGACAGGGGCCCCAGACTGGAGCGGACCCGCGAACGCGTGCGTGCCGGGATCATGTGGCAAGGTGAGACCGGCTTGTCCAGTTTTGCCGGGATCACCTATCTGGGCGAGGAATTCGAAGGGCAGTCCGAAGGGCAGTTCGTCGGGTCGATCAAATTGCGTTTGGGCTTCTGATCCGGCGCGATTGGGAGTGATGCATTCGTGCATCACCTCAAGCACGCAATGCAATGCATTGGAATCTGAAACGAATCCGGACTTTTTGCATCGGCGGAACTTTGCTAACGTTTCGTTAATAAAAATACGAATGGCAGGCATACAGGCAATGAAGACGGGCTTTCGTGGCACGTTCGTCATCTCCTGGTCGCAAACACAAGTGGATGGTCTCGAGGGAGCACCGGTGCAGTCCTTGACTGTGGGTGCAGCCTGGGCATGGCGCGGCGACGCGTTGCGGGTGGACGGGCCACAAACGGTATTGCGCCTGGACGAGGCGGAAGGATCTGAGGCAATGCGGCGCCGCGCGGCGCGCATGGTCGAGCGGCTGGTGGGTGCCGCGCTCGAGTACAAACCAATCGAGGCTGTGGCAGAGCGGGACGACGCGAGCGCCCTCGACAGCAGTTTTGTCGTCACCGACGGCGCCAAGAGCTATACGGTAACACTGATCGAGATCGGGCGCGGGTCACAGCCGCTGTTGATGTTTCTGGACGACATCCCGCCGCGCGATCATGAACTGTGGGTCGTGCATCACACGCTCAACACGCATCCGGGCGACCAGACCGGGGATAATGCGGGGGGTGTGATCTGCTTTACCCCCGGCACGCGGATCGAAACACCCGATGGGCCGCGTCTGGTCGAAGACCTGCGCGAAGGGGACCGGGTCCAGACCAAGGACAGCGGCGCACAGGACATCTTGTGGGTGGGCCAGCGCCGCATGACGGGCGCGCGCCTTTTTGCCATGCCGCGCTTGCGTCCTGTTCGTTTGCTTGCGGGGGCATTGGGGTCCGATCAGCCAGATCAGGAATTGCTGGTTTCGCCCGAGCACAGGATGCTGATCCGCGGCGACACGGCCAAGGCCCTGTTCAACACCCCGGAAATTCTCGTGGCGGCCAAGGATCTCGTGAACGGCTCGACGGTGACTGTTGACGTCAAGGCGCGCGAGGTGACTTACATCCACCTCCTGTTGTCGCAACATCAGATCATTTGGGCCAACGGTCTGGAAACCGAGAGTTTTCATCCTGCAAACGCCGCGCTCAGCACGTTGCGCGACGAAGACCGCGCGCGACTTCTGCAGCAGATTCCGGATCTGGAATATGACCCGCACCGGTATGGCGCCTATGCACGGCGCAACCTCAGTGCCAGCGAAGCGGCAATACTGCGGCACGCCGCCTGAACCCGCAGCGCAGCGGAAACCGATCCGGTTTCCGGCCGTTTTCCGCATCGGAAAACGGTGCTGCGTCAGAAACCGGGTGTGTCCGCATTCTCCGGGTGGCGCTTCAGGTGTTTTGATTTGATCATCGCTGATGTGTCGCGCGATCCGTCATGGCTCCATCCCGGCGGAGCAAAGGCGTACATCAACCGCTCGCGCAAGGTGAGCCCGGGTTTCGCGACATCGCGGAAAATACTGATCCACTCGTGAAACGCGACCCTTACCGGATTGAACGTGCCCAGGTTCTGCACCAGCCCGTAATCCGGTTTCTCGGCCTCAAGTTCGGGCACGAACGTGCCAAAAAGCTTGTCCCAGATGATAAACACACCGGCATAATTGGCATCCAGGTAGCGTGCATTGCGTCCATGATGGACGCGGTGGTGGCTGGGCGTGTTCATGACCGCCTCGAACCAGCGGGGCATGCGGTGGATCGCCTCTGTATGGATCCAGAACTGGTAGACGAGGTTCAGCCCGCCCACGAACAGCACCATCGCCGGGTGAAAGCCCAGCAGGATCAGCGGCGCGCGCACAACCATCATGAAGGTAAACGTGCCCGTCCAGGTTTGGCGCAGCGCCGTGGTGAGGTTGTAGTGCTGTGATGAGTGGTGGTTGACGTGGCTGGCCCAGACCCAACGGATGCGGTGCCCGAACCTGTGCACCCAGTAGTACCGCAGGTCATCGAGAACAAAACACAGCACCACGATCCAAAGGCTTGTGCCCAAATCCAGTGGTGTCACCTCCCACAGCACCATGAAAAAGCCCCAGGCGACAAAGCCCAGCAGAATGCCCGACGCGACATTGCCCGCGCCCATGATCAGTGACGTCACGGCATCGCGGGTCTCGTAGCGTCCGCCGCGGCCCTTGATCACGATCCACGCAAGCTCAACCGCTATGGCCGCGATGAACAGCGGGACCGCCATTTGGGTGACGTCTGGATAGTCATAATCCATGGTATTTCCTCAGATAGGCGAGCCATTGGTCACGCTCGCCCGGCTCGCTCAGCGTGACTGCCACGCGCGGTGCGCCGGGGTCAGGCAAGCGGCATATGGCGCCGCACCGCGTTTCGGACCATGATGCGCCATCGAGGCGTCGGGCCACGGTGTCGGCCCCCATGACCCACACAATACCCGGCCCCTGATCCGACAGGACAATGGCGCGATCACCTGAATGGGTGATCAGGATTTCGCCAGCGTCCGCACTGTCGAACGTGTCGTCCGGATAGTGATTCAACCAAGCCGCACGTGCGCGCGAGGTGTCGAGCACCAGTGCGCGTGACAGCCCAAGCATATGCAACGCCATCGCGATCCCCGCGATGCCGCCAACGACAAGGACAAGCAAGATGGGCAGTGGCACTTTGTTCCCGCCTCAGATGGTCGGGCAAAGTTCACAGCAGGTCGTGTGGACCGGTCAAGACTGGCGTGGCGTCAATGCAGCGCGCGCAACAGCGAATAGTCTTGCGGCAGACCGATGTAGCTGAGCGCCGCGGGCGCCGTATCAAAGCGCGCGCTTTCGACGATCGGCAGGTCCGTCGCAAAGCGGTTCACCACCGCGTCCAGCACGGTTTTCGCCCCACCATGGGGCGCAAGAAAGGCAATCCGCTTGCGGCAATCGTTGCGTTTGTAAATCCCGACGACAAGGCTGAGCACCGCCGCCAATTCGCGCTCGTCGATGGTCACGTCCCGCACCTGCCGCGCATCACAGAATTCGCGAAAGTTGGGATACTTGCAGAAATCGACCTCGAACCGGTCAAAAAAGTCGAGAACGTCGTCCAGCCCAATGACGCCGGAATAGACCACATGAAACATCTGTTTGCCCGGGATCGGGCTGAACCAAATGGGCATAAATGAACCTGGGGAACTGAGTGGCAAACAATGCGTAATTCCCGGTTACATTAACCGACCGGCCGCGATGCGGCAATTCGCATCAGGTCCGACGCAATGGTCAGGCCCTGTCTGCCCGCGCGACGCACAAAAATTCGGGCGTTGCGCCCGGCGTCACCATGTCCCGCCTGTGCCCATCAGTTTGCGAGACAGGATGCCTTTGGCGTCAAGGGCCAAACCTTACAGCATCGTGGCCAAAGGCCTGCCGCGTCAGCTGTCGCCCGCGCCAATCAGGGCCGAGATCACGGCCTTGGCGCTGTCGCTCGACCAATCCGCATCACCGCGCAGGCGCGCGATTTCGCGACCTTCGGGATCGATGAGCACGGTGATCGGCAGGCCGAACACACCCATTTGCGCGGCCAGTTTCTGTTTCGGGTCCTGATGGCGTGGCAGGTTGTCGACGCCGATCTCGTCAAAGAATTTGACGATGGCGGCCGGGTTGTTGCGGCCTGTCGCAATTGTGACGACCTCAAAGTCGTCGCCGCCAAACGCGGTCTGCAACTCGGACAGCATGGGCATTTCGTGACGGCAGGGTGCGCACCACGTGGCCCAGAAATTCAACAGGATATGCTTGCCCTGGTAGTCGCTGAGCGACTTTTGTCCGGCGCCGTCGGCCAGATCGAAGGGCGCTTTGCTCACCGCCTCGGGGGTCGGATGAAAGATCAGCTTTTTCATGTCGCCCTCGCGCGCGGCAATGGCGGCGTCCACATCTGCCAGGGCAGGAATTGCGCCCAGGGACAAGGCCATGTAGAGGGCAGCAGCAATCGTTTTCTTCATCAAGTCTTCCTCAGGGGCGTGCGCATGACCGACAAATCCGCGAATACCATGTGGGGCGGCCGATTTGCGGCAGGGCCAGATGCGATCATGGAGGCCATCAATGCCTCGATCGGGTTTGACCAGCGCATGGCGTCCCAGGATATCGCGGGCTCGCGTGCCCATGCCGCCATGCTTGGCGCCACGGGTATTCTAAGTGATAAGGATGTCGAGGCGATACGGGAAGGGCTCCTCACGGTCTTGTCAGAGATTGAGGAGGGCACATTCGCGTTTTCCACCGCTTTGGAAGACATCCACATGAACGTGGAGGCGCGGCTCAAGGACCTGATTGGCGAGCCTGCGGGGCGGTTGCACACCGGGCGCTCGCGCAATGATCAGGTGGCGACGGATTTCAAGCTGTGGGTGCGCGACCAGCTGGATGCGGCGGAGACCGGGCTCTCTTCCCTCCTGTCGTCGCTCATCGAGCAGGCGGAGGCCGGGGCGGACTGGGTCATGCCGGGCTTTACGCACTTGCAAACCGCGCAACCCGTCACCTGGGGCCACCACATGATGGCCTACGTGGAAATGTTCGGCCGTGATCTCAGCCGTGTCCGCGATGCCCGCGCGCGGATGAATGAAAGCCCCCTGGGCGCTGCGGCACTTGCAGGCACGTCGTTCCCGATTGATCGCGACATGACGGCGCAGGCGCTTGGTTTTGACCGGCCCGCGGCGAACTCGCTCGATGCGGTCAGTGATCGCGACTTTGCGCTTGAGTTCCTCAGCGTGGCCAGCATCTGCGCCGTGCACCTCAGCCGCTTTGCCGAAGAACTGGTGATCTGGTCCTCGGCCCAGTTCCGATTTGTCACCCTGTCGGACCGGTTCTCGACAGGTTCCTCGATCATGCCGCAGAAAAAGAACCCCGACGCCGCCGAATTGATCCGCGCGAAGGTCGGGCGGATTTTCGGCGCGAACACCGCCTTGATGATGGTGATGAAGGGCCTGCCGCTGGCCTATTCCAAGGATATGCAGGAAGACAAGGAACAGGTCTTTGACGCCGCTGACAACTGGATGCTGGCGCTGGCGGCGATGGACGGGATGGTCCGTGACATGACCGCCAACCGTGATAGCCTTGCCGCCGCCGCAGGCTCGGGCTTTTCCACAGCGACCGACCTTGCCGACTGGCTTGTGCGGGTTCTGGGGCTGCCATTCCGCGAGGCGCATCACATCACCGGGGCGCTGGTCGCGATGGCCGAGGCGGAGGGCAAAGACCTGCCGGACCTCACGCTGGAGCAGATGAAATCCGCCCACGCGGACATCACTGCGGAGGTTTTCGACGTTTTGGGCGTGGAAAATTCGGTGAATTCGCGTACATCTTACGGAGGCACTGCGCCCGCACAGGTGCGCGCGCAGGTCGCCCGCTGGAAAGAGGTGCTGTCATGATTGCCCGAACACTTGCCGTTTTGTCCCTGCTCGCCCTCGCGGCCTGTGGTGCGGATGGCGAACCGGTTCAACCGGATGCCTCGATCGGGATCGGCGTCAACTCCGGTGGCATTCATGCCGGTGGAACGGTCGGCGTCAGCCGCGGCCCGCTGCGCGTCGGCGTGAGCTTTTTCTGAGGCATGAGCCCTCTGCGCATGCTCTACCTGGCCCTCGCGATCTGGGGGTCGATCCATCCGATGTACTACTTCGTTGCGTGGTTCAGCGAGAATGGCTGGTCGATCATGG
This sequence comes from uncultured Rhodobacterales bacterium, assembly GCA_964603315.1. Lineage (GTDB taxonomy): Bacteria > Pseudomonadota > Alphaproteobacteria > Rhodobacterales > Rhodobacteraceae > Tateyamaria. Next base: position 12,022 of record CAZRUV010000065.1, read on the forward strand.
CCATGGTCGATGCCTGGCACGTGAATGACGCGACCAGTGGCCTCGTCTGGGATCTGACCATCGCAGCCGTGGCCCTGACGGTGTTTATCATTGCCGAAGTGGCGACGCGCCGAAACTGGATCGCGCTGGTTGCAATCCCGGCGACATTCATGATCGGCGTCAGTTGCGGTTTGCCGCTCTATCTCTTTCTGCGTTCCCGACCGGTGACGTAGATTTTTCCGAAAATCGGAAACAATCACGCCCAATTGTTGCCAGAATCGCCACTTACCCTGACCGCAACGTGAAAACACGCAAGGGTGCAGGCAATGACCGATACGAGCATGAACGCGCCAAAAGGCGCATTGTTGGACGGGCCAGAGGCGGCCAGGTCGACAGACGCACCAGTGATCGTGCAAGTGGCAAAGAAACACGGGGTCAGCCCGTTGCGCCAACTGCGCGAAAGCTGGTCAATGCGTGGCGGCGCGCAGAAGCTGGGCAGCAACGAATACTACAGCCTCGGCCTCTACGATCCCGCGATGTCGCGCGCGGACAAGCGCGCCTTTGCCGGGCAAAAGGGGATCAACGCGCTGAACTCGCGGATGAACCCGCCCGCCGCCGTGCCGACGCGCGCCTTTGTCGGCAACAAGCTGCTGTATACGCAGCTGCTTGAGCAACTGGACGTCGGCACCGCACCGACCCAAGCGCTGGTCAGCACGCATCGCAATGCCGGAAACATGCGGATGCTGCGTGATGCGGAGGCTCTGGAGGCGTTTCTGACAGACGAGGCGCACTATCCGGTCTTCGGCAAACCGCTGCATGGCTCACTGTCCGAAGGGTCCGTGCGGCTGAATGGTTGCACCGACGGCATGCTGCATCTGGCCAATGGCGACAGCCAGCCTGTGTCCGCATTCGCCGACGAGGTGATGCAGTGCTATCCCGGCGGTTTCATCCTGCAAACCGCGCTTGATCCGCATCCCGACATGGCCGCGATCACCGGCCCGGTCATGGGCTGCGTGCGCGTGGTCACGACCAATGACGGCAGCGGACCAACCCCGGCCTATGCCGTGTGGAAACTGCCCGCACCCCGGGCCATGTCTGACAATTTCTGGCAGGCGGGTAGCCTGCTGGCGCATCTTGATCTGGCCTCCGGCACCGTCACGCGCTGCGTGATTGGCACTGGTCTGGCGCAAAAAGATGCACAATCGCACCCCGTCTCCGGCGCGCAGATCGTCGGCACGACGCTGCCGCTTTGGGAAGAGACACTCCGCATCGCCTGTGATGCACATGCGGTGTTCCCGGAATTCGGCATTTGCGGCTTTGATATCGCGGTGACAGAAACCGGCCCCAAGATACTGGAGTGCAACGATAATCCGTCGCACAACCTATATCAGATTGCCGCTGGGCGCGGTGTTTTGTCCGCCGATCTCGCCCCCACTTGGGACGCGGTTGCCAACCGGCAGGCCCGGCAACTGCAGCGGCTCAAGGGCAAGTGACCAATTGATCCTTGGCCTGCGCGAAGGTATGCGCGGGCCATGGACCATTTTCTCTACCAAAACGGCGTCTTGCATGCCGAAGATGTCCCACTGCCTGACATAGCGGCAGCGGTGGGCACGCCGTTCTATATCTATTCGACGGCGACCCTGTTGCGTCACTTTACGCTTTTCGACGAGGCGCTGAGCTGGACGGATCATCTTGTCTGCTATGCCATGAAGGCGGCGAGCAATCAGGCGATCCTCAAGACGCTGGCACAGGCCGGGGCCGGTATGGATGTGGTTTCGGGTGGCGAATATGCGCGCGCCCGGGCAGCGGGTGTGCCGGGTGACCGGATCGTCTTTTCCGGTGTAGGCAAGACGGCGGATGAGATCCACATGGCCCTCACAGGCGGCATTCGTCAGTTCAACGTGGAATCCGAGCCTGAGATGGCGGTGTTGAACCGCGTTGCGGGCGAATTGGGCGTGCGCGCGCCCATCACCATCCGCGTCAATCCGGATGTCGACGCCAAGACCCACGCCAAGATTGCGACGGGCAAGTCCGAGAACAAGTTTGGCATCCCTATCGCGCGCGCCCGCGACGTCTATGCCATGGCCGCTGCGATGGAGCATCTCGACGTGATCGGTATCGATGTGCACATCGGCAGCCAGTTGACCGAGCTTGAACCCTTTGAGCTGGCGTACAAGAAAGTGGCCGAGCTGACCGAGACGTTGCGCGCGGACGGGCATGACATCCGCCGCCTCGATTTGGGTGGTGGGCTGGGCATTCCCTATGCACGCTCGAACGAAGCGCCGCCGCTGCCCACGGATTATGGCGCTCTGATCCAGCGCACGGTCGGGCATTTGGGGTGCGAGATCGAGATCGAACCGGGCCGCCTGATCGCCGGCAATGCCGGGCTGATGGTCTCGGGCGTAATTTACGTCAAATCCGGCGAAGGGCGCGATTTCCTGATCCTGGACGGGGCCATGAACGACCTCATCCGGCCTGCGATGTACGAGGCCTATCACGACATCATACCGGTTATCGAACCGGCACCGGGCACCGAACAGGCGCCCATCGACATCGTGGGCCCGGTTTGCGAATCAGGCGATACCTTTGCCAAGCAGCGGATGATGCCGCCCGTTGCAGCCGGGGACCTCGTCGCATTCCGTTCCGCGGGTGCATATGGCGCCGTAATGAGCAGCGAATACAACACGCGGCCTCTTATTCCGGAGGTTCTGGTGAAAGGTGATCAATACGCAGTGATCCGCCCACGCCCGACCTTTGACGAAATCATAAATCGAGATACCATCCCCGAATGGCTCTAGGCGCTATGGTGCGCCCCGCCGTTCGAGGATCTATATGGCCGAGCAGTCCAAGACCGACCTCCGTGACCGCCTGAAGGGCGCGCGCCTTGCGTTGAACCTGACGTGGGCAGGATTGCTGTCCGAACGTGTGACCCTCGCGCTTTGGCCGCTCATTGCTGTTGTTCTGGCCGTGCTGGGTGTCCTGATGCTGGGCCTGCAGGATCTTGTGGGCGTCGAACTGGTCTGGGGATTTGCTGTTGTCGCGGGCCTGTCGAGCCTTGCCGCCCTTGGCTATGCGTTGCGCACGTTCCGATTGCCCACGCGCGCCGAGGCGCTTGTGCGTCTCGACGAAACGCTGCCCGGTCGCCCCTTGCAGGCGTTGATCGACACGCAGGCGACGGGCGATACCGACCCAGCCTCCATGGCGGTCTGGAAGGCACACAAGGCGCGTATGCTGGAGCGGGCAGCAGCGGCAAAACCCGTCGCGGGCGATCTGCGCGTGTCGCGCCGCGATCCTTACGCGCTGCGCTACCTCGCTGCGCTTGTCTTTGGCGTGGCGCTGATCTTTGGCTCCATCTGGCGCGTAGGCTCCGTGGCCGAGATGGCGCCCGGTGCGGGCGGTGGCCTCGCCTCCGGCCCGGTGTGGGAAGGCTGGGCGGAAAGCCCGCGCTACACGGGCCGTCCGACCATTTACCTCAATGATATCGCCGAGGGCGCGCTGGCCGTGCCTGTAGGCAGCCTCATTACGCTGCGCATGTATGGCGAGGTTGGCGCACTTACGGTTGCGGAGACCGTATCGGGCCGCACGGGAGACATCCCGCCCGCCTCCGACCCAGAACAGGATTTCACGGTGGTGCAGTCGGGCGACATTACGATCAACGGCCCGGGTGGCCGCACATGGGAGGTCGCCGTCATACCGGACGCGGCCCCCGAGGTGCGCATCCTGCGCGCACCCGAAGCGTCGGCGCTTGGCGAAATGACGTTGCCGTTTCAGGCCACGGATGACTACGGGGTCGAGGCAGGCGAGGCGCGTTTCGCGCTTGACCTCAGTGCCGTTGATCGCCGCCACGGTCTGACCATCGCGCCGGACGAACGGCCCGAACTGACCGTGGCCCTGCCCATGCCGATCGCGGGCAACCGGACGGAATTCGATGAAAGCCTGATCGATGACTTTTCCGAACACCCATGGGCCAATCTGCCCGTCGCCATGACGCTCAGCGTGCTGGACGCCGCCGAGCAGCAGGGCGAGAGTGCGCCACAGACATTCACGCTGCCGGGGCGCCGGTTCTTTGACCCGGTGGCGGCTGCAATCATCGAACAACGCCGGGATCTGTTGTGGGCGCGGGCCAACGCGGACCGCGTGTCGCAGATCCTGCGGGCTGTCGCCTACAAACCTGACGACATCTTTCGCAAGGAAGTCGACCAGCTCCGCTTGCGCCGGATCATCACCAAACTCGAGACGCTGGCCAGCTACGGTCTGACCGACGAGCAACAGGATGATGTTGCCCGCGATCTCTGGGATCTGGCGCTCGGCATCGAGGAGGGTGATCTGTCCTCTGCGCTTGAACGCCTGCGTCGCGCCCGCGAGCGGCTGGAGCAGGCGATGCGCGACGGCGCCAGCGAGGCCGAGATCGAGGAACTGATGCGCGAGCTGCGTCGGGCCACCGATGACTACATGCGGCAATTGTCGCGACAGGCACAGCTGGACGACGAAGCCAATCAGGAAAACAATCGCGGCCCCAGCAACGCCGAGACGATGCAGATGAATCAGGACGATCTGCAGCGCATGATGGACCGCATTCAGGAACTCATGGAGCAAGGCCGTATGGCCGAAGCCGAGCAGGCCCTGCGCGAATTGCAGGAGATGCTGGAGAATATGCGTGTGACGCAGGGCGAGGGTGGCGAAGGCCAGCAAAGCCCAGGCGAGCAAGCAATGGAAGGTCTGGCAGAGACGCTGCGCGAACAGCAGGGTTTGAGCGACGAGGCGTTCCGCGATTTGCAGGAACAGTACAATCCGAACGCGCAAACCGGTGAAAACCAGAACAATCAGGGCCGCAGCGGGGGCCAGGGTCAGGGCCAAGAGCACAGCCAGCAAGGCGGACAGCAGGGTCAGGGCGAACAGAATGACGGCCAGCAGGGCGGCGAAGGTCAGGAACAGGCCGAAGGCGAGGGCAGCGGCGAGGGCGCATTGGCCGACCGCCAGCAGGCGCTGCGCGACGAATTGCGCCGCCAGCAGGGCAATTTGCCCGGCGCTGGCACGCCGGAAGGCGATGCGGCCCGCGATGCGCTCGACCGCGCAGGCCGCGCCATGGACAACGCCGAGGATGCGCTGCGCAATCAGGATTACGCCGAGGCCATCGACAATCAGAGCCAGGCCATGGAAGCGCTGCGCGAGGGCATGCGCGCCCTGGGCGAGGCGATGCAGCAACAGGCGCAGAACGGCGAACAGGGTCAGGGCATGAGCGAGGCCGACCGCCGCGCCGAGGCGCAGGACCCGCTGGGGCGCGAACCGGGCTCAAACGGCAGCACCGGCACCGAGGAAAGCCTGTTGCAGGGCGAAGATGTCTATCGCCGTGCGCGCGACCTGTTGGATGAAATCCGCCGCCGCGCCGGCGAGGGCGAACGCCCCGAAGAGGAACTCAGCTACCTCAAGCGCTTGCTGGATCGGTTCTGAACGGACGCTATTCGCTTTGTGACGCGGCTGCGTCCAGCATTTGCAGCAGTTGCGCGACCTGACCGTCAAGCCATGAACGGGCGACATCAACCTGTGCCACATAGGCGCTCAGATACGGGTCGGCCTGCGGCACCATTTGCGCGATTTGCGGTGCAAACACGTAAATCGCGCCGAGGATCAGCACCAACACCACCATCAACAGGAAACCGCGACGAAAGCCCCCACGTTTGGGGGCAACCTCCACGTCGTCCGGGCTTGGGTCCGCAGCACGCGCCTCGCGCTCTCCCGAGGATCGCAGCGTCGAATTGATCTCTTCGATGTCCGGCAGCAATTCGCGCCGCGACCCGACCGCGGCTGCCGTGGCGACCGTTTCGGCGACATTCGCTTCGACCGGATCCTCACCACGCAAGCGCGCCATGCGTTCGCGTGCCTGCCGCGCCCGGCGGTCGCTTTCCGTTTCCGTGGAATCGAGGCCCAGATCGGGTTGCGTTTCGATCCCCGATGCGGCGCGGGCTTGCGTTTCGCGGTCCGCTTCCTCGCGCAGGATGTCGGCCACGTCGGGATCGAGGCTGCGCTGTTGCGGTTCGGGGTGTGGTTCTGGTGCGGGCTCCGGGTCCAGATCGGGGGCGGGTGGCGGCGGTGGTACGTCCTCCGACCGTTCCTCATCCTCGCCCGGGGTGTCGTCCGGGTCTGCCAGATCCGGTGGCAAATCGCTGGTTGCGTCCTCTTGCGGGGCGTGATCGGGGTGGTGCTGGTACCAGGTCTGGCCGCAATTGGAACATTGCACATCCCGGCCTTCCGCTGGAATGACGTCGTCAACAACCTCGTATTGCGCATCGCAATTTGGACAGATCAACCGCATCGCTCGCCCCAACCTTGTTTTGAGGGGCACCTTATGGGGCAAAGGGCCTGCAGAAAAGTGTGAACTGTCCCGCTGCCTCTGCTGCCATTCAGATTGAAACGCGCCTGATGCTGGGGCACAACAGGGCAAAACGAGAGGGGCAGGCGTGATCGAGCTGGAAAATGTGGCCTACAGCTATGGCGGGGGCGAGCTTTTGTCGGACATTTCCGTCAAGCTGGCGCCGGGGTCATTCCACTTTCTGACCGGACCGTCGGGCGCGGGCAAGACGACCCTGCTCAAGCTGTGCTACGGCGCGTTACTGCCGACGGCGGGTCATGTGCGCCTGTTTGATGCCGATGTGCGCGGGCTGGGGCGCGACGACGTGGCCCTGATCCGGCGGCGGATTGGCGTGGTGCATCAGGATGTTCAGTTTCTGGACCACTTGCCCGTGGCGGACAATGTCGCGCTGCCTCTGACGGTGTCTGGCCGCCATGCCGAAGCGGCGGGCAGCGATCTCGGCGACCTCATGGGGTGGGTCGGGCTGGAGGCGCGCGCCGCCGCGCTGCCGCCGGAACTGTCGGGTGGTGAGAGACAGCGCGCCGCCCTTGCGCGTGCGGTGATCATGTCGCCGGAGGTGGTATTGGCGGATGAACCCACGGGCAACGTGGATTGGGACATGTCGCAGCGGTTGCTGACCCTTCTGGTCGAACTCAATCGGATGGGCAAGACAGTCCTGATCGCCACCCATGACCTCAGCCTGATCCG
>CAZRUV010000066.1:0-18959 GCA_964603315.1 uncultured Rhodobacterales bacterium
CTATGACTTCGAAACCCAAGGCTAGAAAATTCCGCATCAAGCGGACCCCGCCGCCGCGGCGGTGCCGGGCGTGGGCGGGGTCCGCTTGATGCGGAATTTTCTAGCCTTGGGTTTCGTAGTCATAGAGCCTCTTTGCTTCTTCCAAGGTGTCGAACATATGCAGCCTGCCATCCAGCAGGACGGCGGCGGAGCGTGCGAATTTTTCCAGCGTCCCCGCCTGGTGCGAGACGATGATGATTGTCGTTGTGCGCAAGCGTTCCTGCAGCACTTCGCCCGCCTTGCGGTTGAATTCCACATCCGTCGAAGAAGGCATACCCTCGTCAATCAGATAGATGTCAAAGTCCAGCGCGAGCATCAGTGCAAAGGAAAACCGGGCGCGCATCCCCGACGAATAAGTGCCAAGGGGTTGTTCAAAATATTCCCCGAGGTTGCACAGCCAACGGCAGAAACTTTCCACATAGTCGGGGTCAAGCCCATACAGCCGGGCGATGTAGCGGCTGTTTTCCAGCGCCGAGATCTTGCCCACAACGCCGCCCATGAACCCAAGCGGGAACGAGATGTTGCAGGCGCGGATAATCTCGCCCTCATCGGGCTTTTCGAGCCCGGCCATCATGTTGATCAGCGTTGTCTTGCCGGTGCCGTTCGGGGCGAGGATGCCGAGGGAGTTGCCCAACTCCACCTGAAAGGACACACGGTCAAGGATCACCTTGCGCTGTGTGCCCGTCCAGAAGGACTTGGAAACATTCCTGAATTCTAGCATCCCGTGCTCCGCGGCCTGCTTGCCTGTGCCCATTTTATATGGGCTCTTGTCCCGTGCTTATCACGGGTGTGCTAACGGTCTATTCACCGATTTTGTCCACATTATGTCCAACATCCTAACAAATCTATAGGTTTCGGGTGGCATTGTTGCCCGTGCGAGAACGAAGATTCTGGCGTGGATGTGCTGTTTTGGGTGCCGACAAGCGGTGCTGGACGCGCCTCTTGCGCATTTCGGACGGCGTCAGGCCAGCATCTGCCAACCGATCCCGGCCAGGACTGCGCCGCTCAGGGCAAAGCCGAGATAGGCGGCGAATATCCGGGGTTTGACCAGGGCCCAGACGGCAATGGCTGCGGGGATGGAGCTGACGCCACCGGCTATCATGAAGGACATCGCCGCCCCTGCCGCCATCCCCTGATCCAGCAGATCCCCGATCAGGGCCGGTGCGGCATAGCCATTGAGGTACGCAGGCATCCCCACCAACGCGCCCAGCAGAATGGTGCCGATGCCCGCGCCACCCAGCACCGAGGCGATAAAGTCAGCAGGCATGTAGAACACCATCAGCGCCTCGATCGTGTACGCAAAGGTGAGCCACTTCAGAAGGAAAAGCCCGTTTTCCAGCCCAGCATCGCGGAAGGTCCTGCGCCGGTCGCCATGCTGCCAGAACCGCCAGACGGGGGTGGCGGAAAAGGGGGCCTTGACCCCGCAACAGCCGCCCACCGCAGGCTTTTCGCGCAGCGGGTTTGTAAAGAGCGCGGTGCGCGACAAGAGCAGTGTGCCAAAGCCACCAAAGAGGCCAATGGTCACGGCAAAGGCTGTTTTGGCGATGGCAAATTCAAGTGAGATTGCACCGGTGGTGATGGCAAACATCGCCGGGTCCATCAGGGGCGAGGCAAGCCAGAACGCCATGACCGCACCCAAAGGCGCGCCGACGGCAAGCAGAGCGGCGATGAAAGGGATCACTTCGCAGGAACAAAAGGGCGACAACCCGCCCAGCAAGGCAGCCAAAACGATCATCCGCGCCGGGTTGCCCTCGAACGCGCGGGCGATCAGGTTCTCGGCGCCCGTCGCCTTGAGGTAGGCGACGGCGAAAACGGCGAAAGCGATGAATGGCAGGGTGCCCAGCAGCGCGCCCGCAGCAAATGCGACAACGTCCCATGTGCGCGACGCATCCACGATCAGGACCAGCACAAGGATCAACCCGGTGGCAAGCCATACACGGTCGATCCGCATCAGCCAATTTGAACGCGGGGCAGAGGAGGTTGTGTCAGCCATGTGTGTGATCCGTGTCGGTGCTGTCCGCACAGCATTCGGTGAGAAGAAAGGCGGAAAGCGCCTGCACCTCGTCAAAGGCCACGGCAGCGCAAATGATCGAACGCCCTTGCCGCGCCTGCGTCACCAGCCCCGCACTCGCCAGGATTTTGACGTGGTGCGTGAGGGTGGAGCCGGTCACGCCCGCGCGGGCACCCAAAGCGCCGATGCTGAGGCCATCCGGGCCCGCACGCACCAGTGTCCGCAGCACCGACAGTCTTTGTTCCGAACCAAGGGCTGCAAATGCGGCGGCAGCGCGGGTGAGGTCGAGCGGGTCTGGCGATTCCATTTTCATATTTCTAGAATTATCGAAGTATCACCTTTACGCAAGGATTATTTCGACAGATGTCGAAATGTTTGCGCAAGTGTTTGATTGCGCTTAGGTCCTTGCACATGGATTTGACCAAACGCCTCCGCGCCTGCACACTTTGTGAAACACGATTTGCCGCAACCGAGACCGGGCACAGCCCGCGCCCGGTGGTGTGGTTTCGGCCCGGCGCCCGCATTCTGGTGGCCGGACAGGCACCGGGTGCTCGGGTCCACGAGAGCGGCAAGCCCTTTACCGATCCGTCCGGAGACCGGCTGCGCGACTGGATGGGCGTGGGCGAAGAAACGTTCTATGATCGGGACAAGCTGGCCATCGTGCCGATGGCCTTTTGCTTTCCGGGTTATGATGCCAAAGGGTCGGACCGCCCGCCGCCCAAGATCTGCGCCAAGACATGGCGCGCAGACGTGATGGCCCATGTGGGGGACGTGCCCCTTGTGCTGCTGATTGGCGGCTATGCGCAAAGCTGGCATTTGGACACCAAGTCCAACGTGACGGACACTGTGACCGCGTGGCGCGATTTTGCACCGCGCGCATTCCCCTTGCCGCATCCATCCTGGCGCAATACCGGGTGGTTGAAGAAAAACCCATGGTTCGAGAACGAGGTCCTGCCGGCCTTGCGGGCCCGGGTGCAAGAGGTGTTGGCATGACTGAAACTGCGCTCGACCGGGCACACCGCCTGATGACGGACGCGCCCGACGACGACACAGCACGCCTGCGGTTTTACGAGCGGCTGGGCGATGCGGAACTGTTCCTGCTGCTTGCGGCGGAGGCAGAGGGCGAAGACGTGACGCCGCAGGTGTTCGACCCCGGGCATGGGCCCCTGGTGCTGGTTTTTGACCGCGAGGATCGGCTGGCCGCATTTGCGGGTGGCGCAGCACCCTATGCCGCACTGTCCGGCCGTGCCATCGCGCCCCTTCTGGCCGAGCAGGGGCTGGGGCTGGGGCTGAACCTCGACGTGGCGCCGTCGTCCTTTCTGCTGGATGCCGATGGCGTGCGCTGGTTGGCCGAGACCCTCGCAACCGCTCCGGATCAGGTGGAGACACGATTGCAGGAAGTGGCGGCGCCGACAGGCCTGCCAGAGGCATTGATCGGCGCGCTCGATACCAAGCTGGCCACGGCCACCGGGCTTGCGCAGGTGGCCTATCTGGTTGCATCCACCGCGGAAGCCGGGCGCCGTGGGCATATGCTGGCTTTCGTCGGCGCCGTGCCCGGCGCGCAGGACGCGCTGGCGCAAGCCGTGTCCGAAGCGTTGCTGTTTTCCGGGTTGGATGCCGCGGCGCTGGACGTCGGCTTCTTTGACGGGCGGGATCCGGTCGTTGAACGGCTGGCGCGTGTCGGGCTGCGGTTCGACTTGCCGCAACCGGCACCGGCTGCCACTCCGCAAGCGCCCGGCATGGATCCGGACGCGCCGCCGCGTTTGCGCTGAGGTGATCACGTAAACGCGCGGCTGCTCACATCGCCGTCAGGTGCCCTGCAATGCTGGACAGCGGCCCTCCACTTGCGCATCATTACCCGCGGGACATACTGCCAGTTCCCGAGATCAGGGACGAGAGACCCATGCCGAACCGCATTTCTTTGACCGTCAGGGTTGCTGGCCGTGCACCTTTGCCTGCCGCGCAGGCCATTGGTTCGTCTGCAGCCGGGAATGACAAGACATGACCAAGAACTCGAACGCGTCCAACCTGCTCGGTAACGCCCCTGCGCAGATGACGCGCCGGGGTTTTGGCGTCCTTGGTGTTGCTGCGGTCGTGGGTGGTACCGTTTTTGCGGCGCGGTGGTTCAACATCACCGCAGATGCCAGCGCCGAGGGTACGCTGAGCACGCCGGATGTTCATGCAGCGGCCCTGGCGGGTGAGGTGGTGCTGGTCGACATTCGTCGCCCTGACGAATGGGAGCGGACGGGTATTGGCGAAGGTGCGGTCCCGATCGATATGCGTCGCGATGATTTTGTTGACGCGTTGCTGGCCGAAACAGACGGGCGTTCTGATGTCCCGGTTGCGTTGATCTGCGCGCGCGGAGTTCGCTCGCGCAAGATGACACAGCGACTGTTGTCGGCGGGCTTTACCACGATCATCGACGTGCCCGAAGGGATGCTGGGCTCTGGTGCCGGGCCTGGCTGGCTCAAGCGCGGATTGCCAATCGTCGCCTGGAGTGCGTAGCTGTTCCCGAATTGAGCGCGCTTGCGCGCGCACGCCATGCTTGATTTGGCGCGGTCGGTCTTACCGAAATGCCAATTTGGCTTATTCCGCGGCGATCCGGGCCGTGTTGAGTTCGTCGGCCATCGTTGCGCGGGCGACACGCGCGCGCGTGACAATCGCGGGCTCGCGCAGGGTGAGCGGGCTGTCGAGGCGCAGGCCGCTTTGGTCAATGCGCGCAAGCGGATAGGCGCTGAGGGCCGAGAGCGGTACGGCAAGCAGCAGGCTGGCGGCAATGGGAAGAAGCCAAAGGGACACCAGCCCCGTGGCCAGCCCCGCGCAAAGCAGCGCGCCCAGCATCGTTTCGACCCAGTGGAAGGCGATCAGCGCGCGCAAACCGTAGCCCGTTTTGCCGCGGGATTGCGGCGTCCAGCTTGGGCCTCGGCCCAGAATGCTGCGCAGGACGGCTTTGGTCTGCTGGATCATCAGGATGGGCGCGTAGGCAATTGACAAGGCCAGTTCGGTCAGGACGGCACCGGCAAAGGTCCGGCGCCCACCAAAACGTCCGACAGCCTTGGGTTGCGCGGCGATGATGGTGGCACAGGTGATCTTGGGCAGAAGAAGCACCGCGTACATCACGACCAGGAAGACCGCGCTGTCGATATGGGTCATTTGCGGCGGCCAGCTGGGAAAGAGCGGGTTTGTCTCGCTGAAATAGGTCACGATGTTGGTTTCGGCGTCACGCCCCAGCAGGGCCCAGAACACCAGCAGGACAAACCACGCGGGCGACATGAGGTAGGCCGCAGCCCCCTGAAACAGGTGAAAGCGGCTGACCGGATGCAGACCGCGCGTCGCAAGCAGTCGCAAGTGCTGCAGGTTGCCACGGCACCAGCGGGCATCCCTGTTCACGTAGTCGATGAGCGTTCCGGGCACCTCTTCGAAACTGCCGGTCACGCGCGGCAAAAAACGCACGCGCCAGCCTGCGCGGCGCAGCAGGGATGCCTCGACAAAGTCATGGCTGTAGATCATCGAGCGACTGCCCAGAAGACCTTGCAGGTGCGGTAGCCCCGCAGACGCCGCAAAGGCCCGGGTGCGGATAATCGCGTTGTGGCCCCAGTAGTTGCCTTCGGTTCGGGACCAGTGTGCCAGCCCTTCGGCCAGAAGCCAGCCATAGGCCACATTGGAAAACTGCTGAATGCGGGCAAAGAGCGTGTCCGCGCCGATCAGCTGCGGAAAGGTCTGGATCAGGCCGGTTGTCGGGTCGGCGGCCATGGCGCGTGCCAGATGGTCGATGGCGCGCCCGGTCATCAAGCTGTCGGCGTCCAGCACCACCATCGCCTCATACGTCCCGCCCCAGCCGGTGATCCAGTCAACGAGATTGCCGATCTTCTGGTCGGTGTTCTGCGCACGGCGCCGGTAATGCACGGCGATCCCGCCCGGCGCACTGCGCTTGAGCGACTGGAACGCCTGCCATTCCTGCATGGCGATATCATCGTCCTGCGTGTCACTGAGGATAAAGAGCGTGTACCGATGGCCGCTTCTTTGATGCGCCAGATCGGTGAGCATGGCGGCGGCGTTGCCAAAGACGTCGCTGGGCACCTCGTTATAGATGGGCACCAGGAGCGCCACATCAATCGGCGGGCCATCCGGTGCGGGTTCCTGTGTGTCCAGTCGGCTGGCAACACCGACGCCGATGGTCGAAACGGCCAGGGTCACCCAGATGAACGTGGCCCCGATCAGCGCCAGAAGCATGTATTCCAGCCATGTCATGCCATTGGCCGCAAAGAGCGTGTGCAGCCCCCAGATCATTGCCGCCGTTCCGATCACTGCGGGCGCAAAGACCGCAAGCCGCCGGGCAGGCGCGCGCGCCGGTGCCGGATGCACGGTGTCGGTGCCGCGGCGCAGATCCTGCGTTGGCATCGCCAGCGGGGCAGGGGAGGGCATGTGCCGCATCATGTGCGCGTCCACCGGTAGAGCCACACTTCGGAAAGGGGCGCGCCGTCCAGTCGCAACTGCGCGCGGAACTCGGCCCAGTCATTGTCGCCTGCCGTGAACGTGAAGGCGAGGCGGGGACCGCCTGTTGCCGGATTGCGCTGAATGATGCCTTCGGTCACTTCGCCGGCGCTGCTACGCACGAGCCGGTCAATACGGCTGAGGTCTTCGGGCACGTGGTCGGCGTTTTCGAAATCAATGGTAAAGATGCGCCCGCCTTCGGGCCGACCCCCGGCGGCGGTGTTGAGTACCCGCAACGGCATCGCGGCCTTGGGCGCGGGATCTTCGCCCCAGTCGAGGCGGTAGGTCATCTTGTGCGATGTCCCCGCCTCGATGTCGGCAGCGGGGCGCCAATAGGCAACGATGTTGTCGTAAATCTCGCGGTCAGCGGGGATTTCGACCAAGGCCACCGAACCGCGCCCCCAGCCTTCGCCGGGTGTGACCCAGAGACCCGGGCGGCGGTGGTAGAGCGCTTCGAGGTCGTTGAAATCCCCGAAGTCGCGCGCCCGCTGCATCAGGCCAAAGCCACGCGGATTGTTGTCGCCAAAGGCGCTGATCTGCAGGGTGAGCGGGTTGGCGAGGGGGCGCCAGATCACCTCGCCCGCGCCGTTGTGGATCATCAGCCCGTCATTGTCGTGCACGGCAGGCCGGAAATCGTCGAAACGCTGCCGGTCCATGTCGTCAAAGAGAAACATGGAAGTGAGCGGGGCGATGCCCACATGGGTGAGGGTCTCGCGGGCAAACAGCTCTGCCTGAACCTCCATGGACAGGGGCTGGCCCGGCGTGATCTCGAACCGGTAGGCGCCTGTGCAGGAGGGGCTGTCGAGCAGCGCGTGCAGCACAATGGTTGCGGCGCCCGGCGCGGGGCGTTCCAGCCAGAAATGGGTGAAGTCGGGAAACTCCTCGCCCATCGGATCACCGGTTTTCAGGGCCAGGCCACGGGCCGAAAGGCCATAGATGTCACCCGTTCCAATGCCCCGGAAATAGCTTGCCCCCTGAAAGACGGCGTATTCCTCGTAAATTCCGGGTTGGCGCAGTTCGGCACGCAGTCGCAGGCCGGAATAGCCCAGCGTGTCGTCGATCGGCACGTCCGGAAACTTGTCGGTCGTGTCAAAGACGCCCATGTCGAATTTCAGCGGGCGGGCCGTGTCGCCTTCGACCACGTAGGTGCGGATCGCCTGCGGAAAATAGAGACCGGGTGGGAACACATCCACGCGCTGCGGCGCGTCCGACGCTTCCCACAGTGCGTTGCGACTGTCGAACCAGATCTTGCGGTACTGGTCATAGGTCAGGTTGCGCCACGCTTCGGGGATCAGGGGACGTGGCACATAGGCCGTGGCCGCCTTTTCGCGGGCCATTTGGGTGACGTCTGCGGCGCTGAACGGCTTGGCGTCACCAAGCTGCAAACCCGGCTCATCGGTCTCTGCCCACGACGCGCGCGGGGCCGCGGCCATGGCGGCCAGGGTGGCAAGAAAGGCGCGACGCTGCATCATCGTTGACCTTTCCATGGCACGGACTTGAACCAACCCGCGAGGTAGGCTGTCAGGATCAGGCAGGCGCAGCCAAAGGCGTTGACGGCAAGCGAGGTCAAGGTGTCGCGACCCAGCATGTCCAACGCAAAGCCATTGAAGCGCGACACAAAGATGGACACCACAAAGACGGCAAGCGACTGCTGACCCACCTTGAGGATGATGGCCAGCACCCGATCCCAGATCCGCGCACCGATATGAGTAGCGGTCACCCGCAAGCGGTTGCCCTTGTCCCCGGCCAGCACCCAAGCGAGGTAGGCAAGCGCCAGGAACTGCACGTAGCGCAAAAGACCGAAGTCGGATTTGGAAATCCACTGACGGTTGTCGGCGCGCCACTCGCGGGCCCACTCAAAACCGAATTCGCGCACGCCGATATTGGACAGCGGTACGTTGGCGATGACGATGAAGGCCGCGACACCAATGAGCAGAGGCGTGACGGGCGGTTTCGGCAACCAGCCACGCATGAAGGCAAAGCCTGTAAAGAACACAAGCTGCCAGCCAAAGGGATTGAGGAACCAGCGACGCTGCCAGTCATCATTGCCCACCCACGGCTCGGCCGTGAAATTGAAATAGGGCAGGCCGAGCGCCTCCATGAATTGCCGCTGCCCGAAGAACCACAGCGTGATGCACAAGGCCGCGACAAGGCCCGGGTGAATGCGGCTGAGCCACATCACAAGCGGCATCATGGCGAGGATCACCATGTACATCGGCAGGATATCGAACAGGTTGGGAACCCATTGCAGGGTCATGAACCGAAAGAGCATGTCCGGCGTTTCCCAAAGGCCCTCGGAATGTTCCACAAACAGCATCCAGAGGTTCAACTGACCCCAATAGTTGCGTGTCGTGATGTCGAGATTGGTCAGGAAGGCCAGCATCGCCGCCGTGGCAAAGAAGAGACCGACATGCGCCCAGTAAACCTGCCAGACGCGGTAGGCGACGCGGGCCGAACCAAGCGCAAAGCCCGCCCTGTCAAACGTCGCGCCGAACGCGATGGCCGACGCCATGCCCGAGCAGAAGACAAAGATCTCGGTCGCGTCGGAAAACCCGAACCGGGCCGGGATCCACGAGGTCAGAAAATTGCCGGGCGTATGGGCAAACAGGATGATGAACATCGCCAGACCCCGGAAAAAATCCAGCCGAATGTCCCGGACCCGCGCCTGCGGCGCGGACGCAGCGGCGGGCGCTGCACGGGTTTGGGTCGGGTCGGCAAATGTCATGGCAACTGTCTACTGGACGTCAAGAATAGTGCGAGGCGGCACGCTGTCACTGCGCCGGAATGCGGCGCGCGTCGTTGATGCTGGCCAGCCGGGTGGCCGAAAAGCGGTCAACAGCACCGGCACGGCGGGCAATGCGGTCTTCGATCAATGCTTCGGTCGCGTCCACCATGCCCGACCGCAGTCCGGCATCGATCGTCATGCGCTCGAACACGTCACGCTGGGCATGGCTGCCACCAATGGTCTGCATGGTGGGCCGTGCGGCGGCGAGGCTTTGGAACGCGGCATCATAGCGCCCTTCGGCAAAAGCGTTGAGACCGGCAAGTGCGGCCTTGCCCGGATCGGCCACGCGGGATGGCATCTCGCCCTGCCGCGCCGCATCGACGGCAAATCGGGTGGTCAGAGCGGCCTGCGCATCCGTGCGCCCGGCGGCACCCAGAGCCAGCTGGTAATGCAGATCAGCGAAGACGACGCAGCCATCATCGGTGCGGTCCTGCGCAAAATCGGCCAGTTCGTCCCAGCGGTCACCGACCGCCGTGCCCTCAAGCTCCAGCCGCATCAGCAGCGACGTGGCGTTGGCGATATCGCGGTAATCGTCGGTCTTGTCGGCGCGGATCTGCTGGTCATAGAGCGCCAGAACGATATCGTTCTCGCCGCGATCCAGATGCAGGAGCGCCTTGTGCCACCACACATGGTAACGAAAGTTGTTGCAGTGATCCCAGGCAGAGACGTTCTGCTCAATCAGTGAAATGCCCGCATCGGGTCGCGCGGTCATGTCGTAGACATGCGCCACAGCGTGCAAGCCCCACGCGTCGTCATGCGCCAGTTGCAGGCCCTTGAGACCTGCTGCCTCTGCCGCGTCGTAGTCGCCGGTTTCCTCGAGCGTGAAGGCGTGGCAGCCGTGCACATAGCCTTCGAGCGCGTGGCCCCTGTGCGCCTCGAGCACGTTTTCGATCGACCGGCGCATGCCGACGCCATCTCCGAGGATAAACCGGATTGCGTGGCTGACCTTGGCTGTGATCGTGTCGGCAGGGCAGTCCGCCAGAATGCGTTCCATCGCCGCAATCGCGCCCGACGGACGCCCGTCGAGCCACTCGCCCAAAGCCCGGACCCACAGCCGTTCGCGTGTCGAACCGCCCGCGGCGGCGAGGGCCGCGACAGCGGCGCGCCCCGCTTCATGCGCGGTGGCAACCATCTCCTTGCGGCCCAGCATCAGGCAAAAGAGCCCCTTGGCCGCGTGGCCCATGGCAAAATCAGGCGCGCAGGCCAGCACTGCACCCAGATGGTTCGGGGTTGCCGTGCCATGCGCCATGAACGCGCGGATCATGCCATTCCACTCCTCGACGAGGGCCGGATCATCCAGACTGACGGGAGACTGGCAAATGTCGTACATCATGGGGCGTATACCTTTCACGCGGTGCCTTGTGGATTTTGGTGTAGCCCATCTAGTGGCCTTTGGCAGCGTCATGAGACATCTCACACGCAAGCGTGATGAAGAATTAGCCGATGCGTGAGCAAAGTTTCAGCGCGGATGCCGCAAAGCGGCAAAAAACGGCTGATCGGGCCCGTTCACGCGTCGTCTTCCTTGCGCAATGTGTCAAGGATCGCGTCCGTATCTTGCCCGAACCGCGGCGGCGGGCGACGGTAACGCACTGGCGTGCGGGAGAATTTCAGTGGATTCGCCAGCAGTTTGACATGTCCGCCTTCCACATCCGCCCGTGGCACCTCGACAACCGTACCGCGCGCGATGGCCTGATCCGATCCGAGGGCTTCGGCCACATTGTGGATCGGTCCGCCCGGCACTTTCGCGGCCCGCATCGCCTCCAGCAACGCACCCTTGGCGAAGGTGCGAATGCGCGCCGCCAGCAAGGGCGTCAGCGCGTCCCGGTTTTCGATGCGTTTGAGGTTGGTCGCGTAGGATGGGTCACGCCCCAGTTCCGGAACGCCAAGCACGTCGCAAAACCGCACGAACTGACTGTCATTGCCAACGGCGACCAATAGGTGCCCGTCACTGCATTCGAAGGCGTCATAGGGCACGATATTGGGATGCGCGTTGCCGCGCCGTTCCGGTACCCGACCGGACGTCAGATAATTGCAGCCCTCGTTGATCAGCCACGCCATCTGCGCGTCCACGAGGCTGAGGTCGATATGCTGTCCCTCACCGGTTGCGTCGCGGTGCCGGAGGGCAGCCAGAATGCCGATGGTCGCATACATGCCGCACATGACGTCCGCGATGCCCACGCCGACCTTGGTCGGCACGCCGTCCGGATCCCCTGTCAGTGACATGATCCCGCCATAGCCCTGTGCCATCAGGTCATAACCCGGTTGATCGCGGTTCGGACCGGTCTGGCCAAAGCCCGAGATCGAGCAATAGACAAGGCCGGGATGCGCCGCGAGCAGGCTCGCATGGTCAAGCCCGTATTTCTCGAGCCCGCCGGGTTTGTAGTTTTCGATCACCACATCCGCGCGGGCCGCAAGCTGGCGCACAGTGGCTTGCCCCTCACGGGTGCTCAAATCCACCGCGATGGATTGCTTGTTGCGGTTTGCGGCCATGAAATAGGCTGACAGATCAGTGGGTTGACCGTCCGCACCCCGCGCATAGTTCGGCCCCCAGCTGCGGGTGTCATCGCCACCCGACTTTGGGTTTTCGACCTTGATGACGGTCGCGCCCATGTCGCCAAGTAGCTGCGTCGCAGTCGGCCCCGCGAGGATCCGGCTGAGGTCGAGGACATAAAGACCGTCCAGCGCGCCGCGCGGTTCAGATGCGTCCGTCATAGGCCCCCCGGTCAATCACTGCGGCGATGACCGTGAACGTATCGGCCTTTTGCGCCGATTCAAGCGCTTCTGTCAGTTCGGCGCGGCTCGTGACCGTGTGGCCGGCACCGCCAAAGGCGCGGCCCATCGCGGCAAAATCGTGTTTGGCAAAATCGACGCCCGCATTGCTCAGTTGCCGCTGCCGCTGTTTCAATTCGATCAGGGCGAGGGACGCGTCGACAAAGACAACGAAGATTGTCTTCAGGCCCAGTTCCGCCGCGGTCGACAACTCGCCCGCAACCATCAGAAACCCGGCATCCCCGGAAAAGCTGACAACGGTGCGATCGGGATCTGCCACCTGCGCGCCCATGGCCAGCGGGATGGCGCAGCCCATCGTGCAGAGGGCGGAGCTTTGCATGAGGCCGCGCGGCTCAAAGCATTGCCACATCTGGCTCAGCAAAATCCGGTGCGCGCCGCTGTCTGCGGTGGCCAGCGTATCGCGGGGCAGGACGCTGCGGCAGGTGTCGATGACAGCAGCAGGGCCCCAGGCATCGTCTGTCGGAAAGGCCTGGGCGAGCGCCGCCTTGGCCTCGACCACTTCACCTGTCCCCCACGTGTCGCGCGGTGTCACACCGTCGGACATGGCCGTCAGCGTTGCACTGCAATTCGCGATCACGTTGATCCGGGCCTGATGCATGTAGTGGTGGTTCGGCTCGGCGGTGATGTCGATCATCGTCTGGATGCCGGGATAGTAGAAGTCCCGCCACCCGGTCCGCATCTCGATCGGGTCGTAACCCAGCCCGATGATCAGGTCTGCCTTGTGCACCAGCGGCAGCAGGATGCTGTCCGCCTTGGGCGACAGGCCCGCACCCCCAAGCGCCAGCGGGTGATCCTCGGCCAGCAATCCCTTGGCCTTGTAGGTGGTGATGACGGGCACGCCGAAGGTTTCGGCGAAGGTCAGCAGTTGTGCCGACATATCGGAACGCCTTGTGTCAAAACCCTGATTCAGCGCATCGACACCAACGATCATGATGGGGCGTTCGGCACGGGCCAGATGCGCGCGCATTTCGGCCAGTACATCCGGCGCGGGCACCAGCGGAGCCGCGTCCGTACGGCGGGCGGGGATCGTATGGGCCGCAGGTGCGACAGCAACCGTGATGGGCACGTCGATATGGACGGGACCGGGGCGCCCTTCGGTCGCGATCCCGACCGCCTTGTCGGCAATGACGCAGGCCGCACCCGTGTTCAGCGTGAAGCTGGCCTTGGTGATGGGGCGGAACACCTGCGTCTGGTCAAGGACCTGGTGGGTGTAGGTTTGCGCCTCGTCCGCGTCGACGCATCCGGCAAGCACGATCAGCGGCACGCGGTCTTGCTGCGCGTTGGCCACGGCGTTCACGCCGTTCAGGGCGCCGGGCCCAACGGTGGCGACAAGGATGCCGGGCGCGCCTGTGCGGTGCCAGGCGCCTTCCGCCATGAACGCCGCCGCATTCTCGTGTTTGCACAGCACAAAGCGTATGCCCGCGCGCTCCAGCGCATCCACCAGCGTCAGAACCTCGCCCCCCGGCATGCCAAAGGCGAGGCGGCAGCCTGCGTCGTAAAGGCGGCGGGCCAGCACGTCGGCGGTTCGGTGAGGTGAGGGCGTCGTCATCAGTGTCAGTCCGGTCGTGTTCAGTTCGCGCCTTCCTGTCACGGGAGGCGGTGACGCACAACTCACACCTGCGTTGGAGGATGTTTCATCCGGGGGCGCACCATTGGCCCCGGGAAACGCGTGCAACGCGCAAGCCTGCCAGCCCATGTGCTGGTTTTGCTTGCGTGTCCCAAACCGGCACGCAAGGCACATGACAAAGGGTAGAGCAGGGCGACCTGCCGCAAGCGATCAACGCGCGTCCAACCCGACAGGCGGGGTCCTGACCCCGGCCGTGAGCGTGACGTCAGCGGCGGCGATCGCGGCGCGACGACATCGGCTGGAACGCCACGCCGACATGCGCTTCGCAATAGGGTTTGCCCTGCTGCACCGGCAGCCCGCAGAACCAGAAATCCGACGTGGCCGGGTCACCGACGGGCCATTTGCAGGTGCGTTCGGTCAGTTCCATGAGGCTGATGCGCTTGGCCTTTTTCTCGATCTCGTTGACCTTGGCCAGTGCTTCGGGGCTGATCTCGTTGGCGGATGGTTGTGGCGGCAACGGCTGGCCTGCTGGAATGATCTGCTTGCGGGCAGGCAGCACCGGTTTGGTCTCGGGCGCTGGCTCCTGCGCGGCCTTGGGTTCCGATTTGGGCGCCTTGGGCTTGGCCTCTGCCTTGGCGGCTTTCGGTTTGGGGTCTGCCTTGGCCGTGCTGGCGCCGCCACCGCTTGCGCGGTTCGACAGGCCCAGCCGGTGCACCTTGCCGATCACGGCATTGCGGGTGACACCGCCCAGTTCCTTGGCGATCTGGCTGGCCGACTGTCCCTCGCCCCACATCTTTTTCAGCAGTTCTACGCGCTCATCTGTCCAGGACATTCAGGTGGCTTACCTTAGCTAAAAAGCGGCCCCCATGATGCGGGCCGCCTCGAATTCCGTGTCAGCCTATCATTCTAGTCACGTGGCCCAAAGTTACAAGGGCTCGCGCGCGTTCCGTTTCATGCCCTCGCGCCATGCCAGTAACGCAGCACCCGCGATGATGATCGCCGCCCCGGCGAGCGTGACGCCATCCGGCACGACCTCATAGAAAATCACATCGTAAAACGCCGCAAAGACGAGGGTGGCATAGCTGAAGGGCGCGACGTAGCTTGCATCCGCCCGCGCCATCGCATTGACGAAACACGCCTGCGCCGCAGCCATTGCCAGCCCGACACCCGCCATCAGCACCCATTGCTGCGCGGTGGGGTGCTGCCAGACCCAGAGAACTGTAAACCCCGTCAGAGCGACACCCAGAGCGTTGTTGAGGATCAGGATCGAAAACGGATTTTCGCGCGCTGTCAGTTTCTTGATGATGTTGATCTCGAACCCGAACATCACGGCCGCGCCAAGGGCCAGCAGGGCGGCGGGTTGAAAGCTGCCCGGTGTCGGGCGCAGCAGCACCATTGCGCCGCTCAGGGCAATCGCAGCCGCCAGCCAACGCCATTTGCCCACCTTTTCGCCCAGCAGCGGAATGGCAAGGATCATGCCGAAGACGGGGTTGAGGAACGAAATCGCCGTGGCATCGGCGAGCGGAATATGCGCGACAGAGGCAAACATCAGCGTCACGCCCACGGCGCCGCAGGTCGTGCGCGCCAGATGCAAGGGGACGTGCGGGCGCGCAAGACGCGGACGCAGGACCATGGCCACAAGCGCAAAGCCGAGAAAGGCGAACAGAAACCGGCCAAAGGTGATCTGGAACGGATGCATTGACGCGCCCGGTGTGTCGGTTCCAAGCCCCTTTGCCATCAGGGTTGATGCCGCAATGAAACCCGATGCGATCAGGATCAGCACGGCAGCAAGCCTCGGGTTCTGAGCGCGCGCGACAAACATGTCTGCGCAATGCGCCTTTGCGCGTCCCACCGCAAGCCGCAAAAAAGGGGGCTGGTGCGGGCGGCGGGGATACGCTATCCCGCGCCCATGATGTTGACGCTTCGCCTCCGACGATCCGTTTGAACCCGCTTTACCAGCGGTAATGATCACTTGCGCGTTCCGCGCCCCTCTCAACCAACCACTGTTGACCATGGCCACAGGCTCAGGCACCAAATCGGTCCGAGCCGATCCGGCCCCTCAATCCAAGGATGATCCCGATGATCACGTCCGTTCTACCGACCTACAACCGCGCGCCCCTGAGCTTTGTGAAAGGCACAGGCTCCTGGCTGATCGAGGCGGACGGGCGACGCTTTCTGGATCTGGGCGCCGGGATTGCCGTGAATGCATTGGGCCACGCCCATCCCGCGCTGACCGCCGCACTGACCGAACAGGCGGGCAGCCTCTGGCACACCTCGAACCTCTATAAGATCCCGCAGCAACAGACGCTCGCCGACAAGCTGGTGGCGGCAACCTTTGCCGACACGGTGTTCTTTACCAACTCGGGCACCGAAGCCTGCGAACTTGCTGTCAAGATGGCCCGCAAGTACTGGCATGACAAAGGTCACCCCGACAAGGTCGATATCATCACCTTCTCGGGCAGTTTCCACGGCCGGTCTTCTGCAGGGATCGCCGCCGCCGGATCGGAAAAGATGACCAAGGGGTTCGGGCCGATGCTGCCGGGCTTCACCCATCTTGCCTTTGGCGATCACGACGCGCTGGCGCCAGCCATCACGGACAGCACCGCCGCGATCCTGATCGAACCGGTGCAGGGCGAGGGTGGCATTGTACCGGTGCCCGACCAGTGCCTGAAGGGCCTGCGAGAACTTTGCGACGCCAACAACATCCTGCTGATCCTCGATGAGGTGCAATGCGGTGTGGGCCGCACCGGCAAGCTCTTTGCCCATGAATGGGCAGGTATCACGCCGGACATCATGATGGTCGCCAAGGGGATCGGCGGCGGCTTCCCGCTTGGCGCGGTCCTTGCCACCGAAGAGGCAGCGTCGGGCATGACCGCAGGCACGCACGGCTCGACCTACGGGGGCAACCCGCTGGGCTGTGCAGTGGGGGCCACGCTCATGGACATCGTGAGCGACCCTGACTTTCTCGCCGACGTGAACCGCAAGGCGGGCCTCCTGCGCCAGAAGCTCGAGGGGCTGGTCGCGGCCCACCCGGATGTTTTCGACAGCGTCCGCGGGTCGGGCCTGATGCTGGGCATCAAGTGCAAGGCCCCCAACACGGATGTCGTCAACGCTGGCTACGTGCACGAGGTCCTGACCGTACCCGCCGCCGACAACGTCATCCGCCTGCTCCCGCCTTTGACCATCACGGAAGAAGAGATCAGCGAAGCTGTGGCCCGCCTCGACGCCGCAGCCCAAACCATCGCGGCCTGATCCTCCTTCATCTTGCCAAACAAACTCCGGGGGTCCGGGGGCAGCGCCCCCGGGTCTCTCCACACAAAGAACCGCTATGACCGATTTCCTCGACATTCACACCACGGCGCAGGCCGACCTGCGGCAGATCATCGACAATGCCCAGTCCATGAAATCCGCCCGTGCGGGCCGTCCCAGGGGCGCGCCCGACGACGATTTGCCGCTCGCCGGTCACATGGTCGCCCTCATCTTTGAAAAACCCTCGACCCGCACCCGGGTCAGCTTCGATGTGGGCGTCCGGCAGATGGGCGGGCAGACCATGGTGCTGTCGGGCACCGACATGCAACTGGGCCACGGCGAGACCATCGCCGACACCGCCCGCGTGCTCAGCCGCTACGTGGACCTGATCATGATCCGCACATTCGAAGAGGCAACACTGCTCGAAATGGCCGAATACGCCACCGTTCCGGTGATCAATGGCCTGACCAACCGCACGCATCCCTGCCAGATCATGGCCGACGTCATGACGTTCGAAGAACATCGCGGCCCGATCAAGGGCAAGAAGGTCGTCTGGTCCGGCGATGGCAACAACGTCTTTGCGAGTTTTGCCCATGCCGCAAAGCAGTTCGAGTTCGATCTGGTTTTCACCGGCCCGGAACCGCTGGACCCGGAACGTGCGCTGGACGGGCTCTACACGACCGTCCGCGATCCGCACGAGGCGGTGAAAGATGCCGATCTTGTGGTGACGGACACCTGGGTCAGCATGCATGACCCCCAATCCGCGCGCGAGCGCCGCCATAATCAGTTGCGCGGTTACCAGGTCAATGCGGACCTCATGGCAAAGGCCAAGAGCGACAGCCTGTTCATGCACTGCCTGCCCGCCCATCGCGACGACGAAGCGACGTCCGAAGTGATGGACGGCCCGCATTCGGTGATCTTCGACGAGGCCGAAAACCGGCTGCATGCGCAAAAGGCGATCATGCGCTGGTGTCTGGGCCGCTAGGGTGACGGCGCCGCGCATCACGGTCGCCGGCGCTGGCAGCATTGGCTGCTTTGTCGGCGGGCTGCTGGTCGCGGCAGGCCACGATGTCCGGTTTCTGGGCCGCGCCCGGGTCTGCGAGGTGCTGGCGCGCCACGCGCTGCGGGTCACGGACTTTGGCATGCTCGACGAGACGGTGCGGGACGTCGCCTTGTTCGACGATCCCGAACCGGCGCTCACCGGGGCTGACCTTGTGCTCGTTGCGGTCAAATCCGGCGATACCGAGGCCATGGCCCGCCTCATCCGCGCCCACGCACCCCACGCCCAGGTGATCAGCCTGCAGAACGGTGTCGGCAATGCGGACACGTTGCGCCAAATCCTGTCCGGGGCGGATGTCCGCGCGGCAATGGTGCCCTTCAATGTCGTCTCGCGCGGGCGCGGGCACTATCACCGGGGCACGTCTGGCGACATCATTGTCGAGGCGGGGCCTCTGCCGCGTCTGGAGACGGATACGCTCGGATGGTTGCAGTCGGACCGCATCGAGGCGGTCCAGTGGGGCAAGCTTGTCCTCAATCTCGGCAATGCGATCAACGCCCTGTCGGATCTGCCACTGCTCGAACAATTGCAGGACGGGCGCTGGCGCCGCCTCATGGCGGCCCAGATGTCCGAAGCCCTGCGCATTCTGCGCGTTGCGGGCATCACGCCCGCCAAATCGGCCGCTGCCCCGCCCTGGCTGATCCCGCACATCCTGCGTCTGCCCACGCCGCTCTTCCGCCGGATCGCCGCGCAGATGCTGACCATTGATGCAGAGGCGCGGTCGTCCATGTGGGAGGACCTGACCCACCGGCGTCCAACCGAGATCGATGCGCTTCAGGGGGTCATCCTTGACCTTGCGCAACGCAATGGACGGCAGGCCCCCCTCAACGCGCGGATGCGACATTTGATCAAGGAGGCGGAAGGCGCGGGCCACGGTCCGCCCGGTCTGAGCCCGTCTGACATTGCTCCACGCATCTAGCAACTGTATTTCTCAGAGTGTCTGAGAAGACCAGTTTTGTCCTGATTT
>CAZRUV010000067.1:0-10043 GCA_964603315.1 uncultured Rhodobacterales bacterium
CCAGTGCGCAGCGCCTGTAACAGGCGAGAATGCGGACGGGTATGTGAGCACCTGCGCGCCTGCCCGTACCAGCGCATCGGCAAGCCGGGGAAAGCGCATGTCGTAGCAGACAGCCATACCAATCGGCGCAAATGGTGTCTCGGCAAGAACAGCTCGCGACCCGGGCCGATAGCCCGAAGACTCCCGGAACGTCTCGCGATTGTCGATCTGAACGTCAAACATGTGGATTTTGTCGTATCGCGCAACGATCTCACCATCCGGCCCGATCAGGAACGAACGATTGGCAAACCGGCCATCCGGATCGTCCGTTTTCAACGCAAGCGATCCGATCAAAAGGTGGATGCCACACGCTTGCGCCGCTGCGCGCAGCGCTTTCAGCGTTTTGTCGTCGCTTTCATGCTGCAGCACGTTGCGCTGGTGCGTCCGGTCCAGGCTGACGCAGTTCGTCACTTCGGGGGTCAGGACGAATTCCGCACCCATGTCGGCGGCCTGCTGCACCATCGCAAGCGTATCCGGCAGGTTCGCCTCCGGATCATCGCTGACGTTTAATTGCAGCAGCGCCGCGCGCATTTACGCCGCCAGAAGCGGATCGAGCTTGCCCGCCTGTTCCAACGCATAGAGGTCGTCGCAACCGCCCACATGCGTGTCGCCCACAAAAATCTGTGGCACCGTGCGCCCGCCATTTGCGCGCTGGATCATCTCCGCCTTGCGGTCAGGGTGGCGCAGCACGTCCACTTCGGTAAAATCGACGCCCTTTTCGTTCAGCAGACGCTTGGCCGCATGACAAAAGCCGCACAAAGGCGACGTGTAAATCTCGACAGGTTTCACGATCCGGTTCCTTTCACCGTTCGTTTCAGCTGAGGGGGATGTATGGTGCCTTGACCGCGCGCGCCAGTACGGAAACGCACACGTCAGAGGCACCTGCCGCACGACAGGCCTCAGCGCAAACGCTCAGCGTGGCCCCTGTGGTCAGCACGTCATCCACCAAAACGACCGGCCGGCCTGCGATCCTGTGTCGCCTGCGTTCGTTGATGGTGATGGCATCCGCCAGAACGGTCTTGCGCGCCTCGCGCGATTTACCGTCCAGACTGGGGGTATACCGCGTCCGGACCAAAAGATCGGGGCACCAGGCAGTGCCCGAAAGGTCCGCCAGGGCGCGGGCCAGCAAGGCCGACTGGTTGTACCGTCGTTTGGCCAGCCGCATCCAGTGCAAGGGCACCGGCGCTATCAACGCGTTCGTGTCGGAAAGCAAGTCATTGCTGGCCTTCAGCATCCATTGCGCCGCTGGCCTTGCCACCTCCTGCCGGTCGCCATGCTTGAACCCAAGGACCAGCTTGCGCGTGATCCCGTCATAGATCAGCGCAGCACGCCCCCGCGCCCAGGGTTTCGGCCAGCGCATGCAATCATCGCAATGCAGCACCTCGCCCCGTGCCTGTCCGGGCAGGGGCACGCTGCACATGTCACAGCGCGTGGGGCCGACAAACGGCGTCTGCGCCCAGCATGTACCGCACAGGCCAAAGTTGCTGTCCACCATCTCGCCACAGGCAAGGCATCGCGGCGGGTAAATCGCGGTGAGGGCGGTTTGTAAAAGCTGCATCTGCTCCTTATCCTTGACCCATGAACCAACCCAACGCACTGACCGACCGGAACGCCCTCGCGCGCAACCGGATGCGCGCCGACCCCGGCGCCCTGTTCCTGCAGGAAGTTGCACGCGACGAACTGCAGGATCGCGTGGCGATGGTTAACAAATCATTTCAATCCGCAGCCGTGGTGACCGGGTATCCGCATCTTTGGGACAAGAGCAGCGCGATGGCGGTGGCGGACGCCGATCTGTTGGACCTGAGCCCGGACAAACACGATCTGGTGATCCACAGCCTTGGCCTGCACTGGTCCAACGACCCGGTGGGCCAGCTGATCCAGTGTCGGCGGGCACTGAAACCCGATGGGCTCCTGCTAGCCGCCAGCCTGGGCGGGCAAAGCCTGCACGAGTTGCGCGCAAGCCTCGCCGAAGCGGAAATTGCCGTCTCCGGCGGGCTGTCGCCACGGGTCGCGCCGATGGCCGAGCTACGCGATCTTGGCGCATTGCTGCAACGCGCGGGTTTCGCGTTGCCGGTGGCAGATAGCGTGGACCTGAACGTCGAGTACCGCGACATGTGGCACCTGATGCGCGATCTGCGCGCGATGGGTGAGGGCAATGCGCTCAATGCCCGGCTGCGCCACCCGACCCGCCGCGCCGTCTTTGAACGTGCAGCCGAAATCTATGCGGCCACCTATCCGGGTCGCGACGGTGGCGTCCGCGCCACGTTTGAAATCATCGTGCTCACCGGCTGGGCGCCGGACACGAGCCAACCCCAGCCGTTGCGCCCCGGTTCGGCCACGGCACGGCTTGCCGATGCGCTCGGAACGGACGAAACGTCGCTGCCAGATTGACCTTGTGACAATTCCCGTTATCTGAGGCTAATCTCGAACGATGGACCGGCCCAAGATGCTCGACACCAGCAAAACCGCAACCAAACCCGTGCACGCTGAGGCTGATCACCCGGCGGTCCCGCCCGCGCGTGTCGGTATCCTGCTGGCCAATCTCGGCACACCGGACAACTACGACTATTGGTCCATGCGCCGCTATCTGAACGAATTCCTGTCTGACAAGCGCGTGATCGACTATTCCGCGTGGGTCTGGCAACCGCTGCTGCAGCTGATCATCCTGACCAAACGTCCGTTTTCATCAGGTGCGGCCTACAAGTCGATCTGGAACCACGAGGCGGGCGAAAGCCCGTTGATGACGATCACCAAGGACCAGACCGCCAAGATCAAGGCCACGATGGCCGACCGGTACGGCGATCAGGTGATGGTCGATTTCTGCATGCGATACGGCAATCCATCGACCAAATCCAAAGTGCGCGAAATGGTCGAGGCGGGCTGCCAGAAGATCCTGTTTTTCCCGCTTTATCCCCATTATGCCGGGGCGACATCGGCCACAGCGAATGACCAGTTCTTTCGCGCGCTGATGGAGGAAAAGTGGCAGCCCACCACCCGCACGGTGGAGCCCTACTTCGCCCATCCGAAATATATCGACGCGTTGGCCCAGTCGATCGAACGCGCCTATGCCGCGATGGACACACGCCCCGATATCCTCGTGTGCAGCTATCACGGCGTACCGATCCGGTACCTGATGGAAGGCGACCCGTATCATTGCCAGTGTCAGAAGACGACGCGGTTGCTCAAGGAACGGCTGGGCTGGGAAGACACGGACATCAAGACGACGTTCCAGTCAAAATTCGGCCCCGAAGA
The DNA here is from genome assembly GCA_964603315.1 of uncultured Rhodobacterales bacterium. GTDB lineage: Bacteria > Pseudomonadota > Alphaproteobacteria > Rhodobacterales > Rhodobacteraceae > Tateyamaria. Next base: position 3,292 of record CAZRUV010000067.1, read on the forward strand.
ATGGCTGCAACCCTACACGGTCGAAGAGGTCGCGCGCCTCGCCGAAGCAGGCAAGAAGAACATTGCCGTCTGTGCGCCCGCCTTCTCGGCGGACTGCATCGAAACGCTCGAAGAGATCAACGAAGAGATTCACGAGAGCTTCGAGGAAGCAGGTGGCGAGACATTCACCTACATCCCCTGTCTCAACGATGATGATGCGCATATCGATGCGCTCAGCACCGTGATCGAAGACAACCTGAAAGGTTGGCTGGACTGACAAGATCTGCCCGGATCAATGAAAAAGGCGGCGCAGGGATGCGCCGCCTTTTTGTTTTGGTCGTATCGCGTGCCTAGTCCGAAACGGCGGCCGCAACTGCGATCAGAACCAGCAGGGGCAGGATGATGCCGCCCGACGAGCTGTTTGCTTCTTCAACGATCACGGGTGGTTCGATGACAGGGTCGGCAGGTGCGCCGGCAAATGCCGTCGAAGCAGCAGCAGTCAGAGCAGCAGCAAGAACGAGTTTTTTCATGTTATAACCTCCAGTTTAGCACGCCAGTAAACACACTGACGCACTCCCAAGACTTACCTCGTGGTGTTCTGTAAATAGCAATCAGGCGCGAATGAAAACCATGATTCCAGTGCATTGCAATCGATCTGCGGGAATGTCGTCAAATTAGCAACACCTGTGTGCCGACCTTCGCCATCTCGTACAATTCTTCAATGTGTTCATTGTAGAGGCCAATGCACCCATTGGACGATTTGCGGCCAATCTTGCGCGTGTCATGGGTGCCGTGGATGCGATAATACGTCCAACTCAGGTGCAGCGAACGCGTCCCCAGCGGATTGTCAGGACCCGGGCCGATATAGTCGGGCCATTCCGGGTTGCGTTTCTTCATCGACGGGGTGGGGCGCCAATCAGGGTTGGGATCCTTGAGCGTCACACGCGTACGGCCACGGCGCGTCAAATCATCCGTCAGGGGCACACTGGAGGGGTACAGTTTGTAAACCGTTTGATCCTCGTTCCAGTAGTGCACCGCGCGGCTGTCGATATCGACCAGAATCGCGCCCTTGCGCAGGTTTGTGAAATAGGGCCGCCAATCAAGCGTGCGAAAGCTGGAAATATTGCGGCGCACCGACAGGGTCGGATCGCGCTCGGCCTGCCCGGCAGGCACATTCTGCGCAATCGCGGGGGCGCTGATCAATGCGGCGCCACCAGCCAGAAATGCACGGCGGCTCGGGGCATGAAATGACGATTTGGGCATAAATTTCTCTCCAAAGCTGTTTTCCGGCGAGTCACGTCAAAATATGGCGCGAATGCCGCACTCGCAATTCAAACACTTGCCACCATGCAATATCACGCCGATGTGCGTTTGAATTACAACGGCCATCCGGGTACCTAGAGCGTCAAACAAACTGAGTGGTATGCAGCAATGATGCGTCGCGTTTTCATCTTTCTGGCCCTGAGCGTGCTGGTTGCGGCCTGTGCGCCGACCGGTCCATCATCACCAAGCGTCGGTGCAGACGGCCGCCCGCTGCCAAAACTCTATCGCATCCGCAACAGTGACACGGCCAAGCTGCAGTTTCGCATGCTTGATTCCGTCAATGCCCTGCGAAGCGCCCGCGGTGCGGCCCCGGTTCAGCTGAACCCGCAATTGAACGCCGCGGCCGCCACCCATTCACGCGACATGGCGCTGCAAAACCGCCCCTGGCACTTTGGTTCGGACGGCTCGTCGCCCATCGACCGGCTGGCGCGGGTTGGCTATGCGGGCAGCCTCGTCGGCGAGAATATCTCGGAATCCTACGAGACCGAGCTTGAGACGCTGGCCGCATGGATGGAGCAAGCCGACACCCGGCGCACCATCCTGTCGCCTCAGGCGAAAGACATGGGATTTGCGTGGTTCCAAGAGTCAAATGGCAAGATCTGGTGGACCATGGTTGTGGGCAATCCGAACAACAGCCCGTCAATCCCCGCAGAGAACCCTTCGGCATCGCGTCTGGTGCCAAGTGCCGTTGACGCTCCGGCGTAATACACCGTCGACGACACTGTGGTCATCGCGACAACACCCGCCAGTTAGGGTCAGGCGTTGATCTGGATGGGCGTGCCATTGCGCACCATCGCGTAGACGTCTTCCATTTCGCGATTTGGTATCGCGATGCACCCCCATGTCCAGTCGCTCCGGCGCCGTTTGAACGGGCTGGATTCGCCATGGATGAAAATGTCGCCGCCCGGAGATTTCCCAAGTGCCGCCGCTTCGGCCCGATCCTTGGCATTGGGATAGGAAATGCCGAGCGACAGGTAGAACTGGCTGTTGGGATTGCGACGGTCGATGATGTAGTTGCCTTCGGGCGTGCGACCGTCACCTTCAACGAACTTGTCGCCAATCGGCGCAAAACCAAGGTCGATCAAATAGCTTTTCAGCACCGTGTCGTTGTTCAGCAGGAACATCTGCCGATCCCCTTTGTTCACCACGATGTAGGTGACTTCGGGCCCGTCATATTGCTTGAACTTGGTCTGGGGCGCGCAAGCACCCAAACCGGCTGCGGCGACGCCACCCATCAACAGATGTCTGCGTTTCATCAAAGTCCTGTCCCGTACGTCTTTTTTCTTGATTGGGCAGAGAGGTATCACCAGTTGCCCCGTTCGGCCTAGCCTGTTTTGCACCTATGGTGTTCACCACAGCGTGAACTGTGGCTTAACCGTCGCGTGTGTTCAGTCGCGCCTCGATCGCTTCCATCCGTTTCAGCACTTCGTCCCGGTAGCTGTCGGTCGCGGCGTTGGTCTCTTCGGCGTGGGCATCCTGCATCGAATTCACGATCAGACCCACCAGCAGGTTCACCACGGCAAAGGTGGTGACCATGATGAACGGCACAAAGAAAAGCCAGGCGTAGGGATAAACCTCCATCACCGGGCGGACGATACCCATGGACCACGATTCCAGCGTCATGATCTGGAACAGGGAATAGGCGCTGAGCGGCAGGCTCCCGAACCAGTCCGGAAAGCTGGGGCCAAAGAGCTTGGTCGCCATCACTGCCGCAATGTAGAAAATCAGCGCCATCAGCAGAAACACGGAACCCATGCCGGGCAGCGCGGTCACAAACCCTTCGACCACGCGGCGCAAACGGGGGGCGACGGAAATCACGCGCAGCACGCGCAGGATGCGCAAGGCCCGCAGAACGGACAGACCACCCGCACTTGGCAAAAGCGCAATCCCGACGATCACAAAATCAAAGATGTTCCAACCATTGCGGAAAAACCGCCCGCGATAGGCAATCAGCTTGGCGATGATCTCGATCACAAAGATGCTGAGGCAGATCTTGTCGATCGCGATGATCAGACCGCCGGCAACAGCCATCGCTTCGGGCGATGTCTCAAGACCCAGCGTGATCGCATTGACGATAATCACGCCGATCACAAAATTCACGACTTTCGGGCTTTCCAGCCAGGTGGTCAGCTGTGCACGTGTGAGCATTGCGGCACTCCTTCAGCGGGTCATATGGGAGAGCCGGAAGGCACCCACAAGCTCCACATGGGTGGACCAGCGGAACTGATCCACCGGTTGCACAAAATCCAAGCTATAGCCTGCTGTGGTTAACGATTTTGCATCACGCGCGAAGGTGGCCGGGTTGCAGGACACATGCGCAATCACCGGCGGTTGCGCCTGCGCAAGCTCCGCAATCTGGGCTGCGGCACCTGCACGCGGCGGGTCAATCACGACGGCATCAAACCGGGCAAGCTCATCCGGCAACAACGGGCGGCGAAAGAGGTCACGCGCCTCTGACGTCACCTGCCTGAGGTTGGGTGTATCGCGCCACGCACGGTCAAGGGCCGCAATCATCGCGTGATCACCTTCGACCGCATGCACCTCGGCCTGCGTTGCCAACGGCAGGGCGAACGTCCCGCACCCCGCAAAGAGGTCCGCCACTTTCGTGGCACCATCAACGATCTCTTGCACCATATCGGTCAAGACGTCCTGCCCGTGCCGCGTTGCCTGCAGGAACGCACCGGGCGGGGGGACAACCTGCGCCGGGCCCATGCGCTGCACCGGCGGATGGATCATCGCGACGACCTCGTCGTCCCATGTCAGCCGGGCGAGCCGGTGCGCCTGTGCCAGTTCGGCCAGAGACACGCGCAGCGGTCCATCAAGCGGCTTGCCCCCGGTGACAAAGACGTCGAGCCCGGCAAGGCTGTCCGTTACAGTGACCGACAATTCGCCCTTGCGGCTCGCCGCCGTCACGGCCAGCGCCTCGGCCGCGTCCAGTCCCGCCTTAAGCGCCGGATCGACAAGTGCGCAGTTCGGCACCGGAATGATCGCGTCCGACCGGCGCGCGTGAAACCCGGCCATCGCGCCCTTTTTCGTGCGCCGCGCGGAAAACGTCGCGCGGATGCGCGAGCGGTCTGGCGACGTCAGCGTTGGGCGCACATCGGTATCGATGCCCTGCGCGCGCAGCGCATCGACAACCTGCGCGCGCTTCCAGTCCGCGACGAGGGCGTCGCTGGCATGTTGCAGCTGACATCCGCCACAACTGCGGAAATGCGAACACGGTGGCGTGACCCGATCCGGTGACGGGACGTCGATCCGCACGTCTTCCAGCATGTCACCGACACGTGTGCCGGTCACGTCCTCACCCGGCAGGGCCAGCGGGACAAAGACAGGGCCCTCCGCAATGCCGTCACCGCGCTGGCCCAACCGTTCAATTCTGTATGTCGTCATGTGCCGTCTTTATTCCGCCGCCTCGGTGCGGATAAAGCCACCGGACTGCCTTTGCCAATACTTGGCATAAAGCCCACCCTTGGCGAGCAGCGCGTCATGCGACCCTTCCTCGACGATGCGGCCCACATCCATCACGACGATCCTGTCCATCTCGGTCAGGGTCGACAGACGGTGCGCGATGGCCAGAACGGTCTTGCCTTCCATCACGCGGCTCAGCGCATTCTGGATAGATGCCTCGACCTCGGAATCAAGCGCGCTTGTCGCCTCGTCCAGCACCAGAATGGGCGCGTCCTTCAGGATCGCGCGCGCCAGCGCAATGCGCTGCCTCTGACCGCCGGACAGCTTGACGCCCCGTTCGCCCAGATGCGCGTCATAGCCCTGACGCCCCTTGTGATCCTCCAGATCAAGGATGAAATCATGCGCCTCGGCCTTCGTGGCGGCGGCGATCATGTCTGCCTCGGACGCATCCGGGCGACCGTAGAGAATATTCTCCCGCGCAGAGCGGTTGAACATGGCCGTCTCCTGCGTGACCATCCCGATGGCGTGGCGCAGACTGTCCTGGGTCACGCCGCGCGTCTCTTGCCCATCGATGCTGATCTGCCCCTTTTCGCTGTCGTAGAGCCTGAGCAGCAGGGCGACGAGCGTTGACTTGCCCGCGCCGGACGCACCCACGATGCCAACCTTTTCGCCGGGCTTGATGGTCAGCGAAAGTGCATCAATGCCGCCCGCATCGCGGCCGTAGCGAAACTCGACATTGTCGAAAACGATACCACCTTCGGGCACGGCCAGCGCGGGCGCATCGGGCCCGTCTTCGACCCTGTTTCGGGGGGTAAGCGTGCGGATGCCGTCTTCGATCTCGCCAATGTTGGAATAGATCGCCATCAGGGTGAAACTGACCCAACCTGTCATCTGACTGATCCGCACGGCCACGGCCCCCGCCGCAACGATGTCACCGGGCGTTGCAAGCCCCGACCGCCACATCACGATCGTCCCGCCGAGCAAAAGCACCGGCAGCAGACCCGCAAGGCTCATCAAGGCAAACCGAAAACCTGCCGCGAGATATCCAAACCGCACGGCGGTTTCCCGGAACCTGGACATGGCACCAAGGGCGGCCTGATCCTCGTGATCGTCATGGGCAAAGAGCTTGACCGTCTTGATGTTGGTGATCGTGTCCACGACCTGTCCCGACACCATCGCCCGCGCCCCGGCCCGCGCCGCAGACCGTTTTCGGACGCGCGGCAGAAACCAGCTGATCAGCGCAAAATAGAGGCAGAGCCAGACGCCAAACCCGATGGCCACGCGCCAGTCGATCGCCAGCAGCAGCAGGACGGACCCCACCAGGGACGCCAGCGCAAAAGCCACGACGTTGATGAATTCCGACACGACATCCGTGACCGCACGCGCCGCCTGCATCTGCTTTTGCGCGATGCGGCCAGCAAAATCGTCGTCGAAGAAGCCGACCGACTGCCCAAGCGTCCAGCGGTGCAGGCGCGACAGCACAAGCGGGTTCACATTCGGTTGCACAATGATCGAGTTCGTGGCCGAGCTGAGGCCAAAAAGGATCGGCCGGGCGATCAGGAAAAACGCAAGGGCCCCCAGCACGAGCCCGATGTTGGATATGGAAAAGAACCCATCTGGCCCAAGCTCGACCGTGGCGTCAATCACCCACCCGAGGATCAGGGCCGTGCCCGCCTCCAGCACGCCGGCAAGGGCCGAACACAACGCCGCCAGCCACAAGGCAGGCCATGCACCCGACAGACACCAGCGCATGAAGGGCCACAGCGTCTCCGGCGGTGGTCCCTCGGCATGGTCAAAGGGACGGATCCAGCTTTCGATCTTCACTCGGCAGCCTCGGTTGCGATGAACCCGCCGGATTGGCGCGCCCAGAATTCCGAATATAGGCCGCCTTGCGCCAAAAGCGCGTCATGACTTCCGTCTTCGACGATTTTTCCCTCATCCAGAACGAGGATGCGATCCATCTGCGCGATGGTCGACAGACGGTGCGCGATGGCGATCACCGTCTTGCCCTCCATCATCTGATAAAGCGTATCCTGAATCGC
>CAZRUV010000067.1:10143-18955 GCA_964603315.1 uncultured Rhodobacterales bacterium
CGCAGGCTGTCCTGCGTGACATTTGCAATGTCTTGCCCGTCAATCAGGATGCGCCCGGCCTCGGCATCGTAAAACCGCAACAGGAGCTTGACCAAGGTCGACTTGCCCGCGCCGGACCGCCCGACAAGCCCCACCTTTTCACCTGCCGCAATTGTCGTCGACACAGCCTCCAACCCACCAGTATCGCGGCCATAGTGGTGCGTCAGACCCTCCAGCACGATCTCACCCTTGCCAACCCGCACGGGCTTGGCATCCGGTTTGTCCACCAGCGTGATCGGCTGGGCAATCGTCTCCATCCCCTCGGAAATCACCCCGAGGTTCTGCACCAGCGACGTCATCGCCCACATGATCCAGTACGTCATGTTGTTCAAGCGCAGGGCGATGGTCAGCGCCGCGGCCACCATCCCTTCGGTGGTAAAGCCGCCCATCCACAGCCAGATGGCCAGCGAGCCCATGGACACGATCATCCCGGCATTCAGAATGGTCAGCATCAGGTCCATTTTCGTCACGATCCGCATCTCGGACATGAAGGTCTGGCGCGCATGCTCAATTGCGTCGCGGGCGTAGTCGATCTCGCGATCATGATGGGCAAACATCTTGACCGAATGGATGTTGGAGTAGCTGTCCACCACCCGCCCCGTGATCGCGCTGCGCGCATCCGAGCTTTTCTTGGCCGCCGGACCGGCGCGCCGGATCACCCAGCGCATCAGCGCCAGATAACCCGTGATCCAGAACAGCAACGGCAAGGCCAGCCACATGTCGAACGTCATCAACAGAATGACCGCGCCCACCAGCGATGTCACAAAGAACGACCCGGCATCCAGCACCTGAAACATCGCCTCGCCCGCGGCGGGCGGGGTCTGCATGATCCGGTTTGCGATACGCCCCGCAAAATCGTTTTCAAACCAGCCCACGGACTGCCGCAGTACATGTCGGTGCGACCGCCAGCGGATCAACGTGCCAAGGTTGGGCATCAATGTGTTGTGCAGCAGCGCCACATCGACAAAGGCAACGCCGGTGCGCAGCACGAGCACCCAAAGGGCGACAAGAACGAACTCGAACCCGTATTGCGGAATGATCTGTTCCGGCGCGCCCTGCGCCAACAGGTCGACGATGCGGGCCACATACCAGATGAGCAGGATTTCACTGAACGCGACAATGGTGCTGATCACGAAGGTCACGGCAATCACCGCGCGGAACGGCTTCAGATAGGCGTTCAGAAAGGGCCACAGGCGATTGGGCGGCGTGTCGCTTTCGGAATAGGGCGCATACGGATCGACAAGCGATTCAAAGAACTTGAACATGGGAAGAACCTGTAGAGGTATAGTGAAACATGGCAGTAACGCGCGCCTTCAGGCGCGTGCGTCACTTTGGACGGCGTGCGACAATGTCAGGTGTCGTTCCAGATCCCGCGAACCATGGTTCCCTCCTTTGGGTTGAGCAACTCCTACAGCGAGTCGCCCGATATGTCACCCGCCCAAAAGCGCTGCCTTCGACAGTGAGAGGTTCGATGCCAACCAGTCCTGTTTCAGCGCCTTGAGGCGCTGCCCCAGCGCAGGCCCTTCCAGATCAGGCAGGTCCGCCGCGTTCACCGGGAAAACGGCATCAACGCCTTCAGCAATCTCGTTCTCCCAACCGACGGGCAAAGCGGTTTCCAACATGGCCGAACGCAGCAAAGCCGCACCTGTGGCTGCCGCGTGACCGCCGAGGTGACCCAAGACGCGAAAACCGCGCGTCGTTCCGGCCAGCGTGCGTGTCAAATCCAACTGTTTGCTTTGCCGCTTTGACAGTCGCAATGCGTTGCCCACATCCTGCCCGCCCAGCGCTGCCAGCCGGGTGATCGGGTCCGGCGTCGTGTGCCCTTCACTGTGCACCAGCGGGCCAAGCAGGCGCGGATCGGCGCCCGGCAGCACGACCCCCAACACACCGACCTGCGCCATCACGGCCACGGCCGGGACAGGGTCCGGTGCAGCCAGCAGCTTCAGCATTTCGGACCCGACCCGCTCTGCCGACAGGGTCTCCAGCCCCGCAAGCGTGTCCGCAATTGCCGCCAGCGCATCCGGGTCCCAGCCAAGACCGGGATCGGCATACCAGGCACTGAACCGGCAGAACCGCAGCGTGCGCAGATAATCTTCGCGGATGCGCTGCACCGGGTCGTCAATGAACCGAACCCGCCGCGCCTGCGCATCCGGCAGGCCGCCCACCGGGTCATGCACCCACCCGTGACGGTCCGCATAAAGCGCGTTCATGGTGAAATCCCGCCGCCGCGCATCTGCATCCATATCGCTGGAAAAGGCGACCACCGCCCGCCGCCCGTCTGTCGCGACATCCTTGCGAAACGTGGTCACCTCGAATGGTACGCCCAGGATCACCAGCGTCACTGTCCCGTGTTCGACGCCTGTCGGCACTGCGCGCATACCGGCTGCTTTGGCGATGTCCATCACCCTGTCCGGCGTTGCATCCGTTGCAATGTCCACATCTGACGCCGCGACGCCCATCACAGCGTTGCGCACGCAACCGCCCACAAAGAACGCGGCATGGCCTGCGCCCTCAAGGGCGGCACAGATAGTCTGACCCTTTGGGTCGGCCAAAAAACCGGTGTCTGGATCTAGTCGGAAGGCAGGCTGTCGGTCCATGCCCGCAGTATACGCGCGGTCGCGCCCCAGATGTAATAGGGCCCGTAAGGCACCGCGTAGTAGGATCGGCGCATGCCGCGCCAGCGCCGCGATTCCACGACAAACTGGGCCGCGTCGAGAACATGGGCCAGCGGGACAAAAAACACCTCGTCCACCTCGCCCGCTTCGGGTCGGATTTCAAATGGTGCCGTCACCAGCGCAATCACTGGCGTCACCGTGAACCCCGTCACCGTTTCATGCGGTGCGAAGGTCCCGAGTATCTCGACCTGTTCCGACGGCAAGCCAATCTCTTCGCGGGCTTCGCGCAGCGCGGCCGCCTCAAGCGTGGCGTCGGTTTCGTCCTGTTTGCCGCCCGGGAACGCGATCTGGCCGGGATGGTGCTTGAGCGCGGAGGACCGCTTGGTCAGGATCAGCTCCAACCCCCGCGCCGTCTCCATGATCGGCGCAAGCACGGCCGCAGGGCGCAACTTGCGCCCCGCGGGCAACACCACGTCCGGGTTGAGGTCATAGTCGGACGATGCCGCACCCGGCTGCATCAGCGCGCGCCGGGTGCGGTCGAGAAGATCAGGCACTGTCTTCGGCCTCAAATCCAACCGTGGCCGGATCAAGGTCGTAATGGGCACCACAGAACTGGCAATCCGCTGTCACACGCCCCTCATCCGTCGTCATCTTTTCGATGTCGCGGGCGGAGTAGATCGACAGGCTTTGCCGCACACGGTCCTCGGAACAGGTACAGCCGAACCGCACCGGCTGCGTATCGTAGACACGCGGCGCTTCCTCGTGAAAGAGGCGCAAGAGCAGATCATTGGGCTCCAGTTGCGGGCCCATCAACTCCATCGCCTCGGCCGTATCCAGCAGGATGTTGGCCCGGTTCCAGTTCTCTTCCTCGTCGCCCTGCACGAGATCGGCGGCTGTCAGCACCTCGCCCGACCCTTCGCCCTGCGCCACGAACGGAGACGCCTTGGGCATATGCTGCAACATGATCCCGCCGCCGCGCCAATGCTCCGGCACACCGGGTTCGGTCGACTGGCCAAAGCTCAGCTTGAACCGGGTGGGCAACTGTTCGGACTGGGCGAAATAGGCCTCGGCACAGGCCGCAAGCGAACCGCCCGCAAGCGGGGTGATGCCCTGATAGGGAGTCATGCCCTGACCCTGGTCGATCATGATGGCAAAGTACCCCTCGCCCACCTGGTCAAAAGGTGTCGCATCCGTCAGGCGATCGGCATCATAGCTGGCATAGGCGCGAATGCGTGCAATCCCGCCCTCTTCCTCGGGGCCATAGTAATCGGTGGCAATCATGCGCACAGGCCCCTTGGACTGGACCTGCAATTGCAGTTTCCAGCGCAGCTTGACCGTCTGGCCGATCAGGGCCGTCAGCAACGCCATCTCGGCCACCAGCGCCTCGACCTGCGGCGGGTAGTCGTGTTGTTTCAGGATACCGCTCAGGACTCCGTCCAGCCGCGCGAGGCGGCCGCGGATGTCCGATGCATCAAGTTGGAAGGGCAGGACGCTATCGTCCCACGCAATTTGCGAGCCAGTCGTCATTGGGGTTTCCTTACACGCCTGAGGTTGGCATATCGCGCCTATATAAGCGCCTTGGCGAAAACTGAAAGGGCACGCGTGTGATCCCCCGTATCGGAGAGATGCCGAAAACCGGTCGCCGCTACACGCTGCGTCCGGGTGCCTATGCCATCCTGCCGCGCGGCAATGCCATATTGTTGACCTGCCAGATCGGGCCCTTGCCCGACATTCAGCTGCCGGGCGGCGGGATCGACCCCGGCGAAAGCCCCCTGCAGGCGCTACATCGCGAAGTGCAGGAAGAAACGGGCTGGCGCATAGCGCGGCCCGTGCGTCTGGGCGCATTCCGACGGTTCACCTACATGCCTGAATATGACCTCTGGGCGGAGAAGCTGTGCCATGTCTTTGTCGCGCATCCCGTCCGGCAGATTGCGGCACCGGTTGAGCCCGATCATGAAACGATGTGGTTGACCCAGACCGACGCCATCGCCGTGCTGGGCAATGATGGTGATCGGCGGTTCTTGCAGCGCTATGTCGCCGCAGGCAGGCCCTGAAACTCGAACAGGATCCCCGACACGTCGTCGGGAAACCCCCGGCCTCCGGCAAATTCGCCAAGTTTCCAAAGCAGGGCTTCGAACAAGGCGGGGCCCGTCGTGCCAGACAGGTCGCGCATCATACCTTCCAACCCAGCCTCATCCAGCATGTCGCCATCCGGCGCGGGGCATTCGATGACCCCGTCAGACAGCAACAAAAGCCGATCACCCGGCCCCAGCGTCGTTTCAAACTCGGTAAAGGAAATGCCGGACATCAGGCCCACCGGGAATCCACCCGGGCCGGTTTGTTCGATGGTGCCGTCCGCACGCTGCACCAGCGGATGCGGGTGGCCCGCCTGTGCCATCCGCACTTCACCGGTTTTCAGATTGAGGTCGGCCAGAAGCATGGTGAAGTAATGCTCGGTCTCCATCTCGTCCAGCACGAGATCATTCAGGGTCTCAATCACATCCGCGGGCGGCAGGAAGTGGTACGTGTCGCCATCCGTCTTGCCCAAAGCGACATTCTGATCCGGTGCTGACGGCGACAGGTAGCCAGCCAGCCGGGCCGTCATCAGCGCCGAGCTGATGCCATGACCCGATACGTCGATGGAATAAAGCCCCAGATGATCCTGTCCCGCCGGAAAGAAGCCGACCAGATCGCCACCCACATGCCCGCTTGATCGCAGCATCAACGAAACATTCCCCGTCTCGAACGCCTTGTGGCGCACCGGGATCAGCGATTGTTGTAGCTTTTTCGCCTCCTGCAGGTCGCTGTCGAGCGAGTCGTAAAGACGTTGCAATTCGTCGAGGGTTTCCGAAATCAGGCGGTTCTTTTCGGTAAGTTCCCGCTGCATCTGAACGATCCGCTCACCCGCCGTGATGCGCGCGCGCAATTCGTTTGCGTCCACCGGCTTGGTCAGGAAGTCGTCCGCGCCCGCCTCAAGGCCCATCGCGACTTCGTCTTTTTCGCTCTTGGACGTGAGCAGGATGAAATACCCATAGCGCTCACCGGAAAGATCACGAAACGCGTTGCAAAACTCCAGGCCGTTCATGCCCGGCATCATCCAGTCACTGAGAACCAGATCGGGTTGCAATTCCGTGCACATCTCAAGCGCGGATTCGGCGGAGTCCGCCTCGAACACCTCGAAACCCCAGCGTTTGACCGAGCTGGACAGGATCTTGCGCTGCAACCGGCTGTCATCGACGATCAGCACACGCTGCACGGGCGACGACACCACATCCGGTGTCGGCTCCTGCAAATTATCCGAGCGTGCTGGTTTCATCGTACTCATAAATGCCCCGGGCGTTCTTGTGTCATATCTAGGCCCGCGCGGCTTAACGCACACTGAATCCCATCCGCTCAATCGTTAAACTTTTGCTCAGTTACGAAGGGTTAAGTTCCCCGTGTCTAGGGTGCGACTCATGGCAAAAGGAGCCGCACATGATTGACTGGAAACGGGTGGCTGATCTGCGGGATGAAATCGGCGAAGAGGACTTTGACGAGGTTGTGCCGCTTTTCCTTGATGAGGTGTCGGGTATCATCGAAACCCTGCGCGCCGGGCCAAGGATGGACCAGCTTGAAGAAGATCTGCACTTTCTCAAGGGCAGCGCTCTGAACCTGGGGTTTCAGGCATTCTCCGACCTGTGCGGCGCCGGGGAAAAGGCCGCCGCAGCCGGTCAGGCCGAGACGGTCAACGTGACGGAAATCCTCGACTGTTTCGATGCATCCAAGACCACGTTTGAGGTGGGCCTCGCGGAAGGTGCGGCCGCCTAGATCACAAATTGCGCCAGGGTCTCGTTTGCGGTGATGTCCGTATAGGTGAACCCGGCCGCATCCAGCGCCGCCAGCAGGCGGTCGAAATTCTCCGGTCGCGTTGTCTCAAGTCCGATCAGCACGGACCCGAAATTGCGCGCAGATTTCTTTAGGTATTCGAACCGGGCGATGTCATCGTCCGGCCCCAGAATGCCCAGAAAATCCTTCAGCGCGCCGGGCCGCTGCGGCATACGCAGGATGAAGTACTTCTTGACCCCGGAATAGCGTTGCGCGCGTTCCTTGACCTCGGGCAGGCGTTCAAAATCGAAATTGCCGCCCGACGCAATCGCAACCAGGCGCTTGCCCCGGATGCGGTCCGCAATATCACCAAGCGCTTCAATGGCCAGCGCGCCCGCAGGTTCCAGAACAATCCCTTCGACGTTCAGCATCTCGATGATCGTGGCGCAAATCCGGTCTTCGTCCAGCGTCAAAACATCTGTGCGGCTCACGCCCGACAACCGGGCAAAGGGGCGCGCGCCGATCTTGGCGACTGCGGCACCATCCACAAAACTGTCGATAGGCGACACATCCTGTGGCGCGCCGTGCTGCAAAGCCTGCGCCAGCGAGGGCGCGCCGGTCGGCTCGACAAAGCTCATGCTCACCGCCGACCCGAAATAACTGCGCAACCCGGACGACAGGCCGCCGCCACCAACTGGCACCACAATATGATCCGGATCGCCCCCCAATTGCCGCGCCAACTCGACACCGACCGAGGCTTGGCCCTCGATCACGTCGTCATCGTCAAAGGGCGACAGGAAATGCGCCCCTTCGGACGCGCAATAGGCCTGCGCCGCGGCCAGAGTGTCGTCGAAATAGTCGCCGGTCAGGCGCACCTCGACCTGCTCACCACCAAACATCTGCGTTTTCATGATCTTCTGCTGCGGCGTCGTCACCGGCATGAACACAACCCCATGCACGCCAAAATGCCGACACATGAACGCAACACCCTGCGCGTGATTGCCCGCACTGGCACACACATAGACCTGCGCCCGCGCCTTGCGCATCGCGTTGAACGCCCCGCGCAGCTTGTAGGACCGCACCGGGCTCAGGTCTTCACGCTTGAGCCAGATATCTGCGCCATAGCGCTCCGACAGCAGGTCATTGCGCAACAGCGGCGTCGCGGGAAACACGTCGCGCATTGCCGCCTCGGCGGCTTGCGCGCCCTTCACAAAATCCATGTCGTCCCTCGCCGCAATGATCCGCATGACGTAGCGCCCGGTGCAAAGCCGGTCAATCTTGCCCCTCTGCGCCAAAAGCGGTATCGGCCCACGACACTCGCACAAAGGACCCCAACGATGAGCGCGCCCAAGAAAGTTGTGCTGGCCTATTCCGGTGGCCTCGACACCTCGATCATCCTTAAATGGCTGCAGACCGAATATGGCTGCGAGGTGGTGACCTTTACCGCCGATCTGGGACAGGGCGAAGAGCTGGAACCGGCCCGCTCCAAGGCCGAGATGATGGGCGCCTCGGCCATCTACATCGAGGACCTGCGCGAAGAGTTCGTGCGCGACTTCGTCTTTCCGATGTTCCGCGCCAATGCGCTTTACGAAGGGCTGTACCTCTTGGGCACATCCATCGCGCGCCCGCTGATTTCCAAACGTCTGGTCGAGATTGCCGCCGCCGAGGGTGCCGATGCCGTCGCCCACGGGGCCACGGGCAAGGGCAACGACCAGGTCCGGTTCGAACTGGCCGCCTACGCGCTCAACCCGGATATCAAGGTGATCGCCCCATGGCGCGAATGGGACCTCAGCAGCCGCACCAAACTGATCGACTTCGCCGAGAAGAACCAGATCCCGATCGCCAAGGACAAACGGGGCGAAGCGCCGTTCAGCGTCGACGCCAACCTGTTGCACACCTCCTCAGAGGGTAAGGTGCTGGAGGACCCGGCCGAAGATGCGCCCGACTATGTCTACCAGCGCACGGTTGCCCCCGAAGACGCGCCGGACACGCCCGAATATATCGAGGTCGGGTTCGAAAAAGGTGACGCCGTCAGCATCAATGGCGAGGCGATGTCGCCTGCAACGATCCTGACCCGGTTGAACGAACTGGGCGGCAAGCACGGGATCGGGCGTCTCGATCTGGTCGAAGGCCGGTTCGTGGGCATGAAATCGCGCGGCATCTACGAAACGCCCGGCGGCACCATCCTGCTCGAAGCGCATCGGGGCATCGAACAGATCACGCTCGACCGGGGTGCCGCGCACCTCAAGGACGAGCTGATGCCGCGCTATGCCGAGCTGATCTACAACGGGTTCTGGTTCTCGCCCGAGCGCGAGATGTTGCAGGCCCTGATCGACCGCAGCCAGGAACATGTC
>CAZRUV010000068.1:0-18819 GCA_964603315.1 uncultured Rhodobacterales bacterium
CCGAGGCGTGGAACTGGTACAATGACGTTGTGGGCGGCGGCCGCTGCCCCATCGTCGATACCTGGTGGCAGACAGAAACCGGCGGCCACCTCATGACCCCCCTGCCCGGCGCGCATCCCACGAAACCTGGCGCGGCGATGAAACCCTTCTTCGGGATCGAACCCCTGGTTCTGGAGCCCACGACGGGCGACATCATCGAAGGTGACGGCGTCGAGGGCGTGCTGGTGATCGCGGACAGCTGGCCCGGGCAGATGCGCACGGTCTGGGGCGATCACGAGCGCTTCATGAACACCTATTTCGCCGACTACAAGGGCTACTACTTTACCGGTGACGGGTGCCGCCGCGACGCGGACGGAGACTACTGGATCACGGGCCGCGTGGACGATGTGATCAACGTCTCGGGGCACCGCATGGGCACGGCCGAAGTGGAAAGCGCGCTTGTCGCCCACGCCAAGGTCGCAGAGGCCGCGGTGGTCGGATATCCCCATGATATCAAGGGGCAAGGCATCTATTGCTACGTTACGTTGATGAATGGCGAAGACCCCACAGAGGAACTGCGCAGCGAGCTGCGCACATGGGTCCGGACCGAGATCGGCCCCATCGCCTCGCCCGACAAGATCCAGTGGGCGCCGGGCCTGCCCAAGACCCGGTCCGGCAAGATCATGCGCCGCATCCTGCGCAAGATCGCCGAGGATGACTTTGGCGCCCTTGGCGACACCTCGACCCTCGCGGATCCGTCCGTGGTCGAGGATCTGATCGAAAACCGCATGAACCGGCAGGACGCATGATGGACGGCGCAAAACCTGTGTCGCCCAGCCCCGTGCTGATCCTGCTCGGTCCTCCGGGTGCGGGCAAGGGCACGCAAGCCCGCATGCTCGAGGACCGGTTCGGCTTTGTGCAGCTCTCCACCGGTGATCTGCTGCGGGCCGCGGTGGCCGCCGGAACAGAGGCAGGCAAAGCTGCGGATGCCGTGATGAAGTCCGGCGGGCTGGTCAGCGATGACATCGTCATCGCGATCCTGCGCGACCGGCTTGCAGAGGCTGACTGCGCCAGAGGCGTGATCCTCGACGGCTTCCCCCGTACGGACGCACAGGCCCGGGCGCTTGACGTCATGCTGGCCGCATCCGGTCAGCGCATCAACGCCGCCATCAGCCTTGAGGTGGACGATGCGGCCATGGTGGACCGGATTGCGGGGCGCTACACCTGCGCTGGCTGCGGCGAAGGCTATCACGACAGCTTCAAGCGCCCCACCACCGAGGGGACTTGCAACAAATGCGGTGGCACCGAGATGAAGCGCCGCGCCGATGACACGGTCGAGGCGGTGGGCGCGCGGCTGGCGGCCTATCACGCGCAAACCGCACCGCTCATCGACTATTACGGTGCGCAGGATGTGCTGCAACGCGTGGGCGCGATGGGGTCGATCGACGAAATCGCAACCACGCTGGGGCGTGTCGTTCAGACGGCAGCCGCACCGTAATATTTGCAGATCGCGCCATGTGACCAACAAAGCGCGCCATACCTCTGGCCACTGTCGCGACCAGACGGCACATTGGCCACATGCGCCAGGAACAGCACATACGATACAAGGTCGCCCGCACGGTGGAACAACTGTGCGGCTTGCTTGGCATCCGCGTCGCGGATGTCCTGCGGCGCATGGGGCGACCGCCGGACTTCTTTGAGAACGAGACCCGAGGCGTAGACCCTGTCACCTATTTCGAAGGGTGGGACGCGATGCTGGAACAATCGGGCCGTCCCGATGCCCCGTTGCTTCTGGGTCAGGCCTATGCGCGCGGGCCGTTCAACCCGGCCTTTTTCGCCTTCACCTGCAGTCCGACGGTTGCGGTCGGACTGCAGCGACTGGCGATCTTCAAACCGCTTACCGGCCCGTTGCGCCTGATGCCGGAGCGCACCGGGGATGGCGGCTTGCACATCACCAAAAGCACCAATGTCCCGGGTCTGGCCCTGCCCGCGACATTTGCCGCGACCGAGCTTGTGTTTCTGATCGAAGCCATACGCATTTGTACGGGCCATGATGTGCGGGCGCGGGCGGCGACGCTCGCAGCGCCCGTGGCCTGTCAGGCCGAGATCGAAGCGTTCATCGGATGTCCGATCAGCGTCGGCCTGACAACGGGCCTCACCCTTTCGAACGCGGATGCGGACCGGCGCCTGCTCAGTTCCAATGCGGATCAGTGGGCACAGATGGAGCCCGGATTTCGCCAGCAGATGCAGCAACAACGCGCGGGTCAGGCGGTCACGCTGCGGCTGCGCGACGTGCTGGCCGCCATGCTGCCTGCGGGCGAAGCGCATGTGAACGATGCCGCGCGCCGGTTGCACCTGAGCGCGCGCAGCCTGCAACGTCACCTCAGGGATGAAGGCACCACCTATCAGGCCGAGTTGAATGCCACCCGCGAGGCGCTGGCGCGGCAGTACCTGACCTCGTCCGAATTGAATGTCGAAGAGATCAGCTATCTGCTGGCTTATCGCGATCCCAACTCCTTTTATCGGGCGTTTCAGGTCTGGACCGGGACCACGCCGGGCGCGCTGCGCCGCACGGTCAGTTGAGTGGCGGCACCGTCGCCGTGACATCGTGCCGGTAGACCCAGTCCTGTCGTCGGTGGATCAGGTCCGGCACCAGCCGCGCTCCGACGCCCATCGGACCGTAGAGGGCCAGCCGCCCCAGCGGTGAGGCGTGGTGGAACATCCGCGCGTTCGCCGCTGAGCCTTTCTGAATGCGCGCGGTGCGGTCGATCCGCATGGCGTAATACTGCGCGAGCGCGGCCTCGATATCCGTGGTGCCTGCCACCAGCCCGGCCAAGCACCACGCATCCTCAAGTGCCTGCACCGCACCTTGCGCCATGGAAGGCAGCATCGGGTGCGCTGCATCCCCCAAGAGGGCCACACGCCCGTCATGCCAACGCGGCAACGGCGCACGATCAAAGAGCGCCCAGCGGTGCAGCACCTTTGCCTTTGTGATCAGGCGCGTGATTGTCGGGTGCCACCCTCTGAAATCGGCCGCCGCCGTGGCGGCGCTGCCGGTGCTGCGCCAGTCTTCCGCAACGGATTCGGCCTGTTCGACCATGCCGACGAAATTGGCGAGTGTCCCGGCGCGCAGACGCGTCGTCACTGCGTGCCGCCCCTGCCCGACCCAGACGCACGCGGCTGGCGGCGGCGCGTCCGACCCCAGCGCGGCCACGGGCACCACCGCCCGCCACGCCACATTGCCCGTATACCGGGGTGCGTCAGCGCCAAGCATCTGTTGCCGCACAACCGAGTGCAAACCGTCCGCCCCGATCACAAGGTCTGCGGTGACGACCTCTTCACCATCCAGATGCACTGCGCCGTCGCCCGTGCAGGACGACACGTTTGCGCCCGTGCGGAGCGCATCGGGCTGCAATTGCGCCAATCGCCGGGTCAATGCGGCCACCAGATCCGCCCGGTGCACATGCATGTAAGGTGCGCCCCAACGCGCCTGCGCGTAACCCTTCATCGGCAGGCGAAAGACCTGTCTGCCAGTTTGCCCGACCCGCATCTCGATCGCGTCGGGCTCGAACACCGTGTCCGCCAGAAGCGGCGCGACACCCATTGCGTCCAGCACCCGCCAGCCATTGGGCGAGATTTGCAGCCCCGCCCCCACTTCGGTCAGTTTCGGGGCACGCTCAAGAACGGTGACATCGCAGCCGCGCAATGCGCAGGCAATGGCGGCGGCCAACCCGCCGATGCCCCCGCCAACAATCGCGACCTTCATGTCAGTGCGCCTTTGGCGCGCAACGCCGCGATCGCCTCGGCATCATAGCCAAGCGTTTCCAATATGGCGTCACCTGCGGCGCCCGGTGCCTCCGGCATGCGCGGATCAGCGGCCGCTGTGCGCGAAAACCGCGGCGCCGTACCCGACTGGAGCACATCGCCCGCGCGCGTGTACGTGCTACGCGCTGCGAGATGCGGATGCCCTGCGGCCTCTGCAATGCTCAAAACCGGTGCAACGCAGGCATCCGTTTCGGCAAATATCTCCGCCCATGTGTCGCGGTCGCGCGTTGCGAAGACCGCTTCGAACCGGGCGTGCATCTCGGGCCAAGCCGTCTGGTCGTTCTGGTTGGGCAGACCGGCAGCGTCGAGGCCCAGACCGGCCAGCAGTTCCGCGTAGAATTGCGGCTCAAGCGCGCCCACGGCCACATGACCACCATCCGCGCAGGCATAGCAGCGATAGAACGGCGCACCCCCATCCAGCCAATTGGCATTGCGGGCGGCGGTCCATTGGCCCTGCGCCATCATCCCGTGCAGGAAGCCCATCATGGCAGGCACCCCGTCAATCATCGCCGCATCAATCACCTGCCCCTTGCCGGAACAGCCCCGCTCCACAAGTGCGGACAGGATGCCAAAAAGCAGCAACATCGTGCCCGCGCCGTAATCCGCGACCAGGTTCAGGGGTGGCGCGGGGGGACGGTCCGCAGGACCCATCATGCTGAGCGCGCCGGACAGAGCGAGGTAGGTGATGTCATGACCGGCCTGCCGGGCCAGCGGACCCTCCTGCCCCCACCCCGTGATACGCCCATAAATGAGGCGTTCGGAACAGGTGTCCGGCCCGAGACCGAGACGCTCCATCACACCGGGCCGGAACCCTTCGATGAGGATGTCCGCGCGGTCGACCATATCGCGCGCAATGGCGCGACCCGCATCCGATTTGAGATCAAGCGCGATGGACTGTTTCCCGCGCCGGTTCACATCCGCAGGGTTGGCCGCCGCACTCTTGCGATCAATGACCCACACCGTTGCCCCAAGATCGGCAAGGAACTGACCAGCCAGCGGCGCGGGCCCAAGGCCCGCAAATTCAACAACATTCAGTGATGCAAGCGGTCCAGCCATGCCCATATCCCGGAGGTTTCGGTGGCGATAGGACACGACCGCAACCGGAGGCGCAAGTGACCACGATACCGGTGCAGCCCCAATCACCGCGACGGGGCATATCAGCAAAGGCGACAGTGCGTGTCAAATGTCCGGCAGCACGCCCGGTGGGTCAGCAACTGTCCCTGGCCTGGCCACGCGCCAAGTCCTGCGGGTCTGCGTAGCGCGCTCTTGGCACGCGCACGCTCTGATGTGACAGCACCTCTCCCGCGACAGCGGTGAAGCACTGGCAATCCAGCGCCTCGGGCTGCTGTTCGCAATAGGCGCGTTCCACCGCCAGCGTCTCTTCGAAGACCTCTTGCGAAACACCCGTTGGTGACACCGGACCGCTGGTTGTCAGGGCTGGAAACGAAAACACGACAAACAGCACCGATGCGCCACCGGCGATGAAAAACAAATAGACACGTAGGATTTGCCACACAGCATTCGCCCCTGCATTTGCGATGACGCTCGCATGCAGCGGTTAAAATCTGATTGAGCAGTGTGAAAAGGCTATGCGAAGCACGGCCGATCAACGCCGCAGTGCATGATGGTGAAGGATGGAAAGATGGTGCGGCCGGCGA
Organism: uncultured Rhodobacterales bacterium; assembly: GCA_964603315.1. Classification (GTDB taxonomy): domain Bacteria; phylum Pseudomonadota; class Alphaproteobacteria; order Rhodobacterales; family Rhodobacteraceae; genus Tateyamaria. The sequence goes on from CAZRUV010000068.1 coordinate 5,463, forward strand.
GACTCGAACTCGCACGAGTGTTACCTCACAGCGACCTCAACGCTGCGCGTCTACCAATTCCGCCACGGCCGCAGACCTTGACTTGGTGCAGGGTCTTTAGCCCCGAACATCACCAATGCCAAGCCTCAATTCCAAAGAAAAACCGGGGCCGCGATGGGCCCCGGTTCTGCAAGCTGTTCTGAGCGCGCTGATCAGTCGCTGATCACGAGGCCAAAGCTGGGCAGCGCCGATGCGGGTTGCACCTGTGGCTGCGTGGTCACGGCGCTCGAATTGGTGCCCAGCGTCAGCGACGCCTTGCGCAGCAACTCGACACGCTCGGGCTGACCGGGCGCAAAGACGGCCGGCGCACCGGCGTCCACGGCCTTGAGCCCTTCTGCGTACCAGACCCGTGCCACATCCACGCGGCGCGATGTGCCAAAGCCTTGTGCAAGGTGGTGGCCCATCAATTCGCCGTAAACATGGTCACCCATGGCAAAGAGCATCAGGGCGGACCCAAGGGCCACGTCCATGTCATCAGTGCGGTAGCCGACGCCCATGCAGATTTGCGCGGTGCCCTTGAGCTGTGCAGGCGACATGCCGGTGGTCAGGATGTACCCGGCCACGTCGCTGACGACCTCGGGCTGCGTTTTCAGCGCCAGCGCGGTCACGTGCTGTTGCATCGCAGGGCCGAACTGCTGGCACTGCGCCGCGATCTGTTCAGAAGTGAAGCCCTGCACCTTGGCGATCATGTCCTCGGACTTCGCGATGGCGTAGGTCCGGGCGAGGCAGAACTGTTCGTTCAGCGCCACGTTCGGATCGGTCATCGAGGCAGCCGTAGTGAAACCGCCATTGGAGTTCGTCAGCAAAGACACCGTGTTGCAGTGCGATGCCAGCGACTGACCGCCGCTGTTGCCAAGGAAGTTGGGCAACCCGGCAGAAGCTGTCGTGGTCTCCGGTGCCGCGGGTGCAGCCGCAACAGGCGCTGTCGGCGTGGCCACAACCGTGGTCGTCGTTGTGGTCCCCACAGGCGCCACGGCTTGCGGTGCGACAACAATTGTCGCGCCCGGCGCGACCGCTGTGCCACCGGCCATCTCCTGACGATAGGTCTTGAGCAGGCCGCGCGTGCCTTCGGGGTTTTGCGCAATCTGCTGGTTGACGGTGTAGCCCCCGGCCTGCGCCCGGTTATAGGACGTGATCAGCAGGTTCTGTTCGAACGGGGTCAGCTGGCCCGTGGCCGGGTACCCCAGATACGCCTGATAGCGCGAGATCGCAGCGCGGGACTGGCGCCCCAGTTGGCCATCGACGCCACCGGCGTTGAACCCGAAATAGTTCAATGATGCCTGAATGTTACGCCCTTCCTGCGTGGAAGGAATGCTTGGCCGATAGGTCTTTTTCGTGTAGGTGCGGGTGGTTGCGCGCTTGCGCTGGTTCTGCTTGGTGGCCGCGTGGCCAACAATGCCGCCGATGATAGCTCCGGCGACGAAATCACCGGCGTCGGCAGCAACCTTGGTGGCGGGGACAACAGCCAGGGAAAGTGCAATGGCTGAGGCGGTAATGGTCTTTGAAATCATAAAAATCCCTCCGGGTTATGCGTTAATCATACATTGACACCGGGATTCGCGAAGTCACAAATTCCATACCCTGCATGTTTGTGTGCCATTCAGGCCGTGTGTGCCCTGCGCGCCCGCAGTATCGGGACAAAGGCCCAGACAAGCACAACCGCAATGATCGCATATCCCAGTTCTGGCGTATCCGGGATCAAAATGCGCTGCGTTGTGCGGCCGGGCAGAAAGTTGAACGCCCCGGCGAGCGCCACGCCACGCACATACAGGTTCTGCATGACCTGCCGGTGCAGGATCACACGGCCCTGCAGGATGGCGCGCATGGCGACCCAGAGGCCGTAAAGGGCATAGACCGACAGCAGGTGGATGGGGCTGAGCCCGATGAGGGAGAAGGGGCTGGTGATGGCAAAGGACACGACTGCCGCCACGCCAAGTGCCGAGACCCAGACATAGCCCAGCACCTTGTGGACCCTGTCGCGCCGTCTGCGCCACAAGGTCACCGGCCCCAGCAAGAGCGCCGTGAGCGCAAAGCCCGCATGGATCTGTACGGCAAGGGGCGCGTTCAGCAAGGGGTCAAGGGTCATCGTCATTCCTCCGATCCGGGTGGTGCACGCGGCGTGGTTGCCTCGGGTGCATGTCTCTGGCACCAACAAGGCCAGCGTGTGCGGCACCCGCAACGGGAACTGCGCCAACAAACGGGAAAACCGCGTGAGCAACAGCCCTTTGCAACTCGCGATGCGTGAAATGCACCGCGAATTTCAACGCCCTGTCCTTTGGGTCGCGCTGGCCGGCGTGGGGGTTGTGCTGGCGATGGCGGGTGCGTTTGGCACGGCCGAGGTGCTGCGGCCGGTCCCCCTGGTGCTCTACTGGGTGGCTGTGGTTGTGCTCACCTACGGTGCCGGCGCGCTGACTGTCGGCACCCTGCGCCGGATGCTGACGCGCGCGCCACGCGCGCTGCGCCTCGTTCTGACGGGGCTCGGGGCGGGTCTGATCGTCTCGGTCGTTGTTGGCGGAATAAACATGGCGCTCTTTGGCGTTGGCTGGGCGGAGGGTGCGGCGGCCCTGCAATTTGCCGCCAGCACGATCGGCGTCGCCTTTGTCGTGACCATCGTTCTGGAATTCGCCTTTGCGCAAGCGCAGGTCCCGGAAACCGCCGACCCGCCCGCCCTGTTGACCCGCCTGCCGCTTGAAAAACGCGGGCGCCTGGTGTCGCTCAGCGCGGTGGATCACTATGTCGAGGTGACGACGACCAAGGGAACCGAGCTTGTGCTGATGCGGCTGGCCGACGCGATTTCCGAAACGCACCCGACACAAGGGTTGCAGATCCACCGTTCGCACTGGGTTGCGCACGACCATGTGCGCGCCGTCAAACGCGGATCGGGAAAGGCCACCATCACCCTCAGTGACGGGCGCACGCTGCCCGTCAGCCGGTCAAACCTGCCCTCGCTGAAGGAGTACGGGCTGCTGCCCGACTAGACGCGCATGAGCATGACACCAGAGTGGATCACCACCCCCGGCCTGACGGAGTACCGCGAAGCCGAAGCCTGGATGGAGGCACGCGCCACCGCAATTGCGAACGGCACCGCGCCAGAGTGCATCTGGCTGGTCGAACACCCGCCGCTTTATACCGCGGGCACATCCGCGAGGCCAGAAGACCTCACGGACCCCGACCGCTTTGACGTCTACGAGACCCGGCGCGGCGGGCAATACACCTATCACGGACCCGGGCAGCGTGTGGCCTACACCTTGCTGGACGTGGGCAAGCGCGGGCGCGACGTGCGCGCCTTTGTCAAGAGCCTCGAGGCCTGGGTGATCGCGACGCTGGCCGAATTCAACCTGCGCGGCGAAATTCGTGCGGGCCGCGTCGGGGTGTGGGTGGCGCGCCCGGACAAACCGCCCCAGGCCGACGGCTCCCCGGCCGAAGACAAGATCGCGGCGATCGGCATTCGCCTGCGCAAGTGGGTCAGCTTTCACGGGCTCAGCATCAATGTGGAGCCTGATCTGAGCCATTTTGACGGCATTGTGCCCTGCGGCATCGCCGAGCACGGCGTCACAAGTCTGGTTGATCTGGGCCTGCCAGTGACAATGGATGACGTCGATGTCGCGCTGAAACGGACGTTTTCGCAGGTGTTCCCACCACTCTGACGGGTAAATCGCGCGGAAGGCCTTATCACCGCCCGACCCCGAACCGATTTTGGCCACATCCCGACGCTAGCTTTTCGTTAACAAGAACGAGCAGCGACATGGCAGATTTCCTCAACGGGCTTTTCATCAGCGAAATCCTCGCGGACAACGCGGGCGGTCAGGCTGTTGACGTGGACGGTGACGGAAACACCAACAAGGCTGACGAGTTCATCGAACTTGGCAACGCGTCGGGCGCGCCCGTATCACTGGCCGGGTACGAGCTGTGGTCGGAAAAGAACGGTCAACTCTTTGCCTTTGGCGCAACCGACACGCTCAACCCCGGAGAGGCCGCAACAGTGGTCGGCAACTACGCGGGTGGCAACTCGGGCGGTTTTTATGACGCCGGCCTCGCGGAAAACGGCAACTTCATCCCGGATGGCGAAGGCCAGAAATTCGATTCGGTCTTTCTCGTCGACACGAACACGGGCGAATACATCGTGCTGTCCTATGGTCAGCCACCGCGCGCGCCAACGCTGCCCAACGGATTTCCGGGCACAACGCAAGTGGGCTCGGGCGAAAGCATCAACAGCAACGCGCCAAACGGCACGGCCTTTGCGCGTGACGCCAATGGCAATCTGGTCGAAACGACGCCAACCGCGGGTACACCGGGCGTTGCCTGTTTCACCCAAGGATCGATGATCCTCACCCGCCATGGCGAGCGCGCGCTCGAGGCGCTGCAACCCGGCGACAGCCTGCCGACCTATGACAGTGGCATGCAGACGCTGCGTGCGATCTGCGCGCAGCACATCCCCGCGGCCCAGCTTTTGCGCGTGCCGTCCTTGCGCCCCTTGCGTGTCGGCGGCGCGCTCTTTGGTCAGTCTGGTGACATTCTCCTGTCGCCCGCCCACTGCCTGTTACTGCACGCGCCCAAGGCGGAGCTTTTGTTTGCCCACCGGGAGGTTCTGGTGCGGGCGCGGCACGTGGAGCAATTGGGCCATGCGCGCGCGGAACTGCCGCGCGGCGGTGTCACCTACTATCACCTGCTCTTTGACCGGCACGAACTGGTTCTGGCCGACGGGTACTGGAGCGAGACCTATCTCAACACCGGCTCCGACGCCGACAAGATCGCCCGCGACGCGGGCTGGCAAACACATGAGACGCTGTCGATCGACACTGCAAGGCACAGCCATGCGGCCCGGCGAATCCTGCGCAGCCACGAGGCAGAAGTGTTGCTGGAGGGCGCGGCGCGCCCAAGGCCCCACGCTCAGCCCGTCCGTCACGTGCCCACAACGCGCTATTTTGCGAGCGCAGGCCGATCGGTGGCCCAAGGCGCGGCACGATAGTGCAAAGGGCGCGCACTGATCCGCGATGCGCGACAATTCATCCCGCCTCGGACCCGCATCTGTGATTGAAGCGTACGGGTCAAATCACTAGAACCGATGCAGAATCCGTGCGCGGTCGGGAACCCCGTGCATGCAGAAAACCAACAGCCAGGAGGCACCGCATGGCAGACGCAGCCATTCACGGGCACGAGCATGAAGACGAGCGCAGCTTTTTCCAGCGCTGGTTCATGTCGACAAACCACAAAGATATCGGGATCCTGTACCTGATCGTTTCCGCCATCGTCGGTTTCGTTTCGGTCGCTTTCACCGTCTACATGCGGTTGGAGTTGATGGACCCCGGCGTGCAGTACATGTGCATGGAGGGCGCACGCCTCACCGCCGCTGCAGCAGGCGAATGTACACCCAACGGACACCTTTGGAACGTGTTGATCACCGGTCACGGCATTCTGATGATGTTCTTTGTGGTGATCCCTGCCCTCTTTGGCGGATTTGGCAACTATTTCATGCCGTTGCAGATCGGCGCGCCGGATATGGCGTTCCCGCGGATGAACAACCTGTCCTTCTGGTTGTATGTCGCGGGCACCACCTTGGCGATATGTTCGGTGCTGGCGCCGGGCGGCAATGGTCAGCTTGGGTCTGGCGTCGGCTGGGTGCTCTACCCGCCACTGTCGACCAACGAACAAGGCATGTCGATGGACCTTGCGATCTTTGCGGTGCACGTCTCGGGTGCGTCCTCGATCCTCGGTGCGATCAACATGATCACAACCTTCCTGAACATGCGCGCCCCGGGTATGACCCTGTTCAAGGTGCCGCTGTTCTCGTGGTCGATCTTCGTCACATCCTGGCTGATCCTGCTGTCCCTGCCGGTGCTGGCGGGCGCGATCACCATGCTGCTGATGGACCGCAACTTCGGCTTCACCTTCTTTGACCCGGCAGGCGGCGGCGACCCGGTGCTGTACCAGCACATCCTGTGGTTCTTCGGCCACCCCGAGGTCTACATCATCATCCTGCCCGGCTTTGGCATCATCAGCCACGTGATCGCCACGTTCAGCCGCAAGCCCGTCTTTGGCTACCTGCCGATGGTCTGGGCGATCATCGCAATCGGTGCACTGGGCTTTGTCGTGTGGGCGCACCACATGTACACGGTTGGCATGTCGCTGAACCAGCAGGCCTATTTCATGCTGGCGACGATGGTCATCGCGGTGCCCACAGGGGTCAAGATCTTCTCGTGGATCGCCACCATGTGGGGCGGCTCGGTTGAGCTGAAAACACCCATGCTCTGGGCCTTCGGCTTCCTGTTCCTCTTCACCGTAGGTGGTGTGACCGGCATCGTGCTCAGCCAGGCTGCCGTGGACCGCTATTATCACGACACATACTATGTTGTGGCCCACTTCCACTACGTGATGAGCTTGGGCGCCGTGTTCTGCATCTTTGCCGGGATCTACTTCTACTTCCCCAAGATGACAGGCCGCATGATCCCCGAATGGATGGGCAAGGTGCACTTCTGGACGATGTTCGTCGGAGCCAACCTGACCTTCTTCCCCCAGCACTTCCTGGGCCGTCAGGGCATGCCCCGCCGCTATATCGACTACCCCGAAGCCTACGCGCTTTGGAACTGGTGGTCGTCGATGGGCGCATTCCTCAGCTTTGCCTCGTTCCTGTTCTTCTTCGGTGTGGTGTTCTATGCCCTGCGCAAAGGCGCCAAGGTGACTGAGAACAACCCGTGGAACGAGTATGCGGACACGCTGGAATGGACCCTGCCCAGCCCGCCGCCCGAGCACACGTTCGAAATCCTGCCCAAGCAGGAAGACTGGGACAAACAGCCGTCGCACTAATCGCAGCGCTGACTAAAAAGCAAAAGGGCTCCGGTGGCGACCGGGGCCCTTTTTTATGTAAAACAACGCGGACTCGGATGCTGCTGGATCTCGTCACACTTTCAATCGCTGCGCTCCCGCTCGCCTGGGCCACACACCGCGGTTTGAGAACACACCTGTTGCTGGTGGTTTGCGCAGTGTGCATGGTGCTGGCGGCAACGCTCGCAGGCCTTTTGGTTGCCGGACGGGTCGCCTTTGAAGTCAATGATGGTGTCGCCTCCAATGACACGATGACCCTTTTTGCAGATGTAACTGGGTTGGCGATTGTGGCGGTTGTCCTTGCGGTGCTCACCTTGGTGAACTGGGCGTCTGACCGCTTTGCGCGCACCCCGATGCCTCGGCTTCGAACGGTGTCGGTCTGGGTCTTGCTGCTTGTATTCATCGCCCTTGCGATGATCGTGGTTCAGGTGTTGACGTCCTGGGGCGCGCGGTATTCCGAGTATCCCGAAACCATTGCCGGTATTCAGTCATTCACTCTCGCGGCTATGGCTCTGGCAGCGGCCGCAATGCTTGTGCTTGCGATTGCGCCGATCTATGCGCTGGCATTCAGGCGGACCGTTCAGCGCTGAAATACGTGCACAACCCCGACGTCTGGGCATCAAATCCAACGCTGTTATGCAATATCAACCATCGCGTTTGGCCATTCACCGCGCATGTGACATGTCAAAAGGCGCAATTCACCGCCCATGAGCGCGCGCACCACCCCTCGCGACTTCCACCCTGCAGCCTCTGCCCCATATGGACGTCTTACTGCTGCCCGCGGACCGCGCTGCCCGAACACCGCACCCGCCTTTCGCAGGACGACAGACGAAAAGGAGCATGTCATGCTGTCCAAAACTCTCATCTCGGTCGCCATTGCGGCGTCGGTGGCGCTTGTCCCCGCCACGCGTGCCGCAGCCGACGGCAAGGATTTCATCGCCGGCGCGGTCATCGGCGGTGTTGCAGGCGCGATCATCAACAACGAGGTGCGCAAGAACAAGGCGCGGCAGGCGGCGCGTCAACGCGCTGTCACACCACGCACCTACGCCGCACATCCCCGTGCCTATGTGGCCCCCAAGAAAAAGGCCTATCGCCCGGCGATCCCCGCCACCCCTGAAGGGCGCGAGATTCAATCGTCGTTGAACTATTTCGGCTTTGACGCAGGCCCCGTCGATGGGCAGGTCGGGCGCAAGACCCGCGCGGCCATCGCGGATTACCAGCGCTACATGGGTTACGAGGGCACAGGCACGCTCACCTCGTTCCAGCAGCACCTGCTGACCAAGTCCTACCTGCGCGCCGAAGCGGGTGGCAACCGGACCTATCAGGACATCGCCTCGCATCCCGACGGCACGCGCGGATTGCTCAAGATCTACCGCGAGGATCTGGCCTCGGGCGGGGCGCAGCCGCGCAGCCTGACGCCGGAACCCTCGGGCGCCTATATCGACCTCTGACGCGTGCCATTCGGGGCGGTCGCATTGACCGCCCCGCGACACCCTGTCCTTCGACATCACGGGCGCACGGCATATAATCCGGCCATGCCCTATCGCTGGACATCAGAACCCGGTGCGCATGTTCAGGAGCTTCAGCTCTGGCCGCACAATTCGCTGCCCCAGACCGGGTTTGCGGCGGTCGTGCTGTTCACCTTCACGATGATCCTGATCCCGACCCTGCCCCTTTTGGGCAGCGTGGTGCTGTGGGGCCTGCTGCCCTTTGTGCTCGGAGCGGTCTGGGCGCTGTATTATGCGCTCCGGCGCAACCGGCGCGCCCGCCAGATCATCGAAGTGCTCACCCTGGGGCCTGACGACACGCGCCTGACCCGCACCGACGCCAACGGGGCCGTGCAGGCCTGGGACTGCAACCGCTACTGGACGCAAGTCACGAAATACGAAAGCGAAGGCCCCGTGCCCCACTACATCACTCTCAAGGGCAAGGGGCGCGAGGTCGAGATCGGTGCTTTTCTCAGTGAGGACGAGCGGCTCGCGCTTTATGACGACCTCAGCCGCGCGCTCAGCCGCACAAACGATCCTTGACCATCGGTCCGACCGCGCCGAAATCCATCTGACCGGTGTATTTCGACTTGAGCACACCCATGACCTTGCCCATGTCGCGAATGCTGTCCGCCCCCACTTCGGAGATGGCGGCATCGACGGCCGCAGCGGCGGCGGCATCGTCCAGCTTCTGCGGCAGGAATTCCTCGATCACGAGGACTTCGGCCTCTTCCCGTTCCGCAAGGTCCAGCCGCCCACCCTCTTCGTAGGTGCGCGCGCTCTCGCGGCGCTGTTTGACCATCTTGCCCAGGATCTGAAGCACTTCGCCCTCGCCCACGCCGTCATCCTGACCGGCCGCACGCGCGTCGATGTCCTTGTCCTTGATCGCGGCATTGATCAGCCGCAGTGTCGACAGGCGGTCGGTTTGCCTGTCCTTCATCGCCTGTTTCAGGGCCGTCCCAATGCGGCCGCGCAAATCTGTCATGTTCCATCCCCATGGCATCATGTCGAGTTTGTGAAGATAGGGTAACTGACCCGTCGTGACAAGGCCGATGCGCAAGCGCAAGTCATTGATTTCATTCAAAAGAACATTTCCGACCACGGCTTGACCGCATGTGTCCGACACATTAGGTTCCGCGCAATTTGCCTGTCTGCACCCCGTTGGACGCTGCCGGAGCCTGCCCATGTCACACGCCATTCCAAAACACCCGACTGCCTGCCTCGCTCTGGCGGATGGCACCCTGTTTTATGGCACCGGGTTCGGGGCCGAAGGCGAGACAACGGCCGAGCTGTGTTTCAACACAGCCATGACAGGCTATCAGGAGATCATGACCGACCCGTCCTATGCCGGTCAGGTCGTGACCTTTACCTTTCCCCATGTGGGCAATGTCGGCGTAAACCCCGAAGACGACGAAACCGGCGATCCGGTTGCGGCGGGTATGGTCGTGAAATGGATGCCCACCGACCCGTCCAATTGGCGCGCCGCACAACCCCTGTCGGACTGGCTTGCCGCGCGGGGCCGCATTGCGATTGGCGGGGTCGACACCCGCCGCCTCACGCGCGCCATCCGGCAGGCCGGTGCGCCACATGTGGCGCTCGCCCATGATCCGGCAGGCGCGTTCGACACGGACGCGCTGGTTGCCGCCGCCCGTGCTTTTGCCGGGCTTGAGGGGATGGACCTGGCCAAGGATGTCACATGCGCGCAGTCCTATCGCTGGAACGAGATGCGGTGGGCCTGGCCAGAGGGGTACACGCCGCAGGAAAACCCAGAATTCCGTGTGATTGCAGTGGATTACGGGGCAAAACGCAACATCCTGCGCTGTCTTGCATCGGCCGGATGTGATGTGACCGTCCTGCCCGCGACCGCCACGGCTGACGAGGTCATGGCCCACAACCCCGATGGCGTCTTTCTGTCCAACGGCCCGGGCGATCCCGCCGCGACAGGGGCATATGCCGTTCCGATGATCCAAGAGGTGCTGGCGCGTGACCTGCCCGTCTTTGGCATTTGCCTCGGCCACCAGATGCTCGCCCTGGCACTCGGGGCCAAGACGGTCAAAATGAACCACGGGCACCATGGCGCCAATCACCCGGTCAAGGATCTCGAAACCGGCAAGGTCGAGATCACCTCGATGAACCACGGCTTTGCGGTGGACGCGCAAAGCCTGCCCGACGGCGTGATCGAGACCCACACATCGCTGTTTGACGGGTCGAATTGCGGGATCCGCATGGCCGACAAACCCGTCTATTCGGTGCAATATCACCCCGAGGCGAGCCCCGGCCCGCAGGACAGCTATTACCTCTTTGAACGGTTTGCTGCCGCTATGCGCGAGCGTGCAGCCACAGCACCCGCTTAGGTTGATTTATCCAATATTAACCGCACGTTAACCATGCGTGCGGCAGGGTCGCCCAAGCCTTTGGAGCGGCCCCGTCATGAGCGATCCCCTTCTGCGACTGCCGATGCCCGAGCCTGTCGCGCGCGCAGGCCGTCCGGCGATGCCGGTCGGGCGCCAGTTGGTGGATGCCGGTGTGATTGATCAGGGCGCATTGCTCAAGGCACTTAACCTGCAACACTATGTCGATGCGCCTCTGGGCGAGATCCTTGTGGCGACGGGCGACGCCGCACCGCACGACGTGCTGTCAGCCCTGTCCGTTCAATATGGGGCCGAGTTGGTTGACCTGACGGTCGATCCGCCTGCCCCCGCGATGGCCGAAACCGTACCCGCGACCCTGTGCCAGAAATTCGGCGCGGTCCCCTGGCGCTGGTTTGGCAGCACGTTGCTGATGGCCACGGATCGGCCGGACCGGTTAAAGGCGTTGCGCGAGGCATTGGGTCCGGACGCACCGCGCATGATGCCCGTGATTGCCGACCGCGCACAGGTCATTGCACAGATCACGTCGCTTCACGGTGCCGAACTGGCCAACCGCGCGCTGACACGCCTGCCGGACGAGATCAGTTCGCGCACATGGACACTGGCGAACGCCATAGGGGCGACAGCGACACTTGCGATGGTCGGCGTGTTCATGATCGGACTGATCCTCGCGCCTGCCCTCCTTGTCACGGTGCTGGTTGGCATCGCCGTGCTGGCCTTGGTTCTCACGACAGGCCTCAAGGCGGGCGGGCTGCTGGCGCAATTGACAAAGGGTGTACCCGCGCAAGTGGCACCGCTGGCGCCGGTGCCCCTGTCGCGCATGCCCAAGGTGTCGATGCTGGTCCCGCTTTATCGCGAGGAAAACATTGCGGACGTGCTGATCAAACGACTGACGCGGCTCACCTATCCCAAGGCGCTGCTTGAGGTTGTTCTGGTGCTGGAGGCCAAGGACACGATCACTCGCGAGACCATATCGCGCACCGCCCTGCCCCATTGGATGCGCGTGATCGAGGTGCCGGATGACGGTACGATCACCACCAAGCCGCGGGCACTGAACTATGCGCTCGACTTTTGTCAGGGGTCGATTGTCGGCATCTGGGATGCCGAGGATTCGCCCGAGCCGGATCAACTGGAAAAGATGGTGGCCCGTTTTGCCCAGGCCGGGCCACGCACTGCTGTTTTGCAGGGCATTCTCGACTACTACAATGCCCGCCAGAACTGGCTGGCGCGCTGTTTCACCATTGAATACGCGGCGTGGTGGCGCCTGATCCTGCCGGGCGCGGCACGGATGGGGCTTGTCTTGCCACTGGGGGGCACGACGTTTTTCATCCGCCGCGACGTGCTCGACGAAATGGGCGGATGGGACGCGCACAACGTGACCGAGGATGCTGATCTGGGCATCCGGCTGGCGCGCGCAGGCTATGTAACGGAACTGATCCCCACCGTGACCATGGAGGAGGCAAACTGCCACCCCTGGGCGTGGATCAAGCAACGGTCACGCTGGATCAAGGGGTTTCTGATCACCTACTGCGTGCACATGCGCAGGCCTGGCCGGTTGCTGAACGACGTGGGCGTGATCCGCTTTCTGGGCATTCAGGCGATGTTTCTGGGCACGGTCGCCGGGTTCGCAACGCTACCGCTGTTGTGGAGCTTCTGGCTGCCCGTGTTTGGTGCAACGCATCCGGTGACGACGGTCCTCGGGACGGGCGTGTTGTGGCCGCTCGCGGCACTGTTCATCACATCCGAACTGATCAGCATCGTCATCGGCATGCTGGCCGTGTCGGACAGACCGCACCGGCACCTCATGCCGTGGGTGCTGACAATGCCGTTCTATTTCCCGCTGGCGGCAGCGGCGAGTTACAAGGCGCTCTACGAACTGATCACGGCCCCGTTTTACTGGGACAAGACCCGGCACGGCCACGCCGCACAGCCCTAGATTTCATCCGCGAAATGCCGCATCGTCAACCGGATCGGGTTGGGTGCTGCCTGCCCCAGCCCACAAATCGAGGCATCCGCCATCGCGGTGCACACCTCTTCCAGCAGCCCCTGATCCCACGAGTCGGCCTGCATCAGCTTCACCGCTTTTTCGCAGCCCACACGACAGGGCGTACATTGACCACAGCTTTCGTCCTCGAAGAAGCGCAGCATGTTCAGCGCTGCATCGCGCGCCTTGTCCTGATCGCTCAGCACCACCACCGCCGCCGAGCCGATGAACGTCCCGTGAGGTTGCAACGTGTCGAAATCCAGCGGCACGTCGTCCATCGTGGCGGGCAAGAGGCCCGAGGACGGACCACCCGGCTGATACGCCTTGAACACGTGCCCGTCGGCCATGCCGCCAGCCGCTTCGATGATGTCCGTGATGGTGGAGCCCGCAGGCAGGAGATACACACCGGGTGCGGCCACCCGACCTGACACGGAGTAGCTGCGCAGACCCACGCGCCCGTTCTTTTCCGTGCTGTTGAGCACCTCGGGCCCTTCGCGGCACACCCGCGCAATCCAGTGCAGCGTTTCGACATTGTGCACCAGTGTCGGGCGGCCGAAGATACCCACCTGCGCCACATAAGGCGGGCGGTGACGCGGCATCCCGCGCTTGCCCTCGATGCTTTCGATCATCGCGCTTTCTTCGCCGCAGATATAGGC
>CAZRUV010000069.1:0-18570 GCA_964603315.1 uncultured Rhodobacterales bacterium
GTCAGATAAGTATCGATAAGCCGGATATAGTGGGTAGAGAGGCAATTTTCAAGGTGCATCGGCTGGCACGAGGCGCGCATTCCGACAATCGCCACGTCCGTGCCGCGCGCCGCTTTTGCGTGGGTGACGAAAAAGCTCATGGGGCAGGTGGGCATCCCCGTGATCACCTCGAACCGGATCAACACGCCCGAGGTTGCGGAAGAAGTGCTGGCCACCGGGTGCGCCGACATGGTGTCGATGGCACGCCCGATGCTGGCGGATGCGCATTTCGTGCGCAAGGCCATCGCGGGGCAGGGCGCTCAGATTGCGCCGTGCATTGCCTGCAACCAGGCCTGCCTCGACCATACGTTTTCGGGCAAGATCAGCTCTTGCCTGGTAAACCCGCGCGCCTGCTATGAGACAGAGTTGACCATCGCGCCTGCCGCGCACCCCAAGACGGTGGCCGTCGTCGGCGCGGGCCCCGCGGGTCTGTCAACGGCGATCACCGCTGCAGAACGCGGTCACAAGGTCACATTGATCGACAAGGCGTCAGAGATCGGTGGCCAGCTCAACCTCGCCAAGCAGGTGCCCGGCAAGGAGGAGTTTTGGGGCCTCGTCGACTGGTTCGGCACGATGGTGTCAGAGGCGGGCGTTGATCTGCGGCTCGACACCGAGGCAACGGCCGACATGCTGCAGGACTTTGACGAGGTTATCATTGCGACGGGTGTGTCGCCACGCGACCCGGGAATTCCCGGTCAGGAGGCCGGCAACGTCCACTCCTACATTGATATTCTGACCAAGACGGCGAAACCGGGCAAATCCGTCGCCGTGATTGGCGCTGGCGGCATTGGTTTTGACGTGTCGGAATACCTTGTGCACGAAGGCGACAGCCCGACCGAGAACCTGCCCGAATGGATGACCGAGTGGGGCGTTACGGACCCGGCCGAACATCGCGGTGGGCTGGCGCCTGCCGGTCCGCAACCCGAGGCGCCCGCGCGCAATGTGACGCTGCTGCAGCGCAAGGCCGAAAAACACGGCAAACGGCTTGGCAAGACGACCGGCTGGATTCACCGCGCGGCCCTCAAGATGAAGAATGTCGAATTTGTGGGTGGCGTAAACTACGAGCGTATTGATGCAGATGGTCTTCATGTCAGTTTTGGCGAGGCGCGCGAGAACCCCACCACGATACCGGCGGACGACATCGTGCTTTGTGCGGGCCAGTTGCCCAACCGCGCCCTTGCGGACGCGTTGGAGGCGATGGGCAAGGCCTGTCACGTGATTGGCGGCGCGGATGTGGCGGCAGAACTTGACGCAAAGCGCGCGATTGATCAGGGGACGCGGCTGGCGGCAACGCTCTAGTTGCGGGCGTTCGCGGCGAACGCTAGCGTCGGCACATGCCGATCAGCGCCTTTGACATAGACACGCGTGGTCAGCCCACCCCGGTCGGGGATGCTGCGCCACGGGACGGGTATCGCTGGGTCCAGTTTGACCTTGCCGATCCCGAGTTGCCTGCATTTCTCGCAGCCAACCTGCCGGAGATTCCTGCGGCCTCCCTCACGGCGCCTGAAACGCGCCCCCGGTGCGATGCCTACGGCGATGGCCTGATCCTGAACCTGCGCGGCGTGAACCTGAACAAGGACGGGCCCGTGGATCAGATGGTGGCGGTGCGCTTGTGGGTGACCGCAGAGCTTGTCGTGACGGTACAGGTGCGCGGTGTCCGGTCGCTTGATGCGCTGCGAGAAGAGGCGCAGGGCGGCACCGCGCCGCCGACACCGGTCGATTTCGTGGTGCAGCTGACGCGCAAGCTCATGCGGCGGGTCCGGGACGAAGTGTTTGACCTGAGTGAACGCGTGGACGTGATGGAGGACACCGTTGTGGATGACGATGCGCCTCTGCCGCCTGAATTGGCCGAAGAGCGGCGCATGGCCATCCGGTTGCGCCGCTATCTCGGGCCGCAGCGTGACGCGCTGGATGCCCTCGTCGCCTGGGACAGCCCGATGATGACCGACTCGCAACGGGCGCAACTGCGCGAACAGGCAAATGTGGCGCGGCTCAGCGTCGAAGAACTGGACGCGCTGGTGGCGCGCATGACCGCGGTTCAGGATCACCACACGGCGCAGGCCGCACTGAAGCAGGGGCACAACGGGTATGTCCTGTCCATCGTGGCAGCGGTGTTCCTGCCGCTGGGGTTTGTGACGGGTCTCTTTGGCGTCAACGTGGCGGGCATGCCCGGGGTCGAGACCCCGTGGGCCTTTGCGGCCCTGTGTGGCGCGATGATCGCGATTTCGGTTGTCGCGCTGCTGTGGATGCGTCGGCTCAAATGGATTTGAGCCAGCGCATACCGATCATTTCACCGTAATGGTGATCACCTCACTCATCACCGGTGCCACATGCGGCACGTGGTTCAGGTCGCCCAGAACCAGCTGCATCGTGTGTGTGCCCTCAGGAAGGTCCAGCGTGACCTGGGTCTGGCCCTTGCCAAAGTGGATGTGGTTGTCATCTGCCGGAATACCGTACAGCAATTCTTCGGCGCCTTCTTCGCCCTCACCCATGGGCGGGCGGTTCAAGAGAAGGTGGTGGTGGCCCGAGTTTTCGTATTCAACGCCTGCGGGCGCGACACCCATCCCTTCAAGACCAAAGACAACGGTGACGGGTCCGGAGACCGTCGCGCCGTCTTCGAGGTTGGCAAAAAAGACGCGTGCCCCGTCTGCCGAGGGCGTATCCTGTGCAAAAGCGGCGGAAGCCAGCGCAAGGGTGGTGAACAGGCCAGTCACGAGTTTTTTCATTTCCCATTTCCTCCGAAACATGTTGGTTTGCCCCAAAGTAACACTTTGGGGCTGATATTATTCAGACGACTTCGCAAAATTCTTTGGAGGCGGTGCGCGAGGGCATGGATGCCGTGTTTCCGCGCCTGTGGCGCTACGCCGTTTCACTGACCGGGCGGCGCGACTGGGCGGACGATCTGGCGCAGACAACGTGCCTGCGGGCGCTGGACAAGGCGGACCAGTTCGAGGTGGGCACACATCTCGACCGCTGGATGTTCCGGATGGCCCAGCGGATCTGGCTGAATGAGCTGCGGTCGCGCAAGGTTCGGACCGGCGGCGGACTGGTTCCCGTCGAAGAAATCGACCTGCCTGATAAATCTCCTTCGGCAGATACGAATATTCTGGCGCGTGACGTGTTGAATAGGGTGAACGCCTTGCCTGAGGCACAACGTCACTCCGTCTTCCTCGTCTACGTGGAAGGCTATAGCTACAAGGAAGCTGCCGATATCATGGAGATCCCTATCGGCACAGTCATGAGCCGTCTCGCTGCCGCCCGCAAGCGGTTGGGCGAGGAAATGGCAGATGCAAAAGGTCAAATGTCATGACCCAGCCACGCATGTTTACAGATGAAGAACTGACCGCCTTTCTGGATGGAGAGGCTGATGACGCGCTGGCGACCGAAATTGGCGAGGCGCTGGAAACCGATGCGGCGCTGAATGACCGGTTGTCGACGCTCGACATTCCGATGGCACCGCTCAAGCAGGCCTTTGACGCCCTGTTGGCCGACGCACCGCCCATGCCGCCCCTGCCGGAAGCCGCACCGGCGCAAGCACCCGCGACAGCGCCACGCTTTGGCTGGGGCTGGGGGATCGGGACGTTTGGTACGGGCCTTGCCGCCGGTCTTGCGGTCGCAGTCTTTACCGGCTTCGGGCAACCGGAACCCGCGCCGCCTCCGGGATGGGTGGCGTTTGTGGCATCCTATCAGTCGCTGTATACGCCCGCGACGCTTGCATCCGTGACCACAACAGACGCAGATCGCGCGGCACAACTGCAGACGGTTTCGGAGGCACTGGGGCTTGATTTGACGTCACTTCCGGAGGTTGAGGGCCTCACGTTCAAGCGTGCGCAGGTGCTGGGCTTCAACGGTAAGCCGTTGGTGCAACTGGCCTTCCAGCGTGCAGACGGCACGCCGGTGGCGCTATGCATCATACCGGCGGGGCCTGACGGCAAACCTGTCAGCATGGACGCCGCGCAAGGCATGGAACTGGCCCGCTGGAACACGCCCGGCTTTGGATACCTGCTGATCGGCGGGCAGGATCAGGAACCATTGCAGACAGAAGCGGACGCGTTCCAAAGCTGGAGCGTCGGCGACACGATCTGAGGCATGCGCCCTCGCAGGCTATGTCTGCGCATCAGGCGCTATGCCGCCGTGCTCCAGCCATGCCCGCTCGGTGCTGGTCAGATGCGCGTCCATCATCGCGTCATAGGCCGCCATTTCCTGATCGGTGAGCTGACCAAGCCATTTGCCGCTGCTGCCGCTTTGAAAAAAGTCGCTGTCTGATTTGAAAAAGCCCTTGCCGCCCGACGGGGCGTAGCGTTCTGCATTCTGCTTCATGTGGTCGAAGGTTGCCGCCTCGATGAGCTGTTCAAGCAGCTGTTCATCGCAAGACACGCCCAACAGTCCGCCGAGGCGATTGAACGTGCCGGGCAAATCCCTGGTCATGTCCGCATAATGAAAGAGCGCCACATTTGGCCGCTCCGCCAATGCGCGTGCGGCTTGGTAGTGGCGAAGGATGTGCGCCAGCGGCATCGCGTCACCATCGAACCCTTCCGGTCCACCATCAAGGAACCGGCGAAACGTGATACCGTCCGTATCGTCTTCGGGATACCAGTGGTTGAACCATGTAATGGGAATGTTGCGTACGTGATTGCGGTAGGAAAAATGCGCATCCAGCGGGTGGCGGAACACGCACAGGTACTGCGCATGATCATCCAGCGGGAGGCCGTCCATGGGCGTGTGGCTTTTCATGCTGCGCCGGTGGGGCATCGCCTCCAGCCGTTCGGCGACTTCGGACATCTCGCGGATGCGGATATCGACCCATGGCATCCTGACCGAAAGCTCTGTTTCGACGTCCGGGTCGCCGGACAGCAGCAGGGCGACAATGGTTTGCATCCACGTGGTGCCGCATTTGGGCGGTGTGACAACCATCACATCGTCCGGGCGAATAGTGACCAAGTCCCACCGCCGATTGTCCGTCAGCGGACCCAGGTAGAGTTTGCGGGGTGACATGTCGAATATCTCCAGGGCGGCGTGTCCTCAGGAAACGGGCTGGAGCGATCAAAAACAACATCTAATGTCGCCTCGCGCCCGCGCTCGCCGTTTCCGGGTTATGAACGATCCCGGCAATCACCCCGATATTATCTCATCCGTGCCCCGATCTTGCCCAGATTGACCCGCATACCTGCCCCTCGAGTAGATTAACGAAAGGGCCGGCAATGGACCGCCTTACAGAAATGGAAGCCTTCGCCACTGTGGTTGACCAGGGCGGGTTCACCGACGCGGCCAAGAAGATGGGGATTTCGAAATCTGCCGTCTCAAAGCATGTCTCGTCGCTGGAGGCGCGTCTGGGCGCACGCTTGCTGAACCGGACGACCCGTCGTGTCAGCCCGACCGAGATCGGCCTGGCTTACTACGACCGCGCCCGTCGTGTGCTGAATGACGCAGGCGAAGCGGATGCGCTGGTGACCTCGATGCAATCCGCCCCTTCGGGCCTTTTGCGCATCTCCGTGGCAACCGATTTCGGCGTGAACCACCTGTCGCCCGTTCTGTCTGATTTTCTTGAGGAATTTCCCGATATCACCGTCAACATGGTGCTCAACAATCGCTATGTCGAACTGATCTCCGAAGGGTTCGACATGGCCGTTCGCATTGGCGAACTGGAAGACAGCACGCTGCGCGCCCGCAAGCTGACCGAAACGACCAAACGGATGATCGCGAGCCCGGACTACTTCGCCAAATTCGGCCGCCCCGAAAAGATCGACGATCTGAACGAACACAAGCTCCTGCATTATTCGAACCAATCCTCGGGCAATGTGTGGAAACTGACCGCGCCATCGGGCGAGAAACGTCAGGTGCGGACCGCTGGCTGGCTGAGCGTGAATGACGGGCAATCCCTTCTGAACGCGGCCATCTCGGGCCTTGGCATCGCCTATCTGCCCAGCTTCCTTTACGCCGAAGCGATGGAAAAGGGCCTTGTTCAGGACGCGATCCCCGATCTTCCGATGGAAACGCAGGGCATCTATGCCGTTTATCCGCCGGGCCGCTTTACACAACCCAAGGTACGCGCCTTTATCGACTTTCTTGTCCACGCATTCGCCGACAAGGGTCCCTCCGACTGGTAAGCTTCCAACCAACCTCCCTCGGTTGACCTTCCCCGGTGTGCCCCACGCACATCGGGGCATTTTTTTTGACGGCGTACGTTCGCAGACCGTCACAAACGCCGTGTTTCGCTATGCGCCCTCGTTCGCTATGCAGGCGGTGACCCAGACGCTGCGAGCGGTATGTTTGTGATGCACAACCTCACGACGGCACCTGTCCTGACCACCGACCGATTGGTTTTGCGGGGGCCGGAAAGCGATGACTTGCCCGCGTTTACGCGTTTCATGACCAGCGCGCCGTCGATGCTGGCGCAAGGGGAAACGATCACCGCCGAACAGGCATGGTTCGGGTTTCTGGCCGGGATTGGACACTGGCATTGGCATGGTTTCGGCTTTTTCACCCTTGTCGAGCAAAACACCACCCAACCTGTTGGCCGCGTCGGCTTGATCAAACATGCCGGATGGCCGGACACGGAATTGGCATGGCACCTGTTCGAAGGCGCGGAAGGAAAAGGCTACGCCACCGAAGCGGCACGGGCTGTGAAATCCTGGGCCGGGGGCGCGTTGGGGTTGGACCGTCTCTACAGTTACATCGACCGGAACAACGGGCGGTCACAGGCGGTGGCAAGGCGGCTGGGCGCGGTCACCGACGGGACGCGCGCATCGCATGAACCCGACGCAGAGATGTGGGTGCATGACATGACAAGCCTTTGAAAAGGAAAACGAAAGGCTGGAAAGGGCGGAACAGGTCAGCGCTGGTAGGTCGGGTGGAACGTGCCTGCGGGTGAGAGCGTGAAAATCTCGACACCGGTCTCCGTGACACCAACCGAATGCTCGAACTGCGCCGACAGGGATTTGTCACGCGTGACCGCAGTCCAGTCATCCGACAATGTCTTGGTCTCGGGGCGGCCGAGGTTCACCATCGGCTCGATGGTGAAGAACATACCCGGTTCCAGTACCGCACCTGTGCCGGGTCGACCGTAGTGCAGCACGTTGGGCGGTGCGTGAAACACCTGACCCAGACCGTGGCCGCAAAAATCGCGCACCACCGACATGCGGTGGCTTTCCACAAAGCTCTGGATCGCATGGCCGATGTCGCCAAACGTGTTGCCGGGCTTCACCGTTTCGATGCCGCGCATCAGCGCGTCATGCGTCACCTCGATCAGCCGCTCGGCCTTGCGGGGCAGCTTGCCCGCCACATACATGCGGGACGTGTCGCCATACCAGCCATCTACGATCACGGTGACGTCGATGTTGAGGATGTCGCCATCCTTCAGCAGCTTGTCCCCGGGAATGCCGTGACAGACCACGTGGTTTACGCTGATGCAGCTGGCGTGTTTGTAACCCTTGTACCCGATGGTCGCTGATTTTGCGCCTGCCTCCTCGACCATCTGGGTGATGATCTCGTCGATCTTGCCTGTCGTCTGACCGGGGAAGACCTGATCGCTCATGGCATCAAGGATGGAGGCCGCAAGTGCCCCTGCCGCGTGCATACCGGCAAAGTCAGCTGGGTCGTAGATGCGGATTCCGTCTTTGGTCAGGCGGCCGCGGGTTTCGTGTCTCACCAGAGCGCTCCATCATTTTGCGCGTGTGTCTCGACTATATACTGCACCGCAGCGCGTTCCGCCACCAGTTGTCAAATGATCACATCCAGCGGTGCAGCAATATCGATGCTCTTTGGCGTGATATGGGTGCCGAGGCAGATCGTTTCCACCCCGGCCGCCTTTGCCGCGCGGTAGGCCGTTGCATA
This sequence comes from uncultured Rhodobacterales bacterium, assembly GCA_964603315.1. Taxonomy (GTDB): domain Bacteria; phylum Pseudomonadota; class Alphaproteobacteria; order Rhodobacterales; family Rhodobacteraceae; genus Tateyamaria. Next base: position 7,873 of record CAZRUV010000069.1, read on the forward strand.
AGCCGGGTCGATGTCGGCGGCCAGCGAGAACCGCGTGCAGTCGGTCCGTTGCACCAGATAGAGCATGACCGCCCTGTGACCTGCCGCGACCATCGTCGCCAGTTCGCTCAGATGCTTGGCGCCGCGTGCCGTCACGGAATCCGGAAATTCGGCCAAGCCCGGCATCCGGGATAGCGTGACCGATTTGACCTCGACATAGGCGTCTGGCAGGCCCGCACCTTGCAACAGAAAGTCGATGCGGCTGTTTTGCCCGTATTTCTGCTCGGGTTTCACCGTGGTGTAGGCCGCAAGATGCGGCACGCCTTGCGCCTCCAGGGCTGCGCGGAGGGCGCGGTTGGGCACGGATGTGTCGACGCCGGTGAAATGCCCATCCCCGTGTTCAACCAACCGCCAGCCGAATTTCAGCTTTTTCTTCGGGTCGTCATTGGGTTCCAGCCAGATGCGCGTGCCGGGCTCGGCCAGACCCATCATCGAACCGGGATTGGCGCAATGCGCTGTCACGGTGCGCCCATCGTCCAGCGTACAATCCGCGAGGAAGCGTTTGTAACGTCGCACAAGCGTAGCGGGCACAAGATCGGTTTGAAAGCGCATGAGGCCGGGCCTATACCTCATCTGGAAGATGCTCAAGGAGGGCCGCATGACCAACCCCACCGCCGCGATGCTGGTCATCGGAGACGAGATTCTGTCGGGCCGCACGCGAGATGCCAACATGCACCATCTGGCCGGACAATTGACCGATGTCGGCATCGACCTGAAGGAAGTGCGCGTTGTCAGCGATGACCGCGCGGCGATCATTCTGGCGGTACAGGTTCTGTCGGAGCTTTACGACCATGTGTTCACCTCAGGTGGCATTGGTCCGACCCATGACGACATAACGGCGGATTGTATCGCGGACGCCTTTGGGTCCCCGATCGACATACGCGAGGATGCCCGCAGCATTCTCGCCGCGCATTATGAACGGGCAGGGACAGACTTGAACGAGGCACGCTTGCGTATGGCGCGCATTCCCGACGGTGCGGCGCTGATTGAAAACCCCGTTTCCGCCGCACCCGGTTTTACCATGGGAAATGTCCACGTGATGGCCGGTGTCCCGTCGGTCTTTCAGGCCATGGTCGCCACCGTGTTGCCCACGCTGACCGGAGGTCAGCCGCTGGTCTCGCGCACGCTGCGCATTGATCGCGGCGAAGGTGACATTGCCGGGCCACTTGGCGCCCTCGCCGCTGCGCATCCCGACCTCAGCATCGGATCGTACCCGTTTCAGAAGGATGGGCGCTATGGGTCCAACGTGGTGATCCGCGGCGTTGATGCCGGACAGGTGGATGCCGCCATCGACCAGCTGAACGCAGCCTTCCCGGAATGACTGATCCGGCCCGGCTTCTTGACGCGGTGGAGGGCACATGGCCTCCGGCGCGGTCGTGGCGGGCAGGGGCGTGGACGATCCGGGACGGCGCTGGCGGCGGCAAACGTGTGTCGGCGGCCACGGCCGAGAGGCCTGACGCAGACATCCCGCAGGCAGAAACCGAGATGCAGGCGCTGGCGCAGGACCGGCTGTTCATGCTGCGCCCCGGGGAGGACGCACTAGATGCGGCGCTGCAAGCGCGCGGCTACGCGATTGTCGATCCGGTAAACCTGTATGCCGCGCCGGTCACGTTGCTGACGGACACACCCATCCCGCGCGTCACGGCCTTTGCGGTGTGGGAACCGCTGGCGATCATGGCCGAGATATGGGCCGCAGGTGGCATCGGACCTGCACGCCTTGACGTGATGCGCCGGGCCGCGTGCAAAACCGCCATCCTCGCGCGTCACAACGACAAACCCGCGGGCACGGCGTTTGTCGGATTGCATGACGGCATCGCGATGGTGCATGCCGTCGAAGTGCTGCCGCACCAACGGCGCAAGGGCGTTGCGGGCTGGATCATGCGGCGGGCCGCCTTCTGGGCGGCAGAGAACGGCGCGCACACGATCAGCGTTCTGTGCACCAAGGCCAATGCACCCGCCAACGCGCTCTATCAGCGGTTGGGTTTTGCCCATGTCTGTGGGTATCATTACCGCACGCACCCGGAGGACATATGACCGACCAGCCGACCGGCCTCGACCTGCCCATGGTGGACCCGCTGCCCGAGGCCACGCAGCGCTATTTCGACATCTGTGACGAAAAGCTGGGTTTCGTGCCGAACGTCCTGCGCGCCCATGCCTTCGACATCGACAAGCTCAACGCCTTTACCGCGCTCTACAATGACCTGATGCTGGGTGACAGCGGGCTGACCAAGCTCGAACGCGAAATGGTGGCGGTTGTCGTTTCCGCGACCAACCGCTGCCACTATTGCCTTGTGGCGCATGGCGCGGCGGTGCGGCAGCTGTCCGGTGACCCGAGCCTGGGCGAAGCCCTCGTGACAAACTGGCGGGTCGCCGATGTGGATGCCCGCATGCGAGCCATGCTTGCCTTTGCCGAAAAGATCACGCTCGCCTCCGCAACGATTTCAGAAGCAGACAGGCAGGGCCTGCGCGACCACGGCCTGAGCGACCGGGACATCTGGGACCTCGCCAATGTTGCGGGCTTTTTCAATATGTCGAACCGGGTTGCCTCTGCGACGGCCATGCGTCCCAACCCGGAATATCACGGACAGGCCCGGTAGGGCGGTGTTGCGGCTTGCAACCCTCGCCCTGGCACTGCTTGCGCCGCCGGTCCTTGCCCTGCAGCTTGATCTGCCGCAAGCGGCGCGCCAGACTGCGGCCCGCGACAGCGCACTGGGGCAGGTCACCGTGCCTGTTGCGCCATACACGGCCTCCGGTCTCGAAACCGTGGCGTTCGAAGGCCCGGTACAGCACCGCACCTATCGCCTTGCCAGCCCGGGTCTGACACCGCTTCAATTCCTTGCGCCCCTGCGTGCGCAGGTGGCCGCCGCCGGGTACGAGATCCTGCTGGATTGCGATCAGGACAGTTGCGGCGGCTTTGACTTTCGCTTTGCGATCGATGTGCTGCCTGCGCCCAACATGTACGTCAACATCCGCGACTACCACTTTGTGTCCGCCCGCAGCGTGGATGGGGCGGCCGCAGTCATGCTTCTGGCCAGTGCCTCGCAAAGCGCAGGCTATTTGCAGGTCGTGTCGGTCGGCGATAGCCCGGCCACGCCGACAGGTCAGCCTGCGACCGCTGAAATTCCGGCGCCACCGGTGTCGAGTTTTGTCGACCGATTGCTGAGCACCGGTTCGGCTGCAATGACGAGCATCGACTTTGCGGTCGGCACAACGACCCTGTCGGACACGCCGTCGCCCGAGATGGCAGACCTTGCCACCCTCATGCAGGACCGCCCCGGCCTGCAGATCGCCGTTGTCGGGCACACCGATACCGAGGGCGGCCTTGATGCCAACATCAATGTGTCGCGCGCGCGGGCCGCTGCCGTTCGGTCCCGTCTGGTCGAAACCTATGGGGTCGATCCCGACCGCATCGAGGCGGCGGGGATGGGCTATCTCGCCCCGAAAGCGTCAAATCTCACACCGGAAGGCCGGCAGGCCAATCGCCGGGTAGAGGTCATCGTCGTGCGGGAAAACGAAACGGAATGATCTGAGGCGTCCGGTGGGCCGCCGCCGCTGCGCGCCCGTGCCACTACGCGTCGGCCAGCCTGTCCAGTTTGCGCGCAAGTTTGGCGTCCAGCGCACTCAGCCCGCCGACATCATGGGTCGTGAGCGTGACTTCTACCGTTTTGTAAACATTGGACCATTCCGGGTGGTGGTCCCATTTCTCTGCCCAGATCGCCGCACGTGCCATCCAGCCAAACGCCTCGACGAAATCCTTGAAGACAAAGGTCTTCCGGATCGCATCCCGTCCCTCGACCATGGCCCAGCCTGTGGCCATCAGCGGGTCCAGCAGGGGGCCGCGGGTCTCGTCGCTCAGTTTCTCGGTCATTGCTGTTCCTCGATATTTGCCTTGCGAAAGGGGCCATACGCGGTGAGGACCTCGATTTCTTCTTCGATGGCCTCCCGCTCTGCCTCAAGATAACGCGCGATGGCATCGGCGAAACCCGGATCCGCGATCCAGTGCAGCGAATGGGTCTGCGTCGGCAGATACCCGCGCGCCAGCTTGTGTTCGCCCTGCGCGCCCGCCTCGACACGGGCCAGACCGCGCGCGATAGCGATGTCGATGGCGCGGTAGTAGCACAGCTCGAAATGCAGGCAGGGATGGTGTTCGACGCACCCCCAGTACCGGCCGAAAAGCGTCTCGCGCCCGACAAAGTTCAGCGCTCCGGCCACGTAACGCCCGTCCCGTTCGGCGAGCACCAGTGCCATGTCATCCCGCAGCCTGTCCTGCGCAATGTCAAAGAACCGGCGGGTGAGGTAGGGTGTGCCCCATTTGCGCGCGCCCGTGTCCTGGTAGAATTCCCAGAACGCATCCCAGTGTTCCGGCCGCAAGTCGTCGCCGGAAAAGGTGTGGATCGTTCCGCCAAAATCCTGCGCCTGCCTGCGCTCCTTTCGGATGTTCTTGCGCTTGCGGCTGGAGAGCGAGGCAAGGAAATCGTCAAAGGTGTCGTACCCGCCATTCAGCCAGTGAAACTGCTGCGTGGTCCGCGGCAAAAGGCCCATCTGCGCCCCGGCATGCCGTTCGACTTCGGTGCAAAAGGTAATGTGCAGCGAACTGAGCCTGTTCTGTTCGCCCAGTTGCACCGCGCCTTGTACGAGGGCGGACATCCCCGCCTCGGGAAAGTCGGGATGGGTCAGCAGGCGCCGCCCGGTTGCGGGCGTGTGGGGGACGGCGATTTGCAGCTTTGGATAGTATCGCCCGCCCGCGCGTTCCAGCGCGTGGGCCCAGTTGTGGTCAAAGATGTATTCGCCCTGACTGTGACCTTTCGCATACATGGGCGCTACGCCAATGGTCTGCCCTTGCGCCATGGCCTGCAGGTATTGCGGTTGCCAGCCCGTGCCCGGCCCGACCGAGTTGCTCTCTTCCAGCGCGCTCAGGAAACGGTAGGTGGTGAACGGGTCAATCGGCGCGCCACCCTCGGCCGCCTCCGGGCAGGCGCAGGCGTCCCATTCGGCTTCTCCGATGTCGGCAATCCTGGACGATACGCGAATTTCGATCTCTTGCGCGGACAAGGGCGGGTTCCTGTAGGGGGCCAGAGCGTCTGAATGTGGACCAGTCTGCCGTCAGATCAACCGGGATGGGCGGCCATGTAGCCTTCAAAGGTCACATTCTCGGCAACTTTGCGCGCTTCTGCCTCTGCTTCGGGCGATTTCACGGTCCAGCACAGGACGCGCGCGCCCGCCTTCTTCAACTCAGCCACACGCGGGCGGTCCAGGTCCGCCACCTCGTGACTGATAAAGGACGCCCCGACACGGTCGTAGTCCGGGATGGTGCGCAAGGTGTCGCAAACCTCGGGGCTGAGTGGCCAGGTGTCGTAGTCATAGCTGCTCGTGACCAACCCGCGCGGCACATCCGGGCACAGGTCGGCCAGGCGCGCGACACTGTGCGGATTGAACGACATCAGCGCAACGGGGCCGTCATAGTCCGCAAGCGCATGGGTCACAGCCACTTCGAGCGGGCCACCTGACGGACCCATCGCCCCATCCTGATCCTTGAGCTCGATCAGCAGTGGCACGCAGCCGCCCACAAGGGTGAGCACTTCGGACAGTGTCGGGATGCCTTCATCGCCGCCCTTGAGCGGGATCGCGGACAGCTGGGCCGCTGTCTGGACGGACACGGGTCCAGCGCCGTCCGCCAATCGTTCGAGGCTGTAGTCATGAAACACCATCGCCGCGCCGTCGATGCTGAGTTGCAGGTCAATCTCGATACCGTAGCCATGCGCCATCGCTGCCCGGATCGCCGCCCGGCTGTTCTCGGGGCGGCCATCGGTGACGTCGTGCAGGGCACGGTGCGCCAGAGGCGTGTCGATAAAGGCGGCGGGCAGGGTCATTTGATCTGAAAGACCCCCTCGATCTCGACGGCGACGCCAAGGGGCAGGGCCGCTGCGGATACGGCAGAACGACTGTGGCGGCCCGCATCGCCCAATGCCTCGACCAGAAAATCCGAAGCCCCGTTGATCACCTGCGGCTGGTTGGTGAAATCGGCGGTCGAATTCACGAACCCGGTCAATTTGACCACCCGCACCAGCCGGTCGATGTCGCCGCCGCAGGCGGCCTTGACCTGCGCGAGCAGGCTGATCGCGCAGGTCTTTGCGGCCGCCGCGCCCGCGTCCACTTCCATGTCGGCGCCCAGCTTGCCGGTGATCAGCCCATCAGGCCCGTTCGAGATCTGGCCCGACACATAGACGATGTCGCCAACCTGTACGAACGGCACATAGTTTGCGGCTGGGGCCGGTGCGTCAGGCAATGTGACACCGAGATCGGCAAGACGGGCGTCGATGGACATGGGGCGACTCCTTTTCTGGTGTTGGCGGGACGCTAGACCGCGCCCGCCGACAAGGAAAGCCCTACTGAACCGGGAAATAATCCTCGCAATCCCCGTCGCGGTACACATCCGCCGTGCAGCAATGCAGCCCGCCGCCAAAGGCATAGGCGTCGCGCAGGTCGACCTCGACCACTTCCATCCCCAGCTTGTCCATCTGCTCGGCCTGATAGACCTCTGACTTCTCGACACAGACGGTTTTGGGGTCCAGCACCAGCACGTTCATGCTGAGCCATGTGGACGAATAGCACAGCGGCGGCGGCGTGTTGTGCGCAGGCTGTGCCGCATCCACGATCTCCCAGCCGTTCTTTTCAAAGAGGCCGCGCTGGTCTTCGGGCAGGCGGCGCTGCGGGTTGTTCAGGATCAGACCGGGCCGCAGCGGCGTAAAGGTTGCGTCGATGTGGATCGGGTACGGGTCACCGGGAAAGTTCACGGTATGCACGCGATGGTCCGGAAAATGTCGGCGCAGCCACTCGATCCCCTTGAGGTTGGTGGTGAACCCGTGCTGCACGACCAGATCCTTGCCAAAGCGCAGCACGTCGGCGGCATCGAACAAGGGTTCTTCTTCGGTGGTGACAAAGAACTTTTCCGCCGCCCATTGCAGGCGCTTTTCCACGCCGATTTTGTCGCTGAGATAGTCAGGATGGTAATCCGCATCGGTCAGGCGCGGCTTGGGCGCCGCCTCGTGGCGGAAATTCGGATCTTCCTCCCAATAGCGCTGCAGAAGCGGGCGGTAGTTCAGGTATTCGAACCAGCGGCAGCGATAAGACATCGTCGCCTCAAGGATCTCGTGCCCCACGGTCAGCAGCACGTCGCGCGGCGGCATGCAGCCAAACTGGCTGTCGGTGTGAAAGTCGGGCGTGGTCACGGGCAGCGCATGGTCGATGCTGTCAGGCCGGTCCACGCGGATGCCGCGGGCGCGCAACTGGTCTGCGAACTGGTCCAGCAGCTCATTGCCGCGGTCGATCATCTCTTGCGGGCGCCGCCCCCATTGCCCGCGCATGTCGCTGTCTTCGGGCACTTTGGCATCAAGTGCAGGTTCCTCTGGCGGGATATGGCAATCGTCCGCGCGTCCGACGATCACGTGGCGCAGGGTGTCCCACTCGTTCCAGCTTTTGACTTCGGTTTTGTCCGGTGACCATGCCATCCTGCGTCTCCTTTGTGGGGGAGAGGGCCGCCCATCTCCCGATGATGCGTCCCGGCGTGCAGGAGGGTAAAACGGACAAGGGCCATGCCCCGGCGACGCCATCGCCCACGGTCCGGGCCAATCGTTAGCATCTGATGCACAGGGCGGAAAAGCGAAAAAAGGGCCGCGCAGCGATGCACGGCCCCCCTGGTCGAAAAGTAGCTGGTCGATCAGGCAGCGTCCTTGACGTCGCCCACATATTCCGACAGCAGCTTTTCGGTTTTCGCCTCTTCGATCTGGCTGACGCGGTCCATGCGCAACTGGTTGTCGAAGCGGTATTTGACAAAGTTCACAAGGCTCAGGGTCAGCATCAGGATGCCGATGCCCCAGTAGCCCTTGGTGGCCAGTGGGACATCTGTCGACAGCCACAGGGACAGGCCCAGCATGACATAGGCGATGACCACGCCTGCGCCGTTGACGAACATGATCAGCGAATTGTCGGGTTTGTGCGATTGCATTGTCTTTTCTCCGGTTGGATCTTTTGGGTTGAAAGGTGGGTTTCGGGATCAGGTCTTGAGACGGGCCAGCACGTCGGCCGCGGTCACCTTGGTCGCGTCGCCAAATCCTTCGGCGGCCATGCGGTCTTCGAGCCCGGTATGGTTCAGGCCTGCATTGATGTCGGCCAGGATTTGCGCCTGTTCCAGCGGATCGTCCTTGCCGATCACGCGGTCGATCAGGTCTTGCGCTTCGTCCGCTGCGGACGTCCCCTGCAATGTGGTGTGCAGCCTTGATTGCATCGTCTGTTCGCGGCGCATTGCGCGGGCCTGCATCGCGCCCTGCTTGAGGTCGACAACCCGGCGATGCCCCGCCTCGACAGACGATTGCAACCGCGTGACCTGCGCCTCCAGCCGGTCAATCGTGCCCTGTCTGACGGTGCATTCATTCTCCATCTCGGCAACGGCGCGTGCCGCCTCTTGCGCCAGTGTGTCCTGGCCCGCCTCTACGGCTGCGCGTGCACGATCCATGATCGACGCGATGCGCGTGCGCAGCATGTCGAGTAGCTTTTGCTCGGACCGTTTGCGCTGGATCAGGCTGGCCAAGGTCGACTTGGCAGCGTGCACCTGCGCCTCTGTTTCGCGGATTTTCTGATCGATCAGTTCGATCGCATATACATCCCGAAGCCGCTCTTCCGCGCGGGCGTTGGCGCCTGCAAACAGTGTCTTGAACGTCGTGAGCATCCTTTGTCTCCTTCCATGAACGTTGTTCAGGAATGGAGATAGGGAGTGCATGAACGACGTTCAAGGTAAAAATGAACGACGTTCAAAAACTATCTGTTTCCTGTTGAGGAACGCAGGATCAAGGCGATCATGTTGCGCATCTGATCGCGGGGCACGCCCGAGATGCGGTTTTCAAGGCCCAGCAGGACAATGCCGTGGATTGACGAGAACAGTGCCCGCGTCATCAGCGAAACCTCGTCGCGGCTCATCTCCGGAAAGCACTCCTGCACGGGGCCATCGATGTAACTGAACAGACGGCCCAATTCGTCCAGATACCAATGCGGGACTTCCATATCGGTGGACATTTGCACGTCGAACAAGGCCCGCCACAAGCGCGGATGGGTCGCGGCGTAGTCCAGATAGGCATAGGACATTGCCACAAGACGCTCTGTCGGGGGCAGGTCGTCCTTGCCCTCCAGTGATTGGGCGACGAACTGACCCAGCTTGCGAAACGTGCGTCCGTTCACCGCGATGAGGATATCGTCCAGATCGCCAAAGACATTGTAGATCGCGCCCACCGAACAACCGGCGGCCTGCGCCAGCGGGCGTGCCTTGATCGCGGCGATGCCGTTGGTCTCGACCTCCGCCTCTGCCAGATCGATCAGCGTGTCCCGCAGTGCCTTGCGGCGTTCCTGGGCGGCTTTGGCCATGAAATGCTCCCTGAACTGTGTTCAATTCCCTAACCCGTGCGATCAGGCGATAAAACCCCATGCGCGCGCTTTTCATTGGCATGAGCATTTGCAACACTTCGCGGGAATTCCGGGGTTACATGATGTAAATCCTCGTTACATTACCTATATATGCTTCAACGCATTGATAAAGAGGGAGAGTTTGATGGCTGATTTCGATACGCAGGTCCGGGAATCTCAGGCGCAGGTTGAAGAAGCGCAGGCAAAGATCGCCGAACTGACCAGTCGCATCGCCACGGCGCGCGAAAAGATGAAAGAGGGGACGGACATCTCGCTCGACATCGAAAACGCCTCGCTGGACGATGTTCATGCCCACACGGACCTGATGAATTCGAACATCGCCGAACTGATCATGGGTCTGGATGATGTGACCTCGGCCTTTTCCAAGGACTTTGACGAGATCCGCTCCAAGACGGGCTGGGAGAGCTTTGTCGGCATCTTTGCCAAGGCGAAATCCGAAAGCATGCGGCAGGAGCGTATCCGGACGGCGTCGATTGACGACAAGCTGCAGGACCTGATCAGCAAATCCGACGTGATCGTGCAATTGCTCGAAGGGCAGTTGAATGTGCTTGAAGAGCAGAAGACCAAGGTCGAAGGCAACCTGACCGAAACGCTGGATGAGCGCGAATTTACCGTGCAGGAGCTGTCGTCCCTGCAGGAAGAGATCAAGGCGATGGACCCCAAGATCATCGCGCTGGAAAACAAGATCGCCTCGGAAACCGACGCCGCCGCGCGCACGGCGCTGGAAACCGAACTGGCGGATATGAACAAGCAATACAACGAAATGGTGCAGGAAGAGCAGGTCAAACTGGCCAAGTCACAGACCCTCGAACGCTATATCGAAAAGGGCAAGACATGGGTGGATTCGCTGCAGAACCAGGCGGCCACGCAGATGGTGCTGATCAACAAGCTGCAGACAGACACCAAGCAGCGTGTGGTGCTTTATGATGCGCTGACCAAGTCATTGAAAACGGCCCAGCAACAGGACGTCGCCCACCGCATCAACGAAATCGGGGTCAAGACCGACCAAGAGGCACAGACCGCCATGGCCGGCATCGGTGCCGCGACGAACCAGCGGATGGCCGACATGCTAGAGGCGCACGAAGACCAGATGGTCTTTGCCCGCGACGTGCTGGAACAGAAAGCCAAGGCAGACGAACGCTTTGCCCGCCGCTTCGCCGAGATCGTGGAGAAGCACGACGCGAA
>CAZRUV010000070.1:0-18368 GCA_964603315.1 uncultured Rhodobacterales bacterium
GTCCGCATCTGAGACATTTACTGACGGTTAACAATCCTCACCGTGCGGTCTGTTAACCCCCGGCTCTAACCCCAAAGTCATACAGACTGTGTACAGCCTGTGTACGCCCTGTGTACGGGTTGTGACCCGCCAAACCCCAGTGTTTCATGGCGTTAACCGCCCTCCGCGGCGCCTGCCGTCCAAAGTGTTGCGCGTACGCTCCCTCTCAGCAGAAGGACCCCTGACAGAACCACCCCGGCGACATGGTCCCCCCATGTGCATAAAACAGCCACAGCCGCTGGCCGTCTTCGGTGTCCGTCACCCAGTAATCCCGTGTGCCCGACCGCCAGTTGGGGTCGTCCAGCCACCATTCCGGGGCGATGCGCTCTGGCCCGATGGCCCTGAGCCGCTGCAAGTCGCGGCCACGCCATCGAAAGGTTTCGGGCAGGCGCGGGGTTGCGGGGGCGTGCACCGGTTCAGGGTGCCACATCAGCATCGGCCGGGGGTTGGTCGGCTTGGGCCACGGGCCCTCATGCGGTTCAGACCAGGCAGCGGCCAGGATTTTATGCGACTTTTCAGGGATATGGCTGTCCGCTGCATGATAACGGCGGATCGTGTCCAGCCCCACGCGCGCGCCCAGCCGTCCCATCAGATCGTCCAGCGCATTGGCGCCGGCCAGCCGCTTGCGCACCGCTTCGCCCGCCTGCATGTGCCCCACGGCCTGCACGTCATGCACCGGCTCGACCTGCACTGCCACCAGCCGCATCATGTCGATGCCAAAGCCTGCATCAATCGCCTCGATCTTCATCTCCAGCAGCGGGCGAATGCGGTGCGGATCAAAGCTGGGCCGGGCCAGCCCCACCTCCACCGCCTCGACCGCATGGTCGCTGCGATATGCTTCGAGCCGCACCCGTCGCGCCCCTTTTCCCTTGTCTTCCAGGGTCTTGCACAGGCGCGGCAGCAGCCGGTCGATGGCCGCCATCACGTCCTCGGCCAGCCCGATCGGGTCGGGCAATGTCATGCGAACGGCAAAGTGGTCCGGCGCGCGCGCCGGGGACACGGGCTCGGGCGCGCTGCCCATCGCCTGATCCATCCGCAGCACCAGCCCCCGTCCGAACCGCCGCGCCAGCGACGCCCTTGGCTGACCCAGCAGGTCGCCCACCCGGCGCAGGCCAAGGCGGGCCAGTTGCGTCGTTACCTCAGGCTCGAGCCGCAGGGCCGCAATGGGCAAGGGGCTGAGCGCGCCATATGTCTGTCCGGGCGGCGAAATCCGTGTGACATCAGCCGCTTGCGTCTGCACGGCCGGGGCCGCGCCCCCCTTGGTCCAGTGACGCCGCTTGCCCGCCCGCGACCGTGTGGCGCGCGCCTCCTGATCAATCGCGTCGCCGCTGCGGTCCGACCCGGCGGCGCGCCCGGCAAAGCGCGCCAGCGCCCAGGCCCCGCCGCGCGTATCCGCCAGCCCCAACGCCACGCTCAGACCGAGGTCGGTGCAATCCTCTTCGACCACCTGCATCAGCCTGGCCTCACCCCCGAAGAGATGCGCGCACCCCGTCAGGTCCACCACCAGCGCATCCCCATCCTCGGGCGCGACCCAGGGGGAAAACTTGCCGGCCCAGCGCTGTAACGCCTCCAGAAAGCGCAGCTCAGCCGGTCCGCTGCGCGGATAGGTCATGAGGCCCGGGCACATCGCATGCGCATCCCGCACCGGTTGACCGATCTGCAACCCGGCCGCCTGCGCAACACCGTTCAAGGATGTGATAAGCTGCATGTTCTGCTGTTCTTCGACCACGGCCACAGGCTGATCCGCCAGCAGCGGTTGCCGCCGGATCAGGCGTTCGGCCCCCAACCGGGGAAACCAGATGGACAGGATACGGCGATCAGACATAAATGTTCACATTTTGTTCCAGACGCGAACCTAGGGCGAGTCGTGCCTCAAGTCGAGTCAGCGCAACAGGAAATCAGGCGCCGTAGCGCGCCATGAACGTCTCGACCGCACCATCGACCACCCGGTCGATATCCGCGTCGCTCACCTCTGTGATCACACCGAACATCAGCCGCGGCCAGATATCCGCCTTGCACAGTTCGCCGAACTGATCCGTGGCCAGCGTGATGTCCTCGATGGCCAGTTCTTCGCGGGCGATCGCCCCTTGAAAATAGGCGCCCATTTCGGTGCGCATCCGCTGCGGACCGGACTGGTAGAAGGCGCGCCCGATCTCGGGAAACCGGTCGGATTCCGCCACGCAGATCCGAAAGATCTGCTGGCCGAACTTGGAGGTGAGGAACCGCACGAAATGCCGCCCCGCCTGCGCCAGAACATCCCGCGGCGGACCCGTCATGTCGATAATGTCGAGCGCGGCCTGGCTTTGACGGTCGCATTCCTGCGTGGCCACCTCGACAAACAAGAGCCGCTTGTCGGGAAAATAGCTGTAAAGCGTCGCCTTGCTGACGCCGGCCGCCTTCGCGATGTCATCAACGCTCGCCCCTTCGAACCCATCGGCCATAAAGACCGTCCGGGCGCCTTCCAGCACCTGGTCAAACTTGCGGCCCTTGCGGACCATGGGGGTGGCGTCGTTCATAAAGGCTCCGGTCGCGAGACCCACAACATAAACCGATCTGTTCAGTTGTGACAGGAAAATCGCGCAGGCACCATCAGATGGACGCGCCACGCCGCACGGGGTAAGCCTGCCACATGCTTCCGATCCTCCTCAAAACCCTGCCCTTTTTTGCGCTGATCGGCCTGGGATATGGCGCTGGACGCACGCATATGTTCGGCGAAGCGGCAACCGCCGCCTTGACCAAATTCGTGTTCTACTTTGCCCTGCCCGCGATGCTTTTCCGGTTTGCGGCAACGCTCGACATTGCGCATATCTGGGATGGCGCGCTGGCCGCAGCCTATCTGAGCGGCACGGTAGCCGTATATGTGCTGGCAACGGCCGTGGGCTGGGTGCGCCGCCTTGATATCCCGACAAACGCGGTCGAGGCGCAGTGCAGCGTAATCGGCAATGTGGGTTTTCTGGGCCTGCCCATGCTCGCCGTCCTGCTGGGCGACGCGGCCGTGGGCCCGATGATCCTGATCCTGTCCATCGACCTTATCGTCTTTTCCAGCCTGATCGTGATCCTCATCACCGGCAGCCGGGATGGGCGGATGTCACTGTCGGTCTTGCGGACCATCGGCCTTGGCCTGATCCGGAACCCGATGATCGTCGCCATATCAGCGGGGCTTGTCTGGTCCAGCACCGGATGGTCCATCCCTGCGCCCGCCAATGACTTCCTGCTGATCCTCGGTGCTGCCGCCACACCCGGCGCGCTCTTTGCCATCGGCGCATCACTTGCATCCAAGAGCGCCGAGCGCATCGAAATCGCAGGCTGGCTCAGCTTTGCCAAACTGGTCCTGCACCCCGTCGCCGTGGCGCTGACTGCGGTATACCTGTTCCCTCTCGACGCCTTTACCTTTGCCGTTGTCGTTGCCTGTGCGGCAATGCCCGTCGCTGGCAATGTCTACATCCTCGCCCAGCATTACGGCGTCGCCCCGCAGCGCGTGTCCGCCTCCATACTGCTCTCGACCGCCGTCAGCGTCGTCACCCTCACCGCCGTCATAGGGTGGGTCAGCCCCTGATGTCCCACGCCTGACAAATCCCGGCGCCGGAGGCAGCCGCAACTTGCCCCGGACGCCCGCGCCGGGTAGCGATGAACCAAACCGGAGGACCAAGATGCAAACACAATCCGAAAACGCCTGCTTTGGGGGCACCCAGGGCGTCTATACCCACGCCTCCGACGCGTGCGGCTGCGACATGACCTTTGGCCTCTTCCTGCCGCAAGAGGCAAAGGATGGCCCCGTACCGCTGCTCTGGTACCTGTCCGGTCTGACCTGCACCCACGAGAACGCCATGACCAAGGCCGGCGCACAGGCGTGGGCTGCTGATCACGGGATCGCCCTGTGCTTTCCCGACACCTCGCCGCGCGGCGACGATGTGGCGGATGATGAGGCGTACGATCTGGGCAAGGGCGCGGGATTTTACGTAAACGCGACCGAAGTGCCCTGGGCGCCGCATTACCGGATGTGGGATTACGTGACATCGGAACTGCCCGCCCTGCTCGCCGATACGTTCGCGCTCGACATGGACCGGCAGGGGATCACAGGTCACTCCATGGGCGGGCATGGCGCGCTGACCATGGCGATGGCGCTCCCGGGCCGGTATCGGTCCGTCTCTGCCTTTGCGCCCATTGCCAATCCCACGGCCAGCGACTGGGGCCGCAAACAACTCACCGCGTATCTGGGCACAAACGAAGACCTCTGGTCGCCCCATGACGCCACCTTGTGCATGCGCGACAAAGGCTTTGACGGGCCCATCCTGATCGATCAGGGGGCCAGCGATCAGTTCCTCGACCTACTGAAACCCGAAGCGCTGGCCGAAGCTGCTGCCGCCCGTCGCCAACAGGTCACGTTCCGCATGCAACCCGGCTACGATCACAGCTATTTCTTCGTCAGCACGTTCATGGAAGACCACGTCGCCTTCCATGCAGAGCATCTCTGGTCGTGACGACCCTCTACATCGACGCCGACGCATGCCCGGTGAAGGCCGAGGCCGAGCGTGTTGCCACACGGCACAAAGTGCCGATGAAAGTCGTGTCGAATGGCGGATTGCGCCCGTCGCAAAACCCTCTGGTCGAGACCGTGATCGTTCCGGAGGGCCCGGACATCGCGGATATGTGGATCGCAGATCGCGCGGGCCACGGCGACGTGGTGGTCACCGGGGATATTCCGCTCGCCGCCAAGTGCGTCGAGGCAGGCGCGCGGGTGATCAAACACAATGGTGAGGCACTCAGCCAGGCCAATATCGGCAACGTGCTGGCCACACGGGACCTCATGGCAGACCTGCGCGCGGCCGATCCATTCCGACAGGGTGGCGGCAAAGGCTTTACCAAGGCCGACAGATCGCGTTTTCTGGACGCATTGGAACGGGAACTGAGGGCCGCCAAAAGATGACGATCAAAGCCGTGGTATTCGACATCGGCAACGTGCTGATCGAGTGGCAACCCGAACGCTTCTATGACAGCGTCATCGGCGAAGCGCGCCGCCGCGCAATGTTCGACGCCGTGGACCTGCACGGCATGAACGAACTTGTGGACCAGGGGCATCCGTTTACCGAAACGATCTACGCAACGGCCGAGGACTACCCGGACTGGCGCGCCGAAATCCGGATGTGGCACGACCGCTGGATCGAGATGGCCTCACCCGTGATCGACCATTCTGTCCGCTTGATGAAAGCGCTGCAGGCCAAGGGAACCCCGGTGTTTTCACTGACGAATTTCGGGGTGGGCAGCTATGATTACGCAGCGACCCACTATGATTTTCTGCGGGCCTTCGACCGCGACTTCATCTCCGGCCACATGAAAGTCACGAAACCCAGCCCGCGCATCTACGAAATGCTCGAAGAGGCCAGCGGCCTTCACGGGGACGCCCTGATCTTTGCCGACGACCGCGCGGACAATATCGCGGCCGCAGATGCTCGCGGATGGCACACGCACCTGTTCGAGGGGCCGCAGGGCTGGGCCGACCGGCTTGTCGCCGAGGGGCTCCTGACCCGGGCCGAGGCAGCGTGACCGTCCCCGTCATCCCCTTCGCCGAAGGTGAGGCGGTGCTGGACTGGATCGGCCTGACAGATGCGCTCGCGGCGGGCCACGCCCTGCCCCGCGCCGAGATTGGCGACACGTTTCTTTATCGTGATCCGGACACATTGCTCAGCCGTGCGGCCTGGATTGACGGGCTGGGTATGGCCGTCAAGACGGCCACCGTTTTCCCCGGCAACCCGGACGCGGGAAAGCCCATGATCAATGGCGGCGTGACCCTCTATGACGATGCAGCGGGGACATTGGCGGCCATCATCGACTTTCACCTCGTGACCAAATGGAAAACCGCCGGTGACAGCCTCATGGCCGCGCGCCGCCTCGCCCGCCCGGACAGCGCAAGCATCCTGATCGTCGGTGCGGGCACCGTCGGTGCCAGCCTGCGCGCCGCCTATGCCGCCGCCTTTCCGCAAGCGCGGTTCACGGTCTGGAACCGCACGCCCGCCAAGGCCGAAGCCTTTGCCCGGGCGCATGATACGGACGTCGCCGAAGACCTCGAAACCGCCATCCGGGGTGCCGACATCGTCACTTCCGCCACCATGTCCACGGACCCGCTGATCAAGGGGGACTGGCTGCAACCGGGCCAGCACCTTGACCTGATCGGTGCCTACCGCCCCGACATGCGCGAGGCGGATGACACCGCCCTGCAACGTGCGCGCGTCTTCGTTGACAGCTACGACACGACGGTGGGGCATATCGGTGAAATCAAGCTCCCGCTCGAGGCCGGTACCATCACCCGCGACCATCTGATCGCGGACTACTATGACCTTGCCGCCTTTGACCGGCGGCCCAACGACATCACGCTGTTCAAGAATGGCGGGGGCGCGCATCTGGATCTGATGACCTGCCGATATATCCTCGACCGGTGGCAGGCGCGATGACGTGGGTCGTCGTCATACTGCTGGGGTTGATCGCAATCCCCCTGACGATCGAGGCGATGCGCACCCCCATGACCGAGGCGCGGCAAAAGGAGGCCCCGGGCGAGGTCGCCCTGCTGTCGCAGGGCCGCACCCATTTCCAGTGGCTGGGCCCGGAACGTGGCCCCGTCGCCGTGTGCATCCATGGTCTGACGACACCGTCCTTTGTGTGGCGGGGTCTGGCCAGAGGGCTGGCCCTGATGGGCTTTCGCGTGCTGGTCTATGACCTGTACGGGCGCGGATATTCCGAAACGGTCATGGGGCGTCAGGACGCCGAGTTTTTTCTGACCCAGTTCGATGACCTGATCGTGCACGAGAACGTGACCGAACCGGTGACCCTGTTCGGCTATTCCATGGGCGGGGCCATCGCGACCCATGTAGCTGCGCGATACCCGTCGCTGGTCAAACAGCTGATCCTGCTGGCACCCGCAGGCATGACCGATTTGACGACAGGCCCGCTCAAGGCCACGCGAGACCTGCCCGTAATCGGCGACTGGCTATTTCTCGCGCTCTATCCGTCCCTTTTGCGCAAGAGCATCGCCGCCGAGGCGGATCAGCCCGGTTCGGTCGAGGATATCGCCGACAAGCAGCGCGCAGAAACGAACCGGCGCGGCTACTTTCCCTCTGTCCTCTCCAGCCTGCGCGGCGTGCTGCGGCACCCCCTCGCGGCCGAGCACGCGGCCATCGCCGCCGCCGGTATCCCAGTACTTGCGATTTGGGCGGCCGATGATGCCGTGATCCCGCTGGCCAGCCGCGACACCCTTGCGGACTGGAACCCGAACGCCCTGCAATCGGTCATTGACGGTGCCGGGCACGGCCTGACCTACACCCACACCGATGAGGTTCTGGAGGCGATCCGCGCCTCGCGCGGTTAGGCGGCTACGGCCTGACCCAGCGGTTTTTCCCGGATGGGCAGGTGCACGACGGCGCTGAACGCGCCCACGGCCACTCCAATCCACCAGACCTGCGTGTAAGAGCCATAGAGGTCATACAGTCGCCCTCCCAGCCAGACGCCCAGGAACGACCCCAGCTGGTGGCTGAGAAACACGATGCCATAAAGCGTTCCCATGTAGCGCAGCCCGTAGATATGCGCGACCAGACCCGATGTCAGCGGCACGGTTGCCAGCCACAACGACCCCATGGCGATAGAAAAGATGATCACCGTTTCCGGCGTCATGGGAAACAGGATGAACAGCGACGCGACAACGGTCCGCCCGGTGTAGATGCCCGCCAGCAGGTACTTCTTGGGGAACCGTTTGCCCGCCCACCCCGCAGCCAAGGTGCCCGCAATATTGGCCAACCCGATCACCGATAGGGCCCACGCCCCAAGGGCTGACATCGTGGTGATGCCCATGTTGTGCAGGACACTGCCAGGCATGATTGGCGCAGACGCCTCGGCGACAAAGGCCGGGAAATGTGCCGAAAGAAACGCCACCTGATAGCCGCAGGAAAAGAACCCGAGGAAGATCAACGTGTAAGACGGATCCCTGAACGCCTTGGTCAGCACCTGCCCCATGCTCTCTTCAAGCTCGGCCTTTGACGCCATAGCCGGTGCGCGCATCAGCGGCAATGTCAGGATCATGGCGGCCAGTGCGGCGGCAAAGACCAAAAACACGGTCTGCCAACGCATCAGTGTCAGCATCCATTCGGCCACAGGCGGGCCAAAGACCTGACCGGCCGAGCCCGCCGCCGCCGCTATGGCAAGGCTCATTGACCGGTTTTCATCCGAGGATGCACGCCCCACCACCGCAAGGATGACACCGAACCCCGTGCCAGCCACACCAAACCCGACGAGCCACGCATATAGTTGATGTTCCAGCGGCGTGACCGAGTACGCGGTCAGCACCATACCGGCGGCATAGGTGGTGGCGCCAATGACGATTGCCTTGCGATCCCCGATCTTTTCGGCAATCGCGCCAAAGATCGGTTGCCCGATCCCCCAGGCGAGGTTCTGAATCGCGATGGCCATGGAGAACTCGGTGCGCAGCCAGTCAAAGTCGTCTGCAATAGGGATCTGGAACACACCAAAGGATGCTCGCACCGCAAAACTGACCATGAGAATGAACGATCCAACAATCAGGACCGGTGTCATGATAGAGCTGCGTGCCTGCATGGGATGTCTCCGTCTTCCAGCGCTGACACTACGGATCGCCTTGCACAGGTCAAATCAGGATTTCTGCGCTTCGGGCAACAAAAACTGATCCGCCGCTTTGCAAGATAGCCCATGCGCGCTAGGACGGACCCGGCCATGACCGATTTGATTTCAGAATATCAAGCGCTTGTCGCGTCCGGCGCGCTACAGGCCGACCCGGCGCAGGAGGCCGTGCTGCCCGAGTTTGAGCGCATCCGTTCGGCCCTGTCGGCACCGGTCAAGCGAGGCCTCTTTCGCAAGGCACCCGAAGCGCCCAGGGGCCTGTACCTCTGGGGCGGTGTGGGGCGCGGAAAATCCATGTTGATGGATTTCTTTGTCGGTCATGTCGAGGCGCCTGCCCGCCGCGTGCACTTCCACGCGTTCATGCAGGAGATCCACGCCGCAATGCACGCTGCACGAAAGACAGGGGTCGAGGATGCAATTGCACCGGTGGCCGCTGATGTCGCCGCTTCGGTGCGCCTGCTGGCCTTTGACGAAATGCAGATCACCGACATCACCGATGCGATGATCGTCGGACGCCTCTTCGAGGCGCTCTTTGCCGCTGGTGTCGTGGTGGTCACGACATCGAACCGGGTGCCTGACGACCTCTACAAGGACGGGCTGAACCGGCAGCTGTTTCTGCCCTTCATCGACTTGCTGAAAGACCGCATGGTGGTGTGGGAACTCGCCTCTCCCACCGACTACCGGCAAGACCGGCTCGCCGGATCGCCCACCTATTTCACACCGCACAACGCCGAGGCGCGACAGCAGATGGATGCCATCTGGTCCGATCTTGCAGGCGGTGCGGACACGCCGCTTGACCTCACCGTGAACAGCCGCACCGTCACCATCCCGCGGTTCCGCAACGGCGTCGGGCGGGCGAGCTTTTTCGACCTCTGCGCCAAGCCACTGGGACCGGCCGACTACCTCGCCATCGCCGAGGCGTGCAAGGCACTGATGATCGACGATATCCCTTGCCTCAGTCGCAGCAACTTCAACGAGGCCAAGCGGTTTGTCACCCTGATCGATGCCCTCTACGAGGCGCGGGTCCGGCTGATCTGTTCCGCCGCCGCCGTGCCGGAGATGCTCTACCTCGAAGGCGAAGGCACGTTCGAGTTCGAACGCACCGCGTCACGCCTGCGCGAAATGCAAAGTGAGGGATGGGGCACCTAGCCGCGTGCCGCGCGCACCATCGCCCGAAGCAGGGCGCTCGTGTCCATGCGACCCGAAGGACGGACCAGCGCGAAGGGCGGCGTAAACTCGCCCCGGGCCACGGCGGTGTTCAAAAGCGCGTCGATATACGCATCGGACTTCTGATTGGCCAGCGATGACACCAGCAACGCATGCAGCCGGTCGCCGTCGCGCACCGGGTAGCCATAGGTGTTCAACACACGGCGGGCCAGCAGGGGCAGATCGTTCGCCCGCGCACCGTTGCCACTCGCCAATTGGCGCAGGATGTGGCTGGCCTCCTCGGATTGGACCGCCTGGCGCAATTCCAGCAGCGAGGCATCGGCCCGCGTCACTTCCTGTTCGACGACCACGGCTGTCGCGGGTTGCGGCACGGGTGGTTCAGGCGCGGCCTGAACGGGCTGTGCGGCGACAACGGACTGCGGTTGTGGCTGCGGTGCGATGACAGGGGCCGGAACCGGGTCAACCGATGCCGCCGCAAGATCCTCTGGCTGTGCCTCGGGTCGCAACGCCACCAGCGCGATCGCAACCGCCACGAACGTCATCACCACCAGCAATACGGTTAATTTAGCCGAAGACCCTGTGCTGCTTGCGCTCGCAGCAGAGCCACCAGCAACACCTTGCCCAGGCGCTTCGCCATCGCGCCAAACCATACGTTTATCCCCCAGAAACCTCGGCCCAACACTCAGTCCGAAGGTACAACATACGCTAAATGTAGCCCAAACTGGCCCGTCTGGTCAATATAATGTGAGACCCTACGTCAACTGTGGTCGCGCAAAATCCGCCCCGCAAGATAAAGTGATCCACATATCAGCACCCTAGCCTGTGGCTCCGCTTTCAGAATGCTGCGCAAGGCCGCTTCGACATCGCTGGCCTCCTGCGCTGCAAGCCCGGCCTCTTGCGCCGCGGCCGCTGTATCATTCGCGCTCAGCGTGTTTTTTTCGCCCGGAATCGACACCGCGTGCAGCCCGAGAATCACCGGGCGCAACGGCGCGAGATAGCCCGACACGTCCTTGGTGTTGAGCATGCCGCAAATCACGAAGGTGGGACGTTGCGGCAAACCGCGCAGCACCGCCGCCAGCGCGCGTCCGGCGGCCGGGTTGTGCCCCCCGTCCAGCCACAATTCGGCTCCATCCGCGATGTCCACCAGCGGTCCGGTTGTCAGCCGTTGCATCCGCGCAGGCCAATGCGCCTGCGTCACGGCGGAGGTACACGCCGCCTCGTCGCAGCCCAGATGGCGCAGCGCAGCCAGGGCCGTACCGGCGTTCTGGATCTGGTGATCGCCCGGCAGGTTCGGGCGCGGCAGATCCAGCAGGCCGTGATCGTCCTGATAAACCATCCCGTCCCGTTCCGGGGCCGCGTGCCAGTGTTGTCCATACGCCAGCACAGGCGCGCCAAGCGTCGTTGCACGCGCCTCGATCACCTCCAGCCCCGCCTCTTCTTGCGGGCCGACGATACACGGCACCTGCCGTTTGATGATCCCCGCCTTTTCGCCCGCAATTGCGGCCAGCGTGTTCCCCAGAAAGGCCTCGTGATCCATCGAGACCGGCGTGATGATCGTCAGCGCGGGTTGGTCGACGACATTTGTTGCGTCCAATCGCCCGCCAAGGCCCACCTCAAGCAGGGTGTAATCCGCCTCCGTCCGGGCAAAGGCAAGGAGCGCGGCGCATGTGGTGATCTCGAAATAGGTGATATCCTCACCGCCGTTCGCCTCGTAGCATTCGTCCAGCAACGCCGTCAGCGCATCCTCGGCGATCAGCGTTCCGGCCAGTCGGATCCGTTCATGGAACCGCGCAAGATGCGGCGATGTGTAGGCATGCACCCTGTGGCCCGCCGCCTCGAGCCCCGCGCGGATCATCGCCTGCGTCGACCCTTTGCCATTGGTGCCCGCGATGTGGATGACCGGTGGCAGACTGTTCTGCGGGTTGCCCAGCCGATCCAGCAGCCGCCACACACGATCAAGGGTGAGGTCAATGATTTTCGGGTGCAACGCCATCATCCGGGCAAGGATGGCGTCCGAACCGGCCTCACTCATGTGGGTGCGGAACCTTGTTCGTCAGGCACCGGGCTGGCTTCGGCTTCGGGGTCTGGCTCTGGCGCGGGCAGGTCACCTTTGACCGCTGGCGGCAGACCCATCAGCATCCGGGTGATCGTGATCAATTCGTCCCGCATCTCGGTCCGTTTGGTCACGCGATCGAGCATGCCGTGGTCCAGCAGATATTCGGCGCGCTGGAACCCTTCGGGCAGCTTTTCCCGGATGGTCTGTTCGATCACGCGTGGCCCGGCAAAGCAGATCAGCGCATTCGGCTCGGCGATATGCACATCGCCCAGCATGGCGTAGCTGGCGGTGACACCGCCCGTGGTGGGGTGCGTCAGAACTACGATATAAGGCAGCCCCGCCTCTTTCAGCATCTGCACGGCGACGGTGGTGCGCGGCATCTGCATGAGGCTCAGGATACCCTCCTGCATGCGCGCACCGCCTGCGGCAGAGAACAGGATCAACGGGCGTTTCAGCTTCACCGCCTCTTCGGCGGCGGCAATGATCGCGTTGCCCACATACATGCCCATGGACCCCCCCATGAACGAGAAGTCCTGACAGGCGGCAACGATCGGGGTGCGTCCGATTTCGCCCGCGGCGACCAGCATCGCCTCGTCCTCACCGGTCGCCTTCTGAGCGGCCTTCATCCGGTCGGGGTATCGCTTCTGATCCCGGAACTGCAACGGATCCGCGAGGGGGGCAGGCACTTCGACTTCGGTGAAAATGCCGCCGTCAAACAGGCTGGAAAACCGGTCGCGCGGGGTGATGCCCATGTGGTGATCGCAATTGGTGCAGACGTTCAGGTTGTCCGACAATTCGCGGTGAAACAGCATAGTCCCGCATTCGTCGCACTTGGTCCACAGATTGTCCGGCGTCTCGCGCCGCGAAAAGATCGAATTGATCCGGGGCCGGACATAGTTTGTGATCCAGTTCATATCGTCATCCGCTCAGCGTCCTTGCGCCCAGATAATCGGGGTGAGCGGCAATTGCAATCAACGCCGGATGGCAAGGCGCGCCGCCAGCCACGCCACAATCATCCACCCAAGGTCCACCGGCAGCCATGCGGCCATCTGCGCCTCATCCCCCATGCCAAAGGGCAGGACATAAAGCGCAAGGCCCGACATCTCGTCCGGTGGGCTGGTCAGCAGGATGGCCTGCAGATTGTTGAAAAAGTGAACCGCGATGGCGGGTCCCAACGTGCCCGCGCGTGCCGTCAGGTCCGCCGTGATCAGGCCGAAGACACCGGAAAACACGGCGATCGTGACCGCGTTCGACCCCGCACTTTGCGGCAGATAGTGCAGTGCGCCGAACAGGGCCGACGGCAGAAACATCCACATGAAGGGCGACGCAAACCGCGCCGCCAGCTGTTGTTGCAGGTAACCGCGAAACAGCAATTCTTCGCCACTGACCTGAATGAGCACCGCCATGACCCCGAAGGGCAACAACAGCAACCAGCGCCCAAGCGCCATGTTCCGTTCAAGCGGGTCGCCGTAGTCATAGGGCGGCAGCACCCACAAGGCCACGACCACCAGCACCAGCAGAAACGATACGGCTGAAAACTGGCGCACCGCCAGCCCGGGCGCGCCGATCAGCGACATCGGCCTGCGATTGTGCAGAACGACGCAAACAATGCCGGCCGATACGCCCAGCAATCCCAGTTGCAGCAGGATAAAAAGAACGCTCCCCGCGGTAAGGCCGGCGGGGCCGTCGCCGTGTATCTCCTCTGCAAAGCCGGGGCCAAGCAGGTTCAACACGGTGCCGAACACCATCTGACTGAGCGTCAGAAAGAACGCGGCAATGAGCACAATGCCAAAGGGAATGCGCCACAACTGCCCCTTGACCCGCGCCGGATCGACAAAGCCTTCATGCGCCGCGTAGTTCAGTTGCCAGATACTCATTCGTCGATGGGCACAGGATCCTGCTCCCGCTCTTCCTGCGGGATCTGGACATTGGCCTGCCGCAACAAATCGGCAGCACCTGTCAGATGGCTCGACACGGTTTGCAACATACTCATGAGAACGCTTGTGTCATTTTCCAGCACCGATTTGAACTCCCGCGCCCCGATGCGCAGGAAAGTCACCTCGGACCGGGCCGTCAGATGCAGATTGCGCGGCTCATCCAGAATGATCGACAAATCCCCGATCAGGCGCCCCGGCTCCACCGTTGTCACAACCCGCTCGGACCCGTCCTGCGCGTCAAAGGACAACTCGCCGGTGCCGGCCACGCACAGATACGCCGCGTCCGGCTTGTCGCCCATGGAAAACACCCGTTGCCGCGGCTCCGCCTTGTACCACTGGGCGGCAAAGGCCAGCAGGCGCTGGTTGCGCGAATCCAGCCCCGCAAACAGCTCGGTTCGCGAGATGGCGCGCAGCTTGCGGTTCAGGTCATCGGATTCCTCGTCGTCCTCGTGGATCTGCACGCCGTCCACACGGCCGTCGACGATCTTGACAAAGACGTCATAGGCGTCGGGATCGCTAAAGCTTTCCTCAAGGAAGATCAGGGTGCTGTCGGGCAGCAGATCGTGCAGCGCAACGCGCGTCTTTTCCCGCAGATCGGTGCCATGGCTGGCCAGAGCGCGATCCAGAACCATGATGTCCGGCCGCTTGATCCCGGCCCGTGAAAACGCGGCGCGTTCGTGGAACACCGTCGGCAGGTTGGTCCCGCCAATGCCCGTCGGCAGGTCAAAGATCGTCTCGGCCACGTAACGCCGCAGATCCTTGTCCTTCATCAGTTCCGCAACCAGATCTTCGATAACCTCTTCCTTGGCGCCCGCCACCATTGCGATCCGACCGTAAAGCGCGTTTTCCAGAACCGTCAGGCGCGGCAGGTAATTGTCCGGCGTGATCGGCACGAACATCTCGCCCAGTTCGGCCCGCATGTTGGCACCGTTGGTCTGGCGGATCTTCACGATCTCCGCCTTGAAACTGTCGGGAAAGGCCGGACCGATCTGTTCGGCGGTAAAGGCAAAGGGCACGGTGAGCAGCAACGCAAACTCGTCATCCGTCAGCGCCACGTCGCCCTTTTCGCGCCGCCGCGCAGCGATGTCGACCAGCTGTTCATACAGGTCTTCGTCGATGTTGAGCGCCGTGAAGAGCGGGTGGCTGGTGCCATCGGTGCCAAAGGTCTGGTGCAGCGTCTCGATCAGCGTTTGCGAAATGGCGATGCCCTGCTCGGCGATGCCATGCTCGAACAGGAGGCTCAGGAACCCGGCTTGCGTGGCCAGTCCCTGCTGACTGATGTCGATGCGGGGCGATGCAAAAAGCAGGTTGCCGCCCAAGGGCACGGCCGGGTTGAACTCATCAGGGTCAAACCGGTGGACCAGATCGGCGACTTCATTTTCGACAAGCAGCTTTTCGACCTCGGGTCGCATCTCGACGATGGACCGGGCGAGGTTGGGATGCTTGGCCACGTCGATCCGGCTGTTGAGCATGCGGCGGAACATGAATTCGTCGATACCCATGGCCTGAACAAGGTCAAACCACCACTTGCGCACCTCGTCTTCGGACCCAAGCCCGGCCAGACCCGGATCCAGCCAATCCGCGTCGATGCGATCCGGGCTGTTGCCCGACCGCGCCGCTTCGTTTCCATAACGGTCACGCCCGCCCTTGTTCCAGGGCACCGTCTTGGGGCTGGTCATCAGCGGCATCATCAGGTTCGTGCCGAGCGTCCCGTCGAACAGATAGGGCTGCGATTGGGCATATCCGATGCGCGCGGACACAACGGCCTGATGCAGCTTGCTCAGATCATGCCCGGCCACGGTGATTTGGCCACGGGTCGGCAGCACTTCGCGCGTCAGAAGCTCGGCCAGCGCCGTGCGCTCCGTCTGGTTCTTGACCTGAATGGCCACCCGACTGCCCGCCGGTATCTCAAGCGAGATCCCTTCGAGCACAGGCGTGTTGTCGGCGTTGCGCACCGTCACGTTGCCGAGCTTGATGTCGCCCAGCAGGTGCGGGATCACCTCGGGCTGCCCGTCGAACAGCTCTTCGTCGATCATGTCGCGGGGTGCGAACCGCTCTGTCACGATCTCCCACCGCAGCGCCATATCCTGTGTCTGGTTGTAATAGGTCAGCAGTTCCTTCCACGGGCTCGACAGGTCCTTGTAGGCGGCAAGGGCCGCCACCAGCGCGCCCACGGTGATGTCACCGCGAATGGCCAGAATACCGCCCACGAGGTAGAAGAAGAACGGGGTCAGCTGGGTGATGAAGTTGTTGAGAAACTTCATGAAGAACTTTTGCTGATAGATCTTGAACCGCAGCTCGAAGATGTGGCTCAGCCGGTCAGTGAATTGCGCCAGACGAAAGCGCAGACCGCCGTTGGTCCGCAGGTCCGAAATGCCGGCCGCGCTCTCGCCGATCTCGGACGAGAACGCCCGCACCTGCTTGATCCGGTCCTTGTTCAACAGGTTGATGCGACGCTGCAGGATCGGAATCACATAGGCCTGCAGCGGGATCAGCGCGATCCCGGCCAGACCAAACCACACCGATTGCAGGAACAGAAAGACGACGATGATCAGCATCTGGCCCGCCTGAAACACCGGCTGGGCCACCATGTCGCCCATCAGCCCGCCCATCGGCTCGGCCTCGGAGGTGACCATGCTCACCAACTCGCCCTGGCTGGTGGTGCGGAAGTAGTTGCGCGGGAACCGCAGCATCCGGCTGATCAGCTGGAACCGGAACCGGCGCAGCAGCCGTTCGGCCGTCACACCCTTCATCGTGTTCAGCCGCATCTTGAGCAACCCGTGCGCAAGCACCGCGCCAAGGTAGCCAAAGCACAAGGCCATCAGGAACTGTATCTGGCTGAATTCGAACCCGAGCACGACAACAGTTTCGCTGGCCGCACCAATGGCGTCATTGATGATCCGCTTGGGCAATTCCAGCGTCGCATACAGGAAGGGAAACGTGACAATCGTCAGCGCCAGCAACAAAAGCTGATCACGTTTCGAATGCTTCCAGATGAAAGCGAACAGGCTGGAATCCATGATGCGTCCCGCTTGGCGGCGCATTGAGTATGAAGGAGACAGTAGGCCCCCAGGCGTCGCCGTTTGGCAAACCTAGGTCCCCGCCCAGTGCATTACAACCGGCAGCGACGCTTGCAGGGGGCGGGACCAAAAGCTATTGCGGGTGCCAACACGTTCCAGGGAGTGACCCAGATGCTCAAAGGCAAGTTCGACAAATCAAAACTGCCCAGCCGCCATGTGACCGAAGGCCCTGAACGGGCGCCGCACCGGTCCTACTACTACGCGATGGGCATGACCGAAGAGGAAATCCACCAGCCCCTGATCGGCGTGGCGACCTGCTGGAACGAGGCCGCCCCCTGCAACATCGCGCTGAACCGGCAGGCACAGGCCGTGAAGATGGGTGTGAAATCCGCCTACGGCACGCCGCGCGAATTCACCACGATCACCGTCACCGACGGGATTGCGATGGGCCACGAAGGCATGCGGTCTTCGCTCGCCTCCCGCGAGGCGATTGCCGACACGGTCGAACTGACGATGCGCGGCCACTGCTACGACGCGCTGGTCGGTCTGGCCGGTTGCGACAAGTCGCTGCCGGGCATGATGATGGCGATGATCCGCCTGAACGTGCCATCCGTGTTCCTTTATGGCGGGTCGATCCTGCCCGGTCGGGTGTCTGCCGGCGCGCAGGTCCCTTCCGAATATCAGGACCGCGACCTGACCGTGCAGGACATGTTCGAAGCCGTTGGTCATCAGCAAAACGGAACACTCAGCGAGGCGGAACTGGACGTGCTGGAACGCGTGGCCTGCCCCTCTGCGGGGGCCTGCGGTGGTCAGTTCACTGCCAACACCATGGCCTGCGTCTCCGAGGCCATCGGCCTTGCGCTGCCCAATTCCTCTGGCGCGCCCGCGCCGTACCAAAGCCGGGATCAATACGCCGAAGCCTCGGGTGCGGCCGTCATGAACCTGATCGAAAAGAACATCCGCGCCCGCGACGTCTGCACGCGGCAGGCGTTTGAGAACGCCGCCCGCGTCGTTGCGTGCACGGGCGGTTCGACCAACGCAGGACTGCACCTGCCCGCCATGGCGCACGAGGCTGGCATCGACTTCTTCCTCGAAGACGTGTGCGAGATCTTCCGCGATACGCCGTACTTCGTCGACCTGAAACCGGGCGGCCAATACGTGGCCAAGGACCTCTACGAGGTGGGCGGCATCTATGTGGTGATGAAGGAACTGCGCAAGGCGGGCCTGATCCACGAGGATTGCCTGACCGCCACGGGCTATTCCATCGGCGAGGAACTGGACAAGATCGACCTAGAGGCGGACGGCAAGGTGATCTACCCCGTCTCCGACCCGATCACCAAGACCGGCGGCGTTGTGGGCCTCAAAGGCAACCTCGCGCCCGAAGGCGCCATCGTGTAGATCTCGGTGGTCGCCGTATCATTAAAAAACTATGCCGGCCCGCCGCGCGTGTTCGCCTGCGAACAGGACGCCTTCCGATCGGAGCAACCGCGTGAGAACACTCAGCTACAG
>CAZRUV010000071.1:0-15882 GCA_964603315.1 uncultured Rhodobacterales bacterium
CCGGGTGGACCGCGCGGGCGAGGGACAAGAACGACCCGTTCCGACGGATGGGCTTCGGCCACCGCGGCTACAAGAACTTTGACCCGCGCGCGACGGTCATGAAACAGTCCGCTGACGAGGTGCTGGAACTGCTGGGCGTCGAAAACAACCCGGTGCTGGCCGTTGCCAAAGAGCTCGAAGCCGCGGCATTGGCCGATCCGTACTTTGCCGAGAAAAAGCTTTTCCCGAATGTGGACTTCTATTCCGGCGTGATTCTCGAGGCGATGGGCTTTCCAACGTCGATGTTTACACCGATCTTCGCACTGTCCCGCACCGTTGGCTGGATCAGCCAGTGGAAAGAGATGATTGCCGATCCACAAAACAAGATCGGCCGCCCGCGTCAGTTGTATCTGGGTGAAACGGCCCGCGACTACGTGGACATCGAAAACCGCTAAACGTCACAAAAACGTCTGAATTCAGGCATTTCCTGGGCATTGTTCACCAACTGTGGACAATGCCCAGCTTCGTTTGACGCCCAGTCGCGTCGGCTGTTAACACATTCTCAACACAGTGTGGGGAATGGGTGAAATGCTTGGGTTGGTACTGGTGAGTCTGTTGGGTGTCGCGCTGATCGTGAACCTTGTTGACGATGACGACGACGAGACGGTTTCGGCGGAAGCAAACCGCACCGAAGACGGCACGTCCGCCTCCGACTTCATCGATGCCGGTGCGGGCGATGACAGCGTCTTTGCCCTGGCAGGTGACGACATCGTCTTTGCGGGCGAAGGCGACGATCGCGCGTTCGGCGCGGGCGGCGAAGACATCCTGATCGGCGAAGACGGCAACGACTTTCTGCGCGGCGGCGATCAAGGCGACCTGCTCTACGGTGGCGCAGGCGAGGACACGTTGCTGGGTGACGCGGGCGACGACCTGCTGGACGGCACCGACATCGTCGATGCCGTGGGCCTGGTCGAGGCCGCCGAACAGGCGGCCCTCACCGGCACGTTCCTCACGGACGCGCAGCTTGCGTCCTTTGTCGACTTTGATGGCGATCCAGGCGAGGCGGATGTGCTGTCGGGCGGCGCCGGAGACGATGAAATTTTCGCCGGCAACAACGACATCGTGGATACGGGCGGCGGTCAGGACGCCGTCCTTTTGGGCGCGTGGATTGACGGCGCGACCGGACCGGATGTGTCCGAAACCCCTGTGATTGACCGTTTCGATCCCGCACAGGATGCGATTGTCTATTTCTACGAAGGCGCGACGCTTCCGGTTGTCAGCTGGAGCGAGGAAGACGACGGCGGCAACCTGCTGATCGATGGCGAAGTTGTCGCGCAATTCACCAACAGCAATTTCTCGGGGCTGGTGAACGAAACAATCGAGTTTGTGCAGATTTGATCCAATTTCGGGGCGCTGCCCTGCTACCATTTTAAGGACAAAGACAATGTTGCTTCTCCTTACACTTTTTCCGCTGGCGCTGATTGGCGCGGCCATTGCGATTGCGGATGACGATGATGACACGCCGCAGCAAAGCGATGATCAGCAAGTCGAAGGCACGTCAGCCGATGACGTCATTACGACGGCCACCGGTGATGATATCGTGACCGGCGGCCCGGGTGATGACACGCTGGATGGCGCGCAAGGCAGCGACATCATCATTGGCGATGGCGGGCTGGACCAGATCCGCGGCGGCGACGGCAACGATCTGCTGCTGGGTCGTGGCGGCGGTGACGTTGTCGAAGGCAACGCGGGCGACGACTGGGTCGAAGGAGATGGCGGCGACGACACCGTGACCGGCGGGCGCGGCGCCGATACCGTGATCGGCAGCGAAGGCGCGGACCTGATCATCGGCGGCAATGACGACGACGTCCTGATCGACGGCGTGGTGCCCGGAACGCCGCTGGACACTGCAACGCTGGAACTGCTCAGGGGTGGCACCAGTCTGCTGGATATTATCGGAACGGATGCGCTGTCACTCACCGATGATCTTGATGCCGACACGTTGAACGGCAACGACGGCGCCGATGTCCTGATCTTCGGCAAGGGCGACATTGCCTCGGGCGAAGGCGGTGTGGACGACTTTGCCATGGTCACCGATGGGGCGGCATCGGCACTTGATACGGCCCGCATCCTCGATTTCGAGCCCACGACAGAGACCTTTGCGCTGATTGTGCCAGCGGATACAGCCGTCATGCCGACGGTCACGGTGCAGACGCAGGGCCTTGACGCGATTGTCTCGGTGGATGGCGCGGAGCTCGCAACAATCGTCGGCGCAGCCGGTCAGATCGACGCGGCCGACATCTCGATCTTTACCGGCGTCGCACCGACACTGCTGGACCCGAAACCGCCGACGGCCTAGCGGCCTTCGAACCCCGGTTTGCGCTTTTCGACAAAGGCGAGCACGCCTTCGCGGAAATCGCGGGTCTTGCCGCAGGCGCCCTGTTCCGTCGCCTCGGTGGTCAGTTGCGCATCAAGGTCATTGTCCCAGCTTGCGCGGATCACCCGTTTGACAGCGGCAAAGGCCTGGGTCGGTCCGGTCGCCAGATGGGTGGCGCGCGCCATCCAGTGTTCGGCAAAGTCCGCATCCGGGACCGCCTCCCAGATCATGCCCCATGCATCCGCCTGTTGCGCCGTGATCTTGTCGGCAAACAGGGCCGCGCCCATCGCCTTGGCCATGCCCATCGTTCGCGGCAAGACATAGGTGCCACCGGCATCCGGGATCAGTCCGATACGCGTGAAGGCTTGCAGGAAATAGGCGCTGTACGATGCGATCACGACGTCACAGGCAAGTGCAAGGTTGGCCCCTGCCCCGGCCGCAGCGCCGTTGACGGCCGCGATGGTCGGCACCGGGCAATTGACGATCGCCTCCAGCATCGGCTGGTATTCGTCGCGCAGCGTGCGTTCCAGATCGATATCCGCCGCATTCGCCCGGTCGCCAAGATCCTGCCCGGAACAAAAGGCGCGACCGGCGCCGGTCAGGACAATCACCCGGGCCGCCTTGCCGGCTGCCGTGACCGCGTGCCCGATCTCGGCCCGCATCTGGGTGCTCAGCGCATTCATCACATCCGGCCGGTTCAGCGTGATCGTCGCGATGCCGTCCGCAATGTCATAGGTGATCGTCTGGTAATTCATGGTGTCCTCCGAACGCGCGTAGCCCTCAATACCAAACCGTTCGGTTCAGAAAAGCCCAAACGCGGGGTCACTCATCCATTATCTCGCGCAACCGGCGGGATTCGGCATCGCTCAGCCCCGCTTCTGCCGGAGCGGAGGCGGTGCTGCGGCCGCGCAGGTACATCAATCCGACGATCAGCGAGATCAACAACATCAGAGGCGCCGCGGCCCAGAGCAACCAATTTGCTCCGCTTGTGCGCGGTGTCATCAGGACAAACTCGCCATACCGCTCCACAAAGAAATCCTCGACCTCCCTGTGTGTCTTGCCCGCCGTCACCTGTTCGCGGATGACCTGCCGCGCCTCGACCGCCCAAGTGGCGTTTGACGAGGCCACGGATTCAGACTGGCACACCACGCACCGCAGGGCGTGATCCAGCGCGCGCGCCTTGGCCTCAAGTGCGGGGTCCTCCAGCATCTCGGTCGGGTCGAGCGCAAGGGCCATGCTCGCCAGCAGCAACCAGAAGGCGACGCCAAGCCGGATCATTCCGCCGGTACGCCCTGCGGCACTTTGCGCGCCCCGGCCGCCACGCGGAAGCGCCGGTCACTCAGGGACAGGAACCCGCCCAGCGACATCAGCGCACAACCGATCCAGATCCAGTTTGTCAGCGGCTTGATATAGGTCCGCACCGCCCAGCCGCCATCTGCCTGCGGATCGCCGATCACCACGTAGACATCGCGCGCCAGGTTGTAGTCGATCCCCGCTTCGGTCGTGGGCATCTGCGCCACCGGGTAAATCCGCTTTTCCGGGCGCAGCTGCGCAATCTCGCGCCCGTCCCGCGCGAGGGTGATAAAGGCCATCGTCGACAGGTAGTTCGGCCCTTCGACATCACGCACCTCGTCCAGCGTGATGGTATAGCCCCCGACCTCGTAAGGTTCGCCGATTTGGGCGACGCGAATGTCTTCGCTCTGCCACGATGTAATCCCCGCGACACCCAGCATGGTCACGCCGAGGCCCGCATGCGCCACCGCCTTGCCCCAGTCCGCCCGCGGCAGACGGAACAGGCGGCCCGCGTTGAATGTCCGACCGGTGCGCGAGGCCAGATCAATCGCCGCCCCCATCACCAGCCATGCGCCGAGGAAGGCCCCCATGGGGCCGATGAGGCTGCGACCGGTATTCATCGCCCAGGCCAGCCCGCCAAAGGCGATCGCCAGCACAAACGCATAGCGAAGAGGCCGCGCCGCGCGGGCGATGAGCGCCCGTTTCCAGGGCATCATCGCACCCACCGGCAGGATCAGACCCAGCACCACCATGAACGGCGTGAATGCCAGATTGAAGAACGGCGGGCCCACGCTGAGTTTGCGGTCAAAGAACATCTCGGCCACAAGCGGCCACATGGTCCCGACAAAAACGACAAAACAACTCACCGCCAGCAGGAGGTTGTTGGCCACCAGCGCACTTTCACGGCTGACGATGCCAAAGACGCCACGCGCCTCCATCACGCCTGCGCGCAGCGCAAACAGGATGAGCGCGCCCCCCATGAAAAAGCCCATGATCATCAGGATGAACACACCGCGTTCCGGATCATTCGCAAAGGCATGGACCGAAGTCAGCAGCCCGGACCGGACGATAAACGTCCCGATCAGCGAGAACCCGAAGGCGAGAATGGCCAGCAGGATCGTCCAGCTTTTCAGCGCTTCGCGTTTTTCCACGACGATCGCCGAATGCAGCAGGGCCGCCGCCAGCAGCCACGGCATGAAGGATGCGTTTTCCACCGGGTCCCAGAACCAGAAACCGCCCCAGCCAAGCTCGTAGTAGGCCCACCAAGACCCAAGCGCGATGCCGATGGTCAGGAACACCCACGCCGCCAGCGTCCACGGTCGCACCCAGCGGCCCCAGGCCGCGTCGACGCGCCCCTCGATCAGGGCGGCAACGGCAAAGGAAAAGGCCATGCTCAGGCCAACGTATCCGAGGTACAGAAATGGCGGGTGAAAGGCCAATCCGGGGTCCTGCAACAACGGGTTCAGGTCCTGCCCGTCAAAGGGCGGAACTGCCAGACGGAGAAACGGGTTTGAGGTGAACAGGATGAACGCGATGAATGCCACGCCGATGGCCCCCTGCACCGCCAGCACCCGCGCCCGCATCGTGGGCGGCAGGTTGCCTCCGAACCACGCGGCCATGGCACCAAAGAGCGCCACGATCAGCACCCAGAGCAGCATGGACCCTTCGTGGTTCCCCCACGTGCCGGAAATCTTGTAGATCAACGGCTTGTCCGAATGGCTGTTCAGCACAACCAGACGCAACGAGAAATCCGAGACCACAAAGGCCCACATGAGCGCGGCAAAGGAAAAGGCGATCAGCAGGAACTGGGTGATCGCCGCAGGTTCCGCCACAGCCATCCAGCCCGCGTCCCGCCGCCATGCCCCGATCAGGGGCAAGGTGGCCTGCAGGATCGCCACGGCAAAGGCGAGGATCAGTGCAAAATGTCCAAGTTCCGTTAGCATGGAGCAATTATAGGCGCAGGTACGGCCCAAGACCATTCCCGCAGCCCATTTGTCGCATCACGTCGCCGTCAGGCCACCTTGCGCCACTCCTCCAGCGCCGGGTTCGCGTCCGGCACAATGGCCGCCACGCTTAACTTGGCGTCTGCGCCCGTGTCAGCGGCCCCCACACTGTCGGCGCGCATCTCGCGCAGTGCGGCGACATTGGCCATCACTTGCGGCACATGCGCCATGGTGGCCACAATCTCGCGCTGGAATTGCTGAGATTTCACCTGATGACGCGCGCCAAAATAAAACGACACGATCACACCCAAAAGCCACCACAAGGGCTCGGGCACCAGTGCGATCCCCTGCATCCGCTCCGCAAACCAGAGCGGTGCAACCATGGCAGACACGAACAACCCCAGCGTGCCCAGGGCCAGCGCCGGGCGCGGCAACCGGTTCACCCCGTCCATGAACCGGTCAAAGCCCCCCTGGCGCGCCACCTCGAATTCGCGGGAATAGGCCCGCATCGCCTCGCTCTGGATTTGGTGGCTGCGGTCTGCGCCGGCTTCGGCGTTTTCGCGAAACACTTCCACGGTGTCCTTGACCACATTGCGTCCGCCGCCGAACAGCAGTGCAAAAACCCGTTCCATCATCCCCATGATGCGACCCTCGCCTGAAACTGTGCCGGGCTCATGTGGAACCGCGGCGCGATGAACTCTTCGGCCCGCTTGATCCAGCCGCCCTTGCCGCCCGCACGCGTGCGCGCATATTTGCGGCTGGCCGGGCGCCGGTCCGCGATGCGGAAATAGTAGTTGCGCCGGGCAATGCCGTAAGCGTCGACCAGATGGCCGGGGGCGTCTTTCCAGGCGGCATGTGCGGCACCGATGCTTTGCGGGCCAAGCGCGCCGTCCACGACGCAGGGATGCCCCATCTCGGTCAGCAGCCGTTGCAGGATCTTGATCGCGTTGCCGCCTGCATTGACATACATGTCAAAGACGGTGGCATGCAGCGCGTCGGGCAACTCACCGATGCGCGGGCGTACGAAATAGTGGTTGATGAAGATGTCGATGGCCTGCGCCCGGGTCAATTGCCGCACATCCCGCGCGTCAACGTCGCCATCCCGGTCGAGGTCGAGGCGCAATCGCCGCATCGTGTGAATTGTGACCCCGAAATTTGTCGCGCCACCCGGATCATCGGGATCGTTCACATAGCCGCCTTCGCGGCGCACGATCTCTGTGGCTATGTCTTTCACGCTCTGCATCAGTGCCCCCTTCGCCTCGGTCGCTGGGGTAAACCTGATGCAATGTTGGTTAACGGTACTTAACCCGAGCGTGCGTTACGTCCCGGGTTCCTTGTAGACGCCTTGTTCCTTGAGCGCGTCGATCACCTCGACGGGCATATAGGTCTCGTCATGTTTTGCAA
This sequence comes from uncultured Rhodobacterales bacterium, assembly GCA_964603315.1. GTDB lineage: Bacteria > Pseudomonadota > Alphaproteobacteria > Rhodobacterales > Rhodobacteraceae > Tateyamaria. The sequence continues at coordinate 6,997 of CAZRUV010000071.1, forward strand.
GGATTTCAGTGGCTTCAAAGACACCGTCCACGTAGCGCCCCGTGCCGACCATACCCTCGTTCTCGGTAAAGAGATCGGGCAGAACGCCCGTGTAGACGACCGGAACGGTTGCACCGCCATCGGTCACTTCAAACCGGATCGATTCGCCTTGCCCCCGCACGATAGAGCCCTCGGCAACCAGGCCGCCGATGCGGAATGTCTCGTTCGGGCCGGGCGGTTCCGCGATGATCTGACTGGGCGCGCGAAAAAAGTTGATGCCGTCCCGCATCGCATATCCGATCAAGACGGTGGAGGCGGTGAGAATGACAGCCGCCAAGGCCACGATCTGTACGCGTCTCTGTTTCTTCAGGCTTTTCATCTGCGGCCCTAAGGAAATAACGGGGCCATCATCAACCCCTCTGTCTCCTCAATACCTAACATCAGGTTGGCGTTTTGCAACGCCTGTCCGGATGAACCTTTGGTGAGGTTGTCGAGCGCCGCAATCACCATCGCCCGCCCCGGCAGACGATCCGCTGCGACGCCGATATGGCAGAAGTTCGAGCCGCGAATGTGCCGCGTGCTGGGGGCCTCGCCCAAGGGCAGCACCTCGATGAAGGGCTCATCCACGTAAGCCGCAACCAGCGCGTCATGGATCGCCTGCGCATCCCCTTTGACATAGGCCGTACCCAGAATGCCCCGGTTCGCCGGGATCAGATGCGGCTGGAACTGAATGCGCACGTCCCGGCCCGCCACCTTGGAAAACTCCTGATCAAACTCGCCCTGATGCCGATGCGTGCTGCCCAGGGCGTAGGCGTGATAGCCCTCGCTCAGTTCCGCGTGCAGCAGGTTTTCCTTCAGCGACCGGCCCGCGCCGGATACTGCTGCCTTGAGGTCCAGAATGATCTCGTCAAGGTCGATCACGCCAGCTGCAATCAAGGGCCGCAGCGAAAATTGCCCCGTGGCCGCATTGCACCCGGTTCCGGCGACCAGCCGGGCCGAGGCAATCTCGTCACGATAAAACTCGGTCAGGCCATAGACCGCCTCGCGCTGCATCTCGACCGCGGAATGCGGGTTGCCGTACCATTTCTGGTATTCCGCAGGGTCTTCCAGCCGGAAATCCGCGCTCAGGTCGACGATCCGCAAGTCACGCGGCAGGCCAGAGATGACCTCCTGGCTGGTCTTGTGCGGCAAGGCGCAGAACGCAAGATCAATACCGGACCAGTCGATCTGGTCGAAGGAAACCATGGGCGGCAGGTTCAGGTGCCGCAGGTGCGGAAAAACCTGCGCCAGCGTTTGTCCCGCTTTGGAATGCGCGCCCAGTGCCTTGATTTCAATGGAGGAATGCCCGGCGATCAGCCGGATCAGTTCTGCCCCGGTATAGCCGGAGGCGCCAAGAATGGCGATGGAATGTGTCATGTGTCTACGTCTCGGAAATAGGTGTCAGATCAGGCGGCTTGGAACGTGATCTGTCGTCGCAGGAACTGGGTCGCACGCTGGCTAACCTTGGCCGGATCGCCTGTGGTCATGTAGGCGGTGGTGCCCGCGCCCATCTTGTCGGGATGCCGGTCAAGGTAATCGGCGAGGCTTTCACCTACGAGGCTCGCCTGGCTGAACACTTTGACATCCGCGCCCAATGCATCCTGAAACTCCGCCTGCATCAGCGGGTAGTGTGTGCAGCCGAGGATCGCGGCCTGCGGCTCGGGCATCTTGCGCTTGAGCGCATCCACGTGGCTGCGCACCAGCGCGTCGGCAAGGATCATGTCCCCGTCCTCGATCGCATCCACAACGCCGCCACAGGCCTGCGCCTCGACGTCGACGCCGATGGCGCGGAACGCCAGTTCCCGCTGAAACGCCCGGCTGGCAACCGTTGCAGGTGTGGCAAAGAGCGCCACGTGCTTTACCGCCACCTCGCGCGGTGGCGAGTTGTCGCCCCATTGCCGTTCCGTCAGCGCCTCGATCAGCGGGACAAACACGCCCAGCACCCGTTTGTCGGGCGGGATCCACCCCTCCTGCATCCGCCGCAGCGCGGCCGCAGAGGCCGTATTGCACGCCAAAATCACCAGATCACAGCCCGCATCAAACAGGCGCTGCACAGCGGCACAGGTCTTGTCATAGATGTCATCGGCCGTGCGCACGCCATATGGCGCATTGGCGCTGTCGGCGAGATAAATGAACTCCACCTCGGGCAGCCGCTTCTGCGCGGCGTCCAGAACGGTCAACCCGCCCAGACCGGAATCAAAAATGCCAACAGCCATGGTGCGCCTTACGTGCGATGACGTTCTTCGAACTCATAACCCAGATCGAACAGTTTCACCGGGTTCGGATTTAGCTCATACGTCGCTTTGCGCAGGAACTCCATCATCTGTTTGGGATCGCGCGCCATCGGGTCCAGAACATCACGCCCAATCGGGTCGCCCACGACGACGCGCACGGGCGTGTCGACACGTTTCTTGAACTCCTTGATCAGCAGGCCCAGTCGCAACGTGTTCGACAGGTGGCTCGCAATCTGGAACAGACGGCTGGTGTGTCCGTCAAAGTAGAGCGGCAATACGGTCGCGTCGGATTTCGCCACCATCCGTGCCGTGAACCCGCGCCAACCGGGGTCCATGGGGCGCGAAAACGGCTTGGCCGCCGTGCTGACCGTCCCGCCGGGAAAGATGCCAATCGCCCCGCCATCGCCCAGATAGCGCAGCGCCTCCTTGCGCGTGGCAATGTTCATCGCCATCGCTTCGCGATTGTCATCAAAGCTGATCGGCAACAAGACACGGTTCAGCTCCTCGGCCTTCTTGAAGACCGAGTTGGCCATGATCCGGAAATCACCGCGCACGGTCGACAGGATGTGCCCCATCATCAGCCCGTCAAGAATGCCGTAGGGATGATTGGCGATCAGGATCAGGGGTTTGTCCTTGGGGATGTTGCCCAGCGCGCCACCCACGACCTCGAGGCTGAGGCCGTAGCGTTCGACCATGACCGCCCAGAAATCCCTGCCCGCTTTGACCTCGTCTTCGTACCCTTCGGCCCGCTTGATCAGGCGCAAACGACCGGTGGTGTTTTCGAGGATGCGGATCACCGCACGCCCGCCCTTGGTCTCCGCCGAATGGGCATAAGAGATTTCACGGGCGATCTGGCGTTTGCGATTTGGCATCGGTGCCCCGAATACGTGGGAAACGGTTAGCGGCCTATGTAAGCCGTCGGCACGATCCTGCCTAGCCTTTGTAATCGATATGTGACGCCGTTACTCAGCCGCCTGTGCCCGATCCGTTCCACCGGCGCGGATCACGGCCAGCAACTCTTCGCGCCGCTTGGCCGCCTTGGCCTCATTGGCCGCCTTCACCGGGCCGAAGCCGCGGATTTGCAGCGGCAGTTCCGCCAGCGCCAATACAGCGTCCCGGGTTCCTGCCGAGACCTCCGGCAAAACCGCGCGCATGTCAGCCTCGTATTGCTTGATCAATGCGCGTTCCATGCGGCGCTCTTCGGTTCGTCCGAACGGATCGAACGGCGTGCCGCGCAGAGACTTCAACCGCGCCAACAGGCGGAAGTTGCGCATCATGCCGGGCCCATATTCCTTTTTCATCGGACGGCCATCGGGACCGGTCCTGGACAGCATCGGCGGCGCGAGGTGGAATTTGAGGGTGAAGTCGCCTTCGAAAGTCTCGCGCGCCTTGGCTTCGGTTTCCAGATGCAGGCGCGCCACCTCGTATTCGTCCTTGTAGGCCAACAGCTTGTGATAGCCTTTGGCCACGGCCTCGCGCAGGCCCGCATCCTCGATCCCGTCCACCAACTTGCGATAGCGTTTCGCAAGGCGCTTGGATTGGTACCTGGTCAGGTGATCCGCACGAAAGGCAATCTTGTCTTCGAGGGACCTGGGCAGTTCGATCAGCTTGGGCGTTGCCAACCGCGCCGCATCCTCACTGTGCAGCACGGCCCAACGCCCGATATCGAAGGCGCGCAGGTTTTTCTCGACCGCGGCACCGTTCAGTTCAATAGCCGCCCGGATGGCCCCAAGGCTGAGGGGCAGAAGGCCGCGCTGCCACGCTGCGCCAAACACCATCATGTTGGAAAAGATGCTGTCGCCCATCGTCACGCGCGCAAGCTCGGAGGCGTCGAACATGTCCAGCCGGTCGCGCATCCGCGCTTCGAGCGCGAGGGACAGCCGATCGGTGGGCAGACTGAATTCGGTGTCGCGGGTGAAGTCCCCGGTGATGATTTCGTGGCTGTTGACCACGGCGCCCGTGCGCCCCGTGCTGGTCAGCCCCAATGTCTTTGATCCGGCACTGACCACGAGGTCGCCCCCGATCAACGCGTCTGCCTCACCCGTGGCCACCCGGATCGCGCTGATATCATGGGGGTTTTCGGCCAGCCGGCAATGGATATGCACCGCCCCGCCCTTTTGCGCGAGACCTGCCATTTCCATCAACCCTGCGCCCTTGCCATCAATATGCGCGGCTTGCGCCATGACGGCGCCGATGGTCACGACCCCCGTGCCGCCAACGCCGGTGACAACAACATTCCAGGTGCCTTGGATCACGGGCAAGTCAGGTTCGGGCAGGTCCGGCAGGTCGAGCGTCGCTGTTGCCGCCTTTTTGACCTGCGCGCCTTCCAGTGTCACGAAACTGGGGCAGAAGCCCTTGAGGCAGGAAAAATCCTTGTTGCAGCTGGACTGGTCAATGGCGCGCTTGCGACCCAGTTCTGTCTCGAAAGGTGTGATCGAGATGCAGTTGGACTGCACCCCGCAATCGCCGCAGCCCTCGCAGACATCCGTATTGATGAACACGCGCCGATCCGGATCGGGGAAGGTACCGCGTTTGCGCCGCCGCCGCTTTTCCGCAGCGCAGGTCTGCACATAAACGATGACCGACACGCCCTCGATCTTGGCAAACCGCTCCTGCACGGTTTGCAGATAGGCGCGTTCGCTCACCTCCACATCGCTGGGAAAGCGTGACAGGTCCACGTCTTCCTTGTCGTCATAAACGACGGCCACGTTCTCGCAGCCCATCGCGCGCACTTCGTTGACAATGCGGTACGGGTCGAGCCCGCCATCGTTGCCCTGCCCACCCGTCATGGCCACGGCGTCGTTGAAAAGGATCTTGTAGGTGATGTTCGTGCCAGCCGCCAACGCCGCGCGGATCGCCTGAACACCGGAGTGGTTGTAAGTGCCATCGCCAAGATTCTGGAACACGTGGTCGCGTTTGGAAAACGGCGCTTCGCCGATCCAGTTCGCGCCTTCGGCACCCATATGCGTGTAACCGATGGTTTCCCGATCCATCCACTGCGCCATGTAGTGACAGCCGATCCCCGCATAGGCGCGGCTACCCTCGGGCACCTTTGTCGATGAGTTGTGCGGGCAACCGGAACAGAAATACGGGATGCGGGCCGCGATCTCTTCGGCATTGTCCGACCGGCGCGCCTCGTCCAGCGTGGCCATACCGCCCCGGATGGCGTCCGTCTCGCGCCCCTCCTCGATCAGGATCTCGCCCAGCTTGGTAGCAATGTGGACCGGATCCAGCGCACCCCGCGTGGGGAATAATTCTTCGCCCTGTGCACCCTTGCGCCAGCCGTAAACGCGCCGCCCGCGACGGTCATCAAAAATGGCCTCCTTGATTTGCACCTCGATCAGCTTGCGCTTTTCCTCGACCACGATGATCAGATCGAGCCCTTCGGCCCAGTCGTGGAACCCGCGCATATCCAGCGGAAAGGTCTGTCCGACCTTGTACGTGGTGATGCCAAGGCGTTCCGCCTCGTCCGCGTCGATACCGAGCAGGTTCATCGCGTGCACAAGGTCCAGCCAGTTCTTTCCAGCCGCAACCAGACCGATCTTTGCGCCCTGTTTGCCCCACACCCGCTTGTCCATCTTGTTGGCATGGGAGAACGCCTCGGCCGCAAAGCGTTTGTAGTCGATCATCCGCGCTTCCTGCGCGGTTGGGTCGTCAACGAGCCGGATGTTCAGCCCACCTTCGGGCATGTCAAATTCGGGCTGCACGAAGGACAACCGGTGCGGGTTGCCGTCCACGACGGACGTCGCCTCCACCGTGTCCTTCATCGTCTTGAGGCCGACCCACAGCCCCGAAAAGCGCGACAACTGCCAGGCATAGAGCCCGTAATCCATGATCTCCTGCACGCCCGCGGGCGACACCACGGGCATATAGGCGTCGATCAGCGCCCATTCCGACTGGTGCAACACGGTAGAGCTTTCGCCCGTGTGATCATCGCCCATCGCCACGACGACACCGCCATATTTCGACGTGCCCGCCATGTTGGCGTGTTTGAACGCATCGCCGGACCGGTCCACGCCCGGACCCTTGCCGTACCAGAGGCCAAACACACCGTCATGGGTGCCCTCTCCGCGCAGTTCCGCCTGCTGCGAGCCCCACAAGGCGGTCGCGGCGAGGTCCTCGTTCAGGCCGGACTGGAAGGTGACATCGTATTGGGCCAGCTGTTTCAGGGCGCGGGTCATCTGCATGTCGACCGCACCAAGAGGAGAGCCGCGATACCCTGTCACGTAACCGGCAGTGTTCAGCCCCGCCGCCGTATCCCGTGCCTTTTGCATCAGCATCAGCCGCACCAACGCTTGCGTGCCGTTCAGCAGCACCGGGCTTTTGTCCAGATCGTACCGGTCGTTGAGCGTGATCTTCTGCGATGTCATCTCTTGGCCTCCCTGCCGCGATCAGTGTTGCACAGATTGGAAATGATAATAGGTCACAAATGCTGACCTTACAAAACAATTTTTCGTTTGTCCGTGCAAGCAAGCGACCAAGAGGTGGGGAAAACCGTACCCGGGCCACAACGAATAGACGGCTCCGGCACGGGGTTACCGTCATGAACCTGACGACGCGCCCCATATTCCGGAGACACCGATCATGCCCGAGACCGACCCCAAAAAAGCAAAAGACACTGGCAGTGACGACATCGACGACCTGTTCGCCGACGACCCTGAACTTGCAGAAATACATGCAATGGGCAGCGATCGGAAAAAGCTGGAAATGGCGATTTACAAAAAAAACCGCGACAAGACCGCCGCCAAACTCGTCGAGACGGTCTACTACTCCAAAAGCATCTTCAGTAAGGAATTCGAGCACGACTGGCTCATGCCCGCCAACGGAGGTGTGATGACCAAGACCTCATGTTTCAGCAAGCCCAAGGCCCCGGGCCAATGGTACAAGACCGACCTTGCGATGTACGGGCACAAAGGGTCGGTGCAGGGCTGGAAGATGCATGTTGGCTGCCACCCGCAGGACCTGATCGCGTTTTTCACGACCATCGCGCCCGTGCTCAACCGGCATAAAATCCAACACAAATTCCACAGCTTTGCGACCATGTACGGGCACGAAACCGGCTACCGCGTGGACTACAAACAGGGTGAGGGCAAAACCTGCGTCATCTACCCGGACGACCCCAAGCATCTTGTGGACATCGTCAACCTGGTCGAGGCCGAGATCATCCGCGCCAACGCCAGATATATGGCCGACACTTCGGGACAAGTCGGTCCAGCCTTTCGCCCCTACCCCGGCGGCGTGCCCGGCACCATGATCGTGGGACGCACCGGGTTCATTGGCGTGCGCTACGGCGGGTTCGTCGGGCCGTTGCCTGACAACAGCCAGCTCTACAACGTGCGCAAGTTCAAGGTCGAAGCCGATCCGCGCGGACAGAAGCCCTATCCTGACTTCATAAAGACCGTTCCGTTCGAAATCCTGCAGATCAAGGCGCGTTAGGCATCACTTGCCTGCCCATCGGCGCATTTTATGCGGCGAAGCGGTCGATCGAGGTTGAGGCGCGCGCCCTTTTGCGTAAGGTGCGCGCGATGGATTGGGACAAACTTCGCATATTTCACGCCGTGGCAGACGCGGGCAGCCTGACGCATGCCGGCGACCGGCTGAACCTCAGCCAGTCCGCGGTCAGCCGGCAGGTGCGCGCGCTTGAGGAATCGCTGAATGCGACGCTCTTTCACCGGCATGCGCGCGGTCTCATCCTGACGGAACAGGGCGAGTTGCTGTTTGACGCGACCTCGGCGATGAACAAGCGGCTGGATGCCGCCTCCGCCCGCATTCGCGACAGCGAAGAGGAGGTGTTCGGCGACCTGCGCGTGACCACGACCATCGGATTCGGCACTCTATGGCTCGCCCCGCGACTGGTGAAGCTGTATGAGCAATATCCGGATTTGCGCGTCGATCTGATGCTCGAAGAGCGGGTACTGGACCTGCCCATGCGCGAGGCGGATGTCGCCATCCGCATGAAAGAACCAAGCCAGGCCGACCTGATCCGCAAACGGCTGATGACCGTCAAGATGCAGGTATTTGCCACGCAGGCCTATCTGGACCAGAACGGCGTCCCGGAACGGCCCGAAGACATGTCAATGCACCGCCTCATCTGCCAGAGCGTGAACGCAACACAGGTAGGCGCGAGCGCCAGTCTGGCGCAGCATCTGCTGACCTACGATGTGCAATCGCTGCTGACCGTCAACAACTACTTCGGCGTTCTGCAGGCCGTTTTGCAGGATCTCGGCTTGGGGATTCTCCCTGACTACGTATCGCTCGATGAAGACCGGCTTGTGCGGGTGCTGCCGGAAATCGAGTCGGCAGATGTGCCTGTTTTTTTGGCATACCCGGAGGAACTTCGGCACTCGCAGCGGATTGCTGCGTTCCGTGACTTTGTTCAGGAAGAGATCATTGCGTATCGCAAGGGCCTGAAAGAAAAGCAGATTGTCTGATTTTTAGGCAAAAGCTATGCATTTGGTGCATAACGGGCATGAAAAACGGGCAGTGCCCGCGACTTGATTGTGCAGGGCACTCTGACTAATTCGAGAGATGAAGAGAGCGACGCCTCGGCGTCATCTTCATACCTCCCTGTTGGACTTGGCCGAGCTTCGCGCTCGGCCTTTTTTTGTTCTGCCCCTTGAACAAAGGCGCGCTG
>CAZRUV010000071.1:15982-17986 GCA_964603315.1 uncultured Rhodobacterales bacterium
CCATTGACCGAAGACGCGGCCAACGCGCTCATGTCGCGACTGAGCGACAGCGAAGTGCGCGCCCTCCTGCTTGACCAACTCAATGCGCAGGCCTTGAGCGGTGATGCCGAAGAAGCCAAAGAGTTGCAGGATTTCTTCTACCATCTGACATTCGGCGCATTCGAACAGATCACCATTGCGATCCAGCGTTTGCCGTTACTCTTCACCGAGCAGGCGCGGGCCTTTGCCACATTCGGCAGTTTCGTCGGCGCCAACGGGTTGCTCGCCATGGCGGGGTTTTTCGTCATGGTGCTCGTCGGCGCCTTTGCGATCGAATTTGCCTTTCGCAGGCTCTTTCGCAGTTGGCTGGTGTTGCCACCAAGGACCGAAGAGGCGCAGACCATTCGCGCCGCCGTCATTCCACTGGCCAAACGGCTGACCAGCGAGATTGTGTCCGTCGTGGTCTTCATGGTCGCGGCATCGCAGATCACGCGCTACGCCGTTCCGCCCTACTATCACCCGTTCTTCATGCTGGTGGGTCCCTGGCTGATTGGCCTGCCACGCATGACGGCGGCCGTGGGCCGGTTCTTCATGGCGCCGAATGCGCCCGACTACCGCATCGTCTCGGCCACCGACGCAACCGCGCGCGCGATGGTCTTTCACATGTTCTGGCTGGGGATGGTCATCGGCATCGGGCAGGTCATCGTCCCCTTCAACGCCGCCAACGGCGTGCCTGTGGGTGAGACCCGCATCGGGGCCTGGATCAACTTTGCCGTCCACCTCTATGTCGCGCTTCTCTTCTGGCGCTACTGGGACGAGAGCGTGGATATGATGCGCGGCGGGTACGATGATCTCAGCCCGGCGGAAGAGCGGATTGCCCGCGCCTACCCGATGTTCGGGATCGTTGTGGCGCTGACCACCTGGTGGGTCGTCAATACGGTCGTCAGCTATGGCAATTTCGCCCTGCTCGACGGCGTGCCGCAATACACGACCATGGCGCTTCTGACCTTTGCGCCCGCCATGGACACTGCCATTCGCGGCCTCGTGCGCCATCTGGCGCCACCGATGACCGGCGAAGGCCCTGTGGCCGAACGCGCCTATGTGTCGACCCGGCGATCCTACGTGCGGATTGGCCGCGTCGTCGTCTTCGGCTTTGTGCTGCTGGCCGTTGCATCGTTCTGGGGCATGTCACCGGCCACAATCGCCAGTGCCGGTGTGGGCGAACGGGTCGCCGCCAATCTCATCGAGTTTCTGATGATCCTGTCCGTGGGCTATCTGGTCTACGAACTGGTGTCGCTGCTGATCAACCGCAAGCTGGCCGCGGAACAGACCGCGGCTGGCTACAACCCGGATGAAGAAGAGATCGGCGGCGAAGGCGGCGGCGCTGGCGGGTCGCGCCTGTCGACCGTGCTGCCCCTGATCCTCGGCGTGAGCCGCGCGGCGATCATCGTTGTCTTCCTGCTGCTCGGTCTGGGCAATATCGGCATCGACACCACACCGCTTCTTGCCGGTGCCGGTATCATTGGTCTGGCCATCGGTTTTGGTGCGCAGAAGCTGGTGACAGACGTGGTCTCTGGCATCTTCTTCCTGATCGATGACGCGTTCCGCACCGGCGAATATGTGGAAGTCGATGGCACCATGGGCACGGTCGAGAAAATCTCGATCCGCTCGATGCAATTGCGCCACCACCGCGGCCCTGTGCACACGCTTCCCTACGGCGAGATCCCCAAGATCACCAACTATTCCCGCGACTGGGTGATCATGAAGCTGCGCTTTACCGTGCCGTTCGGCACCGACCCCAACCAGGTCAAGAAGATCTTCAAGAAAATCGGCGCGGAGATGCTCGAGGACCCGCTGTTCAAGGATGACTTCCTGCAACCGTTCAAAAGCCAGGGCGTGCTGGAGTTTGACGATGTGGGCATCGTGATGCGCGGCAAGTTCATGGCCAAGCCCGGCACCCAGTTCACCATCCGCAAGGAACTGCTGTCCCGCGTGAACGCCAAATTCGAAGAGGCCGGGATCGAC
>CAZRUV010000072.1:0-17679 GCA_964603315.1 uncultured Rhodobacterales bacterium
GGTGCAGCTGCGCCGCGACAACAAGCTCGGCACGCTCTTCAACATCGTCGGCTTCCAGACCAAGATGAAATACGGCGCACAGGCCGAGGTGTTCAAGATGATCCCCGGGCTACGGGACGCCCGCTTTGCCCGGCTGGGCGGCATTCACCGCAACACCTTCCTCAACAGCCCCACCCTGCTCACCGAAGACATGCGCCTGGCGTCACGTCCGAACATCCGTTTTGCGGGCCAGATCACCGGCGTCGAAGGCTATGTGGAATCCGCCGCCATGGGTCTGCTCGCGGGTCGCCTCGCCGCCGCCGATATTCTCGGCACGACGCTGCCCACGCCGCCAAACACGACAGCCATGGGCGCGCTCATCACGCACATCACCGGCGGCGCCGACGCCAAGACATTCCAGCCGATGAACGTCAATTTCGGACTGTTTCCCCCTGTCGAGGGCCTGCGTGGCGGGCGGCGCGGTCGCAAGGACCGCTACAAGGCCTACACGGACCGCGCCAAAACCGACTGGCAAACATGGCTCGCACCGCAGGCCAGGGCGGCCTGATCCCTCTTCATCTTGCCGGATAAACTCCGGGGGTCTGGGGGCTGGCCCCCAGTCCGGCGCGTGTCACCACTGGACGGCACAAACCTGTCGTGCCTATCCTGCGGGCATGACAAAGTTCCTCGACAAGGCCTATCAGGCCCGCGATGTGGCCTCGACCCGCGCGCTTTATGACGACTGGGCCGCGAGTTACGAGGCTGAGGTGGCCGAAAACGGCTATGCCACACCCGCCCGCTGCGCCGAAGCGCTCAAGGCCCATGTGAACAGTCTCGCCGATCCGATCCTCGACTTTGGCTGCGGTACCGGACTGTCGGGCCTGGCGCTGAAACTGGCAGGTTTCGAGACCATAGACGGCGTGGACCTGTCCGCCGAGATGCTCACCGAAGCGCGCGCCAAGAACGTGTACCGCGACCTGACGCAAATCGAAGCCGGTGCGGACCTGCCCAACACCAACTATGGCGCGGTTGCCGCGATTGGTGTGATCGGCGCCGGCGCGGCCCCCATCGACGTCTTGCACCTGCTGATGCGGGCCCTGCCCAAACGCGGCAAGCTGGTGTTTTCCTTCAACGATCACGCGCTGGAGGACCCCGCCAACCTGCGCGGCGTATCCGAGTGGACCGATTGCGGCGCGGCAATCATGCTCTTCAAGGAACATGGGGATCACCTGCCCGGAATTGGCCTAGGCTCCTGCGTCTACGTGCTTGAAAAAGCGTGACATTCACCACGCGCTTCGCCCCGTCGCCCACCGGACCGCTGCACCTGGGGCACGCCTATTCCGCGCTTCTCGGCTTTGAAATGGCCCGCGCGGCGGGTGGCCAATTTTTGCTGCGGATCGAGGACATCGACACGCAACGCTCGAAACCGGTCTGGGAAAGCGCGATCTACGACGATCTGACGTGGCTTGGCCTCGACTGGCCGACGCCACCCATGCGCCAGTCAGAGCGCATACCGGCCTATCGCGCCGCGTTGCAACGTCTCTGGGACCGCAGGTTGCTCTACCCTTGCACCTGCACGCGGCGCGACATCCAGGCCGCCGCCTCCGCCCCGCAGGAGGGCGCCGAACCGACCTATGGCCCGGACGGGCTTGTCTACCCCGGCACCTGTCGCAACGCCGGGGTCCGCACGGGCGACATGCCCGGGGACGTGCCGCTGCGGCTCGACATGCAGGCCGCGCTGGCAGAGATCAATGGGCAGGTGCCTGAATGTGTCGAAACGGGCCTTGGTGACACACACGCTGTTTCGCCCCGCGACATGACCGACGGTGTTGGCGACGTTGTCCTGTCGCGCCGCGACTTTCCCGGCTCCTATCATTTGTCGGTGGTGTGCGACGACGCGGCCCAGGCCATCACCCACGTCGTCCGCGGCGCTGACCTGTTTGACGCGACCAAAATTCACGTGTTGCTGCAAAGGCTCCTGGACCTGCCCACACCGGTCTACCACCACCACCGCCTGATCCGCGATGACGCAGGCAAACGGCTGGCCAAACGCGACGACGCCCGTGCCATCGCAAAGTACCGCGCCGAGGGCGCGACGCCGCAGGACATCCGCGCGATGGTCGGACTTTAGGTCATTGGTGACATCAATTCCACTTCAGAACCCTCTGTCACATCTGTATAAAAACAGGTTCGCCGCCCCGTGTGGCAAGCCGGTCCCGTCTGGCGCACCTGCACCAGCAGGCAATCGCGATCACAATCCACTGCCATCGACACAAGCTCCTGCACGTGGCCGGAGGTCTCACCCTTGACCCAGAACGCCTGCCGCGACCGCGACCAGTAGGTCACCCGCTTGCTTTGCAGCGTGCGCGCCACGGCTTCGGCATTCATCCACGCCATCATCAGCACCTCGCCCGAGGCACTATCTTGCGCAATTGCGGGCACCAGACCCTTGTCGTCAAAGCGCAATGTGGACGGATCAAAGGCAGGTGTGGCAATCTGATCTGACATGCGAAAACCCTTTTGCATCGCCGGGATGGCCGCTTATGTAAGGGGGATCACACCAGAGGACCAGCGCCCATGCCGGCCGACACCGACCTGATCAAGCTCTACTCGAACCGCATCCTCGCACTTGCGGCGGACATTCCGCATCACGCACGGCTCGACGGCGCACATGCCACGGTCAAGAAGCGTTCGCCTCTTTGCGGATCCACCGTAACGGTGGATGTCGCGGTCGAAGACGGGCGCATCAGCGGTTTTGGTCAGGATGTGAAGGCCTGTGCCCTTGGTCAGGCGGCAGCGGCGGTGACCGGCGGCGCAGTGATCGGCCTGTCACTGGACGACGTGCTGCGCGCGCGCGACAGCCTGCGCGCCATGCTGAAATCCGGCGGCCCGGTCCCCGATGCTCCTTTTGACGGGTTCGAAGTGCTTGAACCTGCGCGCGACTACAAGAACCGCCACGCGTCCATACTGCTGTGCATCGAAGCAACCGCCGAGGCGATGGAGCAGGCATTGCAATCCGACTGCGCCTGACACCGCTCTGATTAGTAAAATGTGAATGTTTCGAGCCTAGCACGTCTTTCCAAGCAACTTGCGAAGGAAGTGACGTGATGGATCAGTCTACACGCCCGCATCTGGAAAAAATGGACGGGCTGGCGGCTGCCGCTGCAAAAATCGGGTACGAAGTTGTCGATATCGCCGGTGTGCTCGATCTCGTCGACGCCCAGGCGCATGAGCAGGGCGAAGCGCTCGTCACACTGGAGCAGCGGGCGCGCCTGATCGGCGATGCCAATGGCAAGGTGCGCAATTCGGCCGAAACATTGCGGCAAACCAGTGCGACGGTGACGCAAGAGGTTGAAACATCCGGCAAACTGGTGCGCGACCTCGGCACGCAATCGCGCGAGATTGCCGGTTGGGTACATGCGCTGTGCGATCGCAGCGACGAGGTTGGCGAGACCCTGAAAGCGGTCAAGAAGAACAATTCGCAGATCGAATCGATCTCCATGCAGGTCAACACATTGGCGATCAACGCCAAGATCGAGGCCGCGCGCGCCGGGGAAAGCGGCAAGGGGTTCGCCGTTGTGGCCGAAGCGATCAACGAGCTGAGCCGCCAGACCCGCGACGCCGCCGAACAGATCTCGTCCAATATCGAGGCGCTGACAGCGTGGATCAGTACGTTGAGCACAGAGGCCCGTGGGGTGGCCGGCACCGCCTCCGACGCGATGAGCCAGAGTGACAAGACGGATCAGGCCCTCAGCCGTACGGAAACGGCCATCGCCGCCACGGATGCCCAAGCTGTGCGCATCGCGGAGGAAGCGGAGCGCGTGGCCGCCGCCGTGGACGACTTTGTGCCGGGGTTCACCCGGATCAGCGCCGGCATCAGCGAGACGTCGAAGGGCATCGAACACGCCCATGTCCGCGTCCTGAACCTGATCGACACGTCGGAAGAAATGGTACAGGCGACCGCGGCGCTTGGCGGTCTGACGGAAGACGCGCGCTTTATCGACCATGTTCAGCAAGTCGCCGCGCAGATATCGGAAGCATTGCAGAACGCAATCGCCAGCGGACACCTGACCGAAACGCAACTCTTTGATCGCGCCTATGTGCCGGTCAGCGGCAGCAATCCGGCGCAGGTCCGCACCGCATATGTGGATGTGTTCGACCGATTGCTGCCGCCCATTCAGGAGCCGGTGCTGGGTTTTGATCCAAAGGTCGTGTTTTGCGCCGCCGTGGATGTGAACGGCTACCTGCCGACGCACAATCGCAAGTTTTCGCAGCCTCAGGGTCAGGATGTGGTGTGGAACACGGCGCATTGTCGCAACCGCCGCATCTTTGACGACCGGGTCGGCATCAAGGCCGGGCGCAGCACCGCGCCTTTCCTGTTGCAGGTCTACCGCCGGGACATGGGCGGCGGCGACTTCAAGATGATGAAAGACTTGTCGTCACCGATCCATGTCAATGGCAAGCATTGGGGCGGTGTGCGCCTCGCCTACACCTTTTGAAAAAAACGCCGCGCGTCCCGGGCGGGACGGCGGCGTCAGGAAAGCGTCTCTTGCGCGGGACAGATCCCGGGGCCCCGCGGCAGACGGGGGATCGGCGGCAGGCAGAGCCACCGACAGGCGCCAAACGGGACGGGCGCTTAACGGATCAACGCAAGGTCGCAGGCAGAACTCAGATCAGTTGAGGCAGGTGCAGTCCGACCACAAGGATCACCATCAACGCAGCCGCGCCCAATGCATCCTCGAGCAACGTGCCCTGGCTGCGGTCGGCGATGGCTTTGATCTGGCGAAGTGTGGTCATCTCGGCATCTCCCTCAGTAGAGTTGCCACTTTGTTCTCATATCGCGCTGCAAAGGTAAAGAACTTTTTAAGAACATTTGTGAACTTTTTGGAACAAAGCGGCTAACCGACTGAAATCAAACGGATCGCCTCATCCTGCCGCATCAGCCACAACAGCACGCGCGCGGCCTCGCCGCGCGGGCTGCGCAGTTGCGGGTCTTCTGCCAGCAATTTGCGCGCATCGGATTGGGCGGTTGCCATCAGCCCCGCCTGCCTCTCGAGGTCGGCAACCTTGAAACGCGGCACACCGGATTGCGCGGTGCCGATCAGATCCCCATGGCCCCGCATCTCGAGATCCGTTTCGGCGATGCGAAACCCGTCTTCGGTTTCGCGCAACACTTCAAGGCGCCTGCGACCCGTCTCGGACAAGGGCGACTGGTAGAGCAGCAGACAGGTCGACGCCGCAGCCCCCCGCCCAACGCGGCCGCGCAATTGGTGCAACTGGGCAAGACCAAAGGTCTCCGCCCGCTCGATCACCATGATGGTGGCATTTGGCACGTTCACGCCCACCTCAATCACGGTGGTGGCCACCAACACACCCGTCTCTCCCGCTTGGAAACGCGCCATCGCGGCGTCCTTGTCGGCCGGTGGCATCTGACCATGTACCAGGCCCACGCGCCCCTCTCCCAAGGCGGCGCGCAACCGCTTGAAACGCTCTTCTGCCGCAGTGAGGTCCACGGCCTCGCTTTCCTCGACCAGCGGACAGACCCAATAGCATTGCCGCCCGTCCGACATCGCGGCGCGCAGCCGCTCCACCACCTCATCCATGCGCCCCGTGCTGACCAAGGCCGTCTGGATCGGTTTGCGCCCGGGCGGCTTTTCATCCAGCACCGACACATCCATGTCGCCATATTGCGCCAGCGCCAGACTGCGGGGGATCGGCGTTGCCGTCATCACGAGCACATCTGCCGAGACGCCCTTTTTCCCAAGCTCCATACGTTGACGCACGCCGAACCGGTGCTGTTCGTCCACGATCGCCAACCGCAAATCGGCAAAGGCCACATCCGCCTGGAACACCGCATGGGTGCCAACCAGCACCTGTATGTCACCACGGGCTAGGGCCGCGAGCTTGGCCTGCCGCTCCGCCCCCTTGTCCCGGCCGGTGAGGATTTCCAGCACCACGCCTGCCTCTTCGGCCAGGGGCTGCAACCCTTCCAGATGCTGGCGGGCGAGGATTTCCGTCGGTGCCATCATCACACCCTGCCCGCCCGCCTCCACGGCGATCAGCAGCGCCATGAACGCAACGAGCGTTTTTCCGGCACCCACGTCGCCCTGCAGCAAGCGGTTCATGCGGTGTGACTGCGCCATGTCCGCTGCAATGTCGGCAATCGCCCGCACTTGCGCGTTTGTCGGTTCATAGGGCAGCGCGGCGCGCACCCGCGCCTGCAACGCCCCGGTGCCAACGGACGCAACGCCCGCCACCCGCCGCTCCGAGGCGCGGGCAAGCGCCAGCGTCAATTGGTGCGCCATCAATTCGTCATAGGCCAGCCGCGTCCGCGCCGGAGCGGTTGCCGCCAGATCCTGTTGGTTTTGCGGTGCATGTGCGGCGGCAACGGCGCTGGCAAAATCCGGCCATCCGGCCTGCGCGCATTGCGACGGATCAATCCATTCGGCCAGATCAGGCACACGGGTCAGCGCACTGCGCGTCGCTTTCCACATCGTCTTTTGCGTGATGCCCGATGTCAGCGGGTAGACCGGCTCGAATGGCGGGATGTCCCCCGCCTCTTCGACAGGCAGGATGTGTTCGGGATGCACCATGTTTGCGATCCCGTCAAATAGCTCGACCTTGCCCGACACGATCCGTTCCGATCCCGGCGGCAGCACCTTTTGCAGGTAGTCGCTGCGCCCGTGGAAGAACACGAGTTGGAAACTGGTCTGCGCATCTTCGACGTGCACGCGGTACGCGCCACCGCGCGCGCGTGCAGGCATATGCTTGCCCACGCGGACCCGGACGGTGATCGTGCTGGGATAGGCCGCCCCCTGCACCGTCTCGCGCAAGGCGCGGTCAACGCCCGATTGCGGCAGGGTGAACAGCAAATCGCGCGGGGCGGTGACCCCCAGCGCTTCGAAGTGCTGCGCCGTCTTGGGGCCGACCCCTGCAAGCGTGTCGAGCCCGGCAAAGAGCGGGAACAGAAGCTCGGGCCGGCTCATGAGGCGCCGATCAGGTCCAGCCAGCCGTCCTCGTCCAGGGTTTCGATACCCAGATCTGCGGCCTTCTTGGCCTTGGACCCCGCACCGGGGCCCGCAACCAGCAAATCCGTCTTGGCGCTGACCGACCCGGACACTTTGGCCCCCAGGGCCTCTGCCCGCGCCTTGGCTTCGGCGCGGGTCATCTTTTCGAGCGTGCCGGTAAAGACGACGGTTTTGCCCGCGACCGGGCTGCCCTCCGTATCGGGGCGCGCGGCCTCTTCGATGTCGAGATGGGCGGCGAGCCTGTCGATGCTCGCAATCTCGGCCTCCTGATTGAACGTGGTTGCCAGCGCCCGCGCCATCACGCCGCCCACCCCGTCAATGGACAGCAGGTCTTCCCAGGCCGGATTGCCCTCTTCGGCGGCGCGCATCGCCGTGCTGAAAGCATCCCAGGTGCCGTAATGCACGGCCAGAAGGTTCGCGGCGGCCTCGCCCACATGACGGATGCCCAGGCCAAAGATCAGGCGGGCCAGACCGATCCGGCGTTTGTCGTCGATCGCGTCAAACAGGTTCGCGGCGGATTTGTCGCCCCACCCTTCGCGGTTCTTGAGCTGTTGCAACCCGCTGCCGTACCGGTCGCGCAGGGTGAAAATGTCGGCCGGTTCAGCAATCCATCCATCGCTGTAGAATTGCTCGACCTGTTTGGCGCCCAACCCTTCGATGTCGAAGGCGGCGCGGCTGACGAAGTGTTTCAGCTTTTCCACCGCCTGCGCCGGACAAATCAGACCGCCGGTACAGCGTCGGACCGCATCGCCGGGTTCGCGGATGGCCAGGCTGTCGCATTCCGGGCAGCGCTCGGGCATCCGGTAGGGTTGCGCATCGTCGGGCCGCCGCGACAGATCGACATCCGCCACCTTGGGAATGACGTCGCCCGCGCGGTAGACCTGCACCCAATCGCCGACCCGGATGTCCTTGCCGTCGCGGATGGTCTCGCCCTTGTTGTCACGGCCCGCGATGTAGTCCTCGTTGTGAAGGGTCGCGTTCGAGACGACAACGCCCCCCACCGTGACGGGGGCCAGTCGCGCCACGGGGCTGAGCGCGCCTGTCCGGCCGACCTGAATGTCGATGGCCTCAAGCCGGGTCCAGGCAAGCTCTGCCGGGAACTTGTGCGCGATGGCCCAGCGGGGTGTCGTGGAGCGGAAGCCCAGACGGCCTTGCAACTCAAGGTTGTTCACCTTGTAGACCACACCGTCGATATCGTAGCCCAGCGTCGCCCGCTGCGCCTCGATGTCCCGGTAATGCGTGATCATCGCCTCTGGGGATTCGCACAAAGCGGTGAGGGGATTCGTCTGGAACCCAAGCGTGGCGAGCCGCGCGATTGCGCCGTGCTGCGTGTCGGCCAGCGGGTCAGACAAGGCACCCCACGCATACGCAAAAAAGCGCAGTGGCCGGGCCCGCGTGATGGCGGCGTCCAACTGGCGCAGCGACCCCGCCGCGGCGTTGCGCGGATTGGCAAATGTCTTTTGCCCGGTATCCGCCTGTCGGGTGTTCAGCGCCTCGAAATCACTGTGCGACATGTACACTTCTCCGCGGACCTCAAGGAGGTCCGGCGCACCGTTCAGCGTCTGGGGAATGTCTGCGATCGTGCGGGCGTTTGCGGTGACGTTTTCACCAACGGCGCCGTCGCCACGGGTGGCGGCCTGCACAAGCTGGCCCTGTTCATAGCGCAACGACAGCGACAAGCCGTCGATTTTGGGTTCGGCGGTGTAGGCCAGCGGGGCGTCTGCCGCGATGCCGAGATATTTTCGCACGCGACCATCAAACTCGGTGACGTCCTCGTCCGAAAACGCGTTGCCCAGCGACAGCATCGCAACCGCGTGCGTGACTTTGGAAAACCCCTCTGCCGGCGCCGCGCCAACCTGATCACTGGGGCTGTCGGAGCGCTTGAGGTCCGGAAAGCGTGCCTCGATGGCCGCATTGCGGCGCTTGAGCGCGTCATATTCCGCATCCGAAATCTCGGGCGCATCGTCCGTATGGTAGGCCGTATTTGCCGCATGCAGCCGTTCTGCCAGGCGCGCCAGTTCCTGCTTTGCCGCCTCTTCGGTCAGTGCGTCGATATCTGTCTCTGCGGTCAAGGCGGCCCTCTTCGGCTTGGCATTTGTGACAGAGATAAATTTGCTGGCGGATGGGGTCCAGCTTTTCCGCATCGCGCGGGGGCGACCGGCCAAAGAAGAAGGCCAGCGCAACGCGTCCGTTGCACTGGCCTTCTTCGTGAGTGGCTTGGGTCTGGTGGTTCAGGCGCCGATTGCCAGTCGGTCATCCTCTTCAGCGTGGCCCGGTTCCGGATCACGCAGCACATAGCCACGCCCCCACACTGTCTCGATATAATTCTCGCCGCCGGTGGCTGTGCTGAGTTTCTTGCGCAACTTGCAGATGAACACGTCGATGATCTTGAGTTCCGGTTCGTCCATGCCGCCATAGAGATGATTAAGGAACATCTCTTTGGTCAACGTCGTGCCCTTGCGCAGCGAGAGCAGTTCCAGCATCTGGTATTCCTTGCCGGTCAAATGCACGGTCTTGTTGTCCACGCTCACCGTCTTGGCATCCAGGTTTACTGCGACCTGGCCGGTGTTGATCACCGATTGCGAATGCCCCTTGGACCGGCGGATGATGGCGTGGATGCGCGCCACGAGCTCCTCGCGGTGGAACGGTTTTGTCAGGTAATCATCCGCACCGAACCCGAAGCCCTTGATTTTGTTTTCAGTATCATCGGCGCCCGACAGGATCAGAATGGGCGTCTCGATCCGCGCCATGCGCAACTGGCGCAGCACGTCATGCCCATTCATATCGGGCAAATCGAGATCGAGAAGGATCAGGTCGTAGTCGTAGAGTTTGGCAAGATCGATCCCCTCCTCCCCAAGGTCCGTGGCATACACATTGAGGTTGGCATGGGTCAGCATCAGTTCGATGCTTTTGGAGGTAGTGGGGTCATCTTCTACAAGCAGGACGCGCATTCGACGGCTCTCCGGTGTTCGGGGTAACTTCGCTTGACAACAACGTGACCAGAAAAGGTTAACCACACGTTACCCCTGTCCCGAATTTAGCAAGACAACTTAAAGTTGTCTATACTTTTGCACGGAAGTGGCCTTCAACGCGTCTTCGCCATGTTCGGAGACCGCCCGCACCCATTCGGCAAACTCCTCCGCGCTCAGCCCATAGCGCTTGAGTGCGGCGTCCTGCGTGATCAGACCATAGAGCACCCCACGGACAACCGCCGCCTTGCGTGAGGCGACCCACCGGCGTGTGTTTGCGGGCGGCAAATCCGCCTGCGTCAAAACTGATCCGTCTGGCAAGGTCACCGCTCTGGGACCGTCGACTTTCTTGAGGTACATCGCACTGCTCTTTTCACATTTGTGCAGAGCATGGCCTTTTGCGTTTAAAGTCCGGTTAAACGCACCCTTGAGACTGTGTCGGATTTTCATATATCTGTCCGCACC
The DNA here is from genome assembly GCA_964603315.1 of uncultured Rhodobacterales bacterium. GTDB lineage: Bacteria > Pseudomonadota > Alphaproteobacteria > Rhodobacterales > Rhodobacteraceae > Tateyamaria. The sequence continues at coordinate 10,442 of CAZRUV010000072.1, forward strand.
TTCCTCGGAGACACGTCATGCTCGACCAGACCGGTCCGCTCAACTCACTGGGCTTTGCCAAAGCGCCCGAAGACACCCGCGTGGTGGTTGCCATGTCGGGCGGCGTGGACAGTTCGGTTGTGGCGGCGGAGTTGAAATCACAGGGCTATGATGTGGTCGGTGTGACGCTGCAGCTTTATGATCACGGCGCGGCACTCGCCAAGAAAGGCGCATGCTGTGCCGGCCGTGACATCCATGACGCCCGTCGTGTCGCCGAAGAGATGGGCTTTCCCCACTACGTGCTTGATTACGAGAACATCTTTCAGGATGCCGTGATCGACGAATTTGCCGACAGCTATCTGGCGGGCGCAACGCCGGTGCCCTGCATCCGGTGCAACGAGCGGGTCAAGTTCAAGGATCTGCTGGAAACCGCGCGCGATCTCGAGGCGGACTGCATGGCCACAGGGCACTACATCCAGCGCAAACTTGGCCCCGGTGGGGCAGAACTGCATTGCGCCGCCGATGCGGCGCGCGATCAGAGCTATTTCCTGTTCTCCACCACGCCGGAGCAGCTGGACTTCTTGCGGTTCCCGCTGGGGCACCTGCCCTCGAAGGATGATACGCGTGCACTCGCCGCCAAATACGGACTGTCCGTTGCGGACAAGCCCGACAGCCAGGACATCTGCTTTGTGCCCAACGGCGACTATGCCGCCGTCATTCGTAAATTGCGGCCCGAAGCCGCGGCTCCCGGGGACATCGTGGACATCGAAGGCCGCGTTCTGGCCCAGCATGACGGCGTGGTGAACTACACGATCGGACAACGGCGCGGGCTGGGCATCGGTGGTCTGGTCGATCCGCTCTATGTCGTGAAACTGGACCCGGAAACGCGCCAGGTCGTGGTCGGCCCGCGCGACATGCTGGCCACGCGGACCGTGCCTGTGCGCGAGGTGAACTGGCTGGGCGATGCGCCATTCGACAGCCGGGAGGCGTGGGAGGTCGCGGTCAAGGTGCGTTCGACGCGCCCACCGACAGATGCCGTGATTCGTCCCACCGGCCCCAACGAAGCCGTTGTCGAACTGGTTGCAGCCGAAGCGGGCGTGTCACCGGGTCAGGCATGCGTGTTCTATGACCGCGACAGCAGCCGCATCTTTGGCGGCGGCTGGATCCACAAGGGCTAGCAACTGTATTTCTCAGAGTGTCTGAGAAATACAGTTGCTAGGCTTCGGCCTTCTCTGCCAGCGTCAGCCATTCTTCCTCGGCCGCCGACAGCTTGTCTTGTCGTTCCGCCAACGCCTCTGTCGCCTTGCGAAACTTCACCGGTTCCCGTGTGAATAGCTCCGGGTCCGACAACAGCTCCTGCAGCTTGCCCATCTCGGCTTCCAACCGCTCGATTTCTGCGGGCAATGCTTCGAGCCGGTGCTTTTCGGTAAAGCTCAGACCCGGCGCGGATTGTGCGGGTTTGGGCGTCGCCTTGGGCGGCGCTGCCTTGACTTTGACCTCTGTCGGGGCGGCATCGGCCTTGCGTTGCGCACGATAATCCGTCCACCCGCCCGCATAGACCGTCGCGCGCCCGTCCCCCTCCATGGCAATGGTCGTGACCGCGACACGGTCCAGAAAGTCGCGGTCGTGGCTTACCAGCAGCACTGTCCCGTCATATTGATCGAGCAAGTCCTGCAGCAAATCCAGCGTCTCCACATCGAGATCGTTTGTGGGCTCGTCCAGCACCAGCAGGTTGCTTTGCCGCGCCATGATCCGCGCCAGCAGCAACCGCGCCTTTTCACCCCCCGAAAGGGAGCGCACCGGCGCGCGTGCCTGCGCTTCGTCAAAGAGGAATTCCTTGAGATAGCCAACCACATGGCGCGGCGCGCCGCGCACCATCACCTGATCCGCCTTGCCGCTTACCCGCATGTTGGGGTCGTGGGTCAGGCTGTCCCAGAGGCTCGCATCCGGATCCAGCTGTGCCCGCGCCTGATCAAACACGGCCATTTCCACGCCTGTGCCCAGCGTGACCTGCCCGGTATCCGGTGTCTCGTGCCCGATCAGGGTCTTGAGCAACGTGGTCTTGCCGACGCCATTGGGGCCGACAAATGCAATGCGATCCCCGCGCAAGATGCGCAGATCAAAGGGACGGAAGATGAGCTTCCCATCATAAGACTTTGAAATCCCTTGCGCCTCGATCACCTTGCGCCCGGATTTGGGTCCGGCATCCAGCGCCATGGCTGCAGTCCCCTTGCGTTTGATCTGCGCGGCGCGCTCGGCGCGCAAGTCCTGCAGGGCCCGCACCCGGCCCATATTCCGTTTCCGGCGCGCGCTGATGCCTTCCACGGCCCAACGCGCCTCGGCCTTGATCTTGCGGTTGAGCTTGTGGCGGTTCAGGTCCTCTTCGGCCCACACTGTGTCGCGCCAGGCTTCGAACGCGGAAAATCCTTTTTCCTGTCGTCGCGTGATTCCCCTGTCAATCCAAAGCGTTGCTCGCGTCAGTTCACGCAAAAAGGCGCGGTCATGCGAAATCAGCACATAGGCCGCACGCGTCGCCTTCAACTCGGCCTCCAGCCAGGCGATCGCTTCGATGTCGAGATGGTTGGTCGGCTCGTCCAGCAGCATCAGCGCCGGTTCCTCTGCCATCAATCGCGCAAGGGCGGCGCGGCGCCGTTCGCCACCCGATGCGGTCTCAACCAACCGCGCAGGATCAAATTTCAGCCCTTCGCCCGCCCGCTCGATCTTGTAAAGATCCGAGGCGGGCAGCCCATGGACGGCAAAATCTCCGAGGGTCGAAAATCCTGACATATCAGGGTCTTGCTCCATGTATCCAACAGCAACGCCGGGTCCGCTGACGATCTGACCCCTGTCGGCCTCGACCAGTCCCGCCATGACCTTCATCAACGTCGACTTGCCCGACCCATTGCGGCCCACCAGTGCGACGCGGTCGCCGGGTTGCACCACCAGTGACAGGTCGGAAAACACAGGATCACCGCCGAAAGTCAGCGAGATGTCGGACAGCTGGAGCAAGGGGACACGGGCCATAGCGCGCAGCTAGAGGGTCCGTGCGGGTCCGTCAACCAGCCGCGGGCCCGAATTGCCCCTTCGAAAATGGTCCGGCGGCGAGGGTCGGCGTAGCCGCTCCGAAACGCCTAGCCTGCAACCGCGCGCAGCAACCGTTTACGGGCCGGGGGAATCGCGCCGATCTCGACCCCGGTGAACACGTGCAACGTGTTCATCTGATCATCCACCACCGCGTGATCGCTGACCCAGCCCCCCATCAGCAGATAGGTCCGCAACAAGGGCGGCATGCGCAGCATCGCCTTTTTCGCATCCGGCTTGCGCCGCAGGCGCGCGGCAAAGCGGAATACGTTGGGCGCCTTCACGCGCGGCAGCCAGCGTTTGGGCGCCAGATGCCGCGCCTTCAGCATCGCAAACGCATCGAGGTAGTCTGCCGTTTCCGTCCCGGCAAAGGACGAACAGCCAAAGAGCAACTCCACCCCGTTGTCGTCGACAAAGCGGGTCATGGCCCCCCACGCCACACGCAAGATATCCGGATCAACCGCCTGCGGATGCACACAGAATCGGCCCATCTCGACCATTTTGCCGTCATAGGCCGATAGCGCGCTCAATTCGTAATACTGCGCCGAATAGCTGTGTGAAATCTCCGCACCGGTCAGCGGCAGCATGCGGAAACAACTGACCAACGCGCCATCCGAGACGCGGTGGATCAGCAGATGTGTGCACCGGTTGTCAAAAGCGTCTGCGTCCAGCGGCGCGTCGAGATCAAAACACAAGGCCCTGAGCGCCTGCGCCGCCCGGATGTCCGCATCCGTTTCCGCCATACGCACCGCATAGCGCCCGCGTGTCAGCTTGATCATCGGCGCGCCCTCCTGCTCCGCCTGATGCCGCCGCTCCTATCACGGCCATCATGACACGGCCGTGACGACGTCAGCTGCCAAACGCGCCCTCACCAGGCAGAATGCGCCCGAAGCTGCCCATAAGTTGGCGCAGGAATGGCGTATCGGTCACACCACTGTCGGTCACGCGCCGTTCCAGAACCACAACCCGACCCGCTTCGAGACCGAAGCGTTCGATGTTCTGCAATACACCTTCATCGTCAAAGCTGATCGCGAGCACCTGACGATCCACCACTTGCGGCTTGCGTGGTCCAAATGTCCGCACCGTGTGTGTCACGTAATAGAAATCGCCGCCTGACAGGACACCGCCCGCTGTCGGGCTGCCCACGACATCCTCGACGCTGGCGCGGGTGTCGATGCCCACCACCAGTTCCTGCAGTTCTTCCTCGGGCGGGATGTAGCCGTGACTGCGGAATTGCGCCGAACAGGCGGACAGCACAAGCACGCTTGCCAGCAGGGTCATCAGTTTCCAGGTCCGCATGCGCACCCCCCAATCCTTATGCGCCCCTCTTGCTCAGGAAGGGCCATGCTTTTATCTCGACTTATCCAAAGCCGCCCCTTCATTCAAGAAACGAAAGCATCCCTCATGTCCGCCACCGTTCCCGCGCGTCACATCTTTCGGGTTTCCGACCTGCCGCAAAACGCGGAGACCGCATTCGAAATTGTGCCCGGGGCGGACGAATTGGCGGCATTGGCCGAGGCGTTGGGCCTGGATGCGTTGCGCAAGCTGCGGTTCGCCGGCACGATCAGCGCACAAGGCAAGGCGGACTGGGCCCTGACAGGGCGGCTCGGTGCGACCGTGGTGCAGCCTTGTGGCGTGACACTCGCCCCTGTGACCACACGGATAGATGTGGATGTGCGGCGCCTCTTTTTGCGCGACTTTGCGGAGCCGGACGCCCCCGAAGTCGAGATGCCCGAGGACGAAACACTCGAAGCCCTCGGGGCCGAGATTGACGCGTTTGCGGTGATGGTCGAGGCGCTCAGCCTCGAAATCCCGCAATTCCCGCGCAGTCCCGACGCAGAGCTTGGCGAAATCGTGGTAACAGAACCCGGCGCAGAGGCGTTGCGCGACGCCGACCTCAAACCCTTTGCCGGTCTGGCGGCGCTCAAGGCACAATTGGACGAAGACGACACCTGAATCCCCCTTGCGCTGTGCGCAAAGATGCGTATTTTGCCGCGCTCACGATATTTTGGGTTGGACATGGGCTTGGGCTTTGCCTAAACGCACGTCACACCCGCAAGACGGACGACTGAAACAAGCATCCGCGTGATCTGCGCGCGGCCCTGCCCGAACCTCGAAGGCCCACCACAATGGCTGTGCAACAGAACAAAGTGTCGAAATCGCGCCGGAACAACCGGCGGATGCATGACGGCTTGACCCCTTTCAACGCCAATGAGTGCCCGAACTGCGGCGAACTCAAGCGGCCGCACCATGTCTGCGCCGCCTGCGGTCACTACAACGACGAGGAAATCGTTGCGCTGACCGAAGAGGTCGATCTGGAAGACGACGCGGCTTAACCGGCCCGCAGGAGCAAAGGCAGGCAGCGCAGATGGCGGCCCAACAGACTGATCTGGCCGATCAAAGCACTGCCACCGCTTTTCCGATCACGCTGTCCGTAGATGCAATGGGCGGGGACATGGGCCCCGCCGTTGTCGTTTCGGGTTGCGACAAATCCGCCAGGAAGAACCCGAAACTGGGGTTTATCCTGCACGGACCTGCCGCCGAGCTGGAGCCCCTTGTGGCCCGCCGCAAATCCTTGCGCGGCCGCGTCACGATCCGTGACGCCCAGGGCGTGGTCACGATGGATGACAAACCCAGCCACGTGGTCCGCTCGGGCAAGGGCACATCCATGTGGTCGGCCATCGATGCCGTGCGATCCGGCGAGGCGACCGTGGCGGTCAGTTGCGGCAACACCGGCGCCCTGATGGCGCTGTCGATGATCCGCCTGCGCAAGCTGCCCGGCGTGAACCGCCCCGCGATTGCCGTCCTCTACCCCAGCCGCAATCCACATGCGTTCAACGTCATGTTGGATGTGGGGGCGGACATCCGGGCCGACGCCCCTGACCTTTTGCGTTTTGCGCTGATGGGCGCCTCTTATGCCCGCAACGGGCTTGATCTGGCGCGGCCACGTGTGGGCCTGCTGAACGTGGGCACCGAAGAGCACAAGGGCCGCACCGAACTCAAGGCTGCCTATGACCTCATCGCGGCAAATGCGGACGCCGCCGATTTCGACTTTGTCGGTTTTGTCGAAGGCGGTGACACGACAAGCGACCGCGTCGACGTGGTCGTGACCGACGGGTTCACCGGCAATGTGGCGATCAAGACGGGGGAAGGCACGGCCGCCCTCATCGGTGAGCGGTTGCGCGAGGCGTTCCGGCACACACCCCTTTCGCGTCTGGCGTCGCTGCTGGCGCTCACATCCCTCAGCCGCCTCAAAAAGCGCATCGACCCGCGCCGGGTGAATGGCGGCGTTTTTCTGGGCCTGAACGGCACGGTCGTGAAATCTCATGGCAGTGCCGACTCGACAGGCGTCTCCGCAGCGATCAAGCTGGCGGCACAACTGGCCGAACTCGGCTTCAAGGACAAGCTGGCAGCGCGCATCGCAAAAGCGACGCAAGCCGCAGAGGAGAGCGAGCGATGACAATCCGGGCCGTGGTGCGCGGCGTGGGGCATTACCTGCCCGCGCGTGTTGTCGAGAATGCGGAATTCGAGGCGACGCTGGACACCACGGACGAATGGATCCGGTCGCGTTCGGGCATCGAACGCCGCCACTTTGCAACCGACGACGATACAACGTCGTCCATGGCAACAGCCGCAGCGCTTGCGGCCTTGGCTGATTCGGGGCTGGACGCGTCGGAGATCGACGCGATTGTCCTTGCGACCTCGACCGCTGATCTGACATTTCCGTCTGCAGCGACGATGGTGCAGGCGCAACTGGGCATGTCGCACGGGTTTGCCTTTGACGTGCAGGCCGTCTGCGCCGGGTTCGTCTATGCGCTGAGCAACGCCAACGCTCTGATCCTGTCCGGTCAGGCGCGTCGCGTTCTGGTCATCGGGGCCGAGACATTTTCGCGGATCATGGATTGGACGGATCGCAGCACTTGCGTCCTCTTTGGCGACGGGGCCGGTGCGCTGATCCTTGAGGCCCAGGAGGGCACGGGCGATGCGTCGGACCGGGGCATACTGGCCTGCGATCTGAATTCGGACGGGCGGCACCGGGACTTGCTCTACGTCGATGGTGGTGTCAGCACCGGAACCAGCGGATACCTGCGGATGCAGGGCAATCAGGTGTTTCGGCATGCGGTGGAAAAGCTGGCCGCAACCGCGCACACGGCGATGGACCGCGCCAATGTCGCGGC
>CAZRUV010000073.1:0-17569 GCA_964603315.1 uncultured Rhodobacterales bacterium
CGCGCTTGCCCTCGATGCTTTCGATCATCGCGCTTTCTTCGCCGCAGATATAGGCGCCAGCGCCGCGCCGCAGCGCGATATAGCCCGGCGCTACATAACCTTTGTCTTCCAGCGCTCTGATTTCACGGCGCAAAATCTCAAGGACCGCCGGATATTCATCACGCATGTAGATGAACGCGGTTTCGGCCTCAACAGCCCAGGCCGCAATCAACATACCTTCGAGAAAGAGGTGCGGCGTGCGTTCGAGGTAGTAGCGATCCTTGAAGGTGCCGGGCTCGCCCTCGTCTCCGTTCACGGCAAGGTATCGCGGGCCGGGATTGGCACGAACGAAACCCCACTTGGTCCCCGACGGGAAGCCTGCGCCGCCGAGGCCACGCAACCCGCTGTCCTTGATCTGCGCCTGCACCGCTTCCCAGTCGCCGCTATCCCGCAACGATTGCAACGTGGCGTAGCCGCCATTGGCGACATAGGCGTCGAGCGTTTCATAGTCCGGGACATGGGCGTGCGTATCACCTGCGGCAATCGCCGCCTGCACCTTTTCCGGCGTGGCAAAGTCGATATGGTTGTGCCCCAACTCCAGCGTTGGAGCCGTGTCGCAGCGCCCCATGCAGGGCGCGCGCAGCACGCGGACCTCTGCGGGGTCCAGCCCGTCCTCCAGCGCGGCCTTGAGCGCCTGCGCGCCCGCCAGTTCGCAACTGAGCGAGTCGCATACGCGTATGGTCAGTGCGGGCGGTGGTGTCTCGCCTTCCTTCACCACATCGAAATGCGCATAGAAGGTGGCGACCTCATAAACCTCGGCCATGCTCAACCGCAATTCTTCGGCGAGGGCACGCAGATGCGCGGCGCTGAGATGGCCGTAGCGATCCTGGATCAGATGCAGGAATTCGATCAGCAGGTCAGCGCGACGCGGCGCGTCGCCCAGAAGCGCCCGCACCTCATCCCAGGCCTGGTCTTCCAGTGCGCGCCCTTTTGGACGGACGCGGCCCTTGCCTTTCCCGGACTTCCAGACGCCCTTGCCCTTGTTTTCCTGATCCAGCGCCATCCACGCATCTCCTGCCCTTGCACGTGGCGACACTATCAGCGCCAAAGCGCGCCCATCAGCCCAAAAGCGACGCCTCACGCATCAAAGCGCGCGCCGATGGTCATCGCCCTGCCGCCCATCGGACACGTTTTGGTCGTCTTCGCTTGCTATGAGCGTCATGTCGGCGCGTGCTAGGCTGGCGCGCCCATCCAAGCGGAGTGATTCTGAGCCCATGCCCCCCCTGTTGCCATATGCCGTGGCCACCTTGACGCCCGCAGCTCTGCTCGCTGCGGCCAGTGTCTGGGGCGGGGTCTGGGCGCTCGGCGCGGTGCTGGTGATCACGGTTGTGGTGTTCTTTCTGGACAAGATCGCCATCGACCTGCCGCCTGGCACAACCGACGGGCACCGCCTGTCCGAAGCGTTGGGGATCGTGCATTTTGCGCTGCTCGGGTTGGCGGTGTGGTCCATGGGTCAGTCGATGCCGGTTGTGGACAAGGTGCTGATCGTGGTGGGGTGTGGGCTCTACTTCGGTCAGATCTCCAACTCCAATGCGCATGAGCTGATCCACCGCAAGGCGCGCTGGCCCTTTTGGCTCGGAGCGGCCTGCTACACCAGCCTGCTGTTCGGACATCACACCAGCGCGCACCGGCTGGTGCATCATGTGCATGCCGCCACCGACGCGGATCCCGCATCGGCCCGCTTGGGCGAAGGCTTCTGGGCTTATGTGCCGCGCACATGGGCGGGCAGCTTTGCTGCCGGAATGCAGGCAGAGCGGCGGCGGCGGACCGATGCCCGCTGGCCCACGCCCTATCGGTGGTATGTAACGGGCGCGCTTGCCAGCATCGCCGCCGCAGCGGCACTTGCAGGCTGGCAGGGTGTTGTGGGCCTGATCGCGATCGCGGCTTATGCGCAGGTGCAATTGATGCTGTCGGATTATGTCCAGCATTACGGCTTGCGCCGCGCTCTGCGCGCGGACGGTCGCATCGAGCCCATGGGACCGCAGCATTCGTGGAACTCACCGCATTGGTATTCGTCAGCGATGATGCTGAACGCGCCGCGCCATTCGGAGCATCACATGCACCCCGCCAAGCCGTTTCCGACACTGGAGCTTGATGCGGAGACGATGCCGATGTTGCCGCGCCCCTTGCCGGTGATGGCCGTTGCGGCCCTCGTTCCGCCGCTCTGGCGCCGCTTGATGGACCATCGTGCCAAACGCTGGCAGGCACGCAGCGGCGACACCACGCTTGCCGCGGAATAGTGATCGCGAACCGCTGGTCGTTGCCCGGTGCATCTGACACTATGTAGACATGAGAACCATTCTGATATCCGTTGGCCTGCTGCTGGGTGCAGGCACCGCATGGTCCGAGCCCATGACCGCCGCCGAGTTCGAGGCCTATGTCACCGGCAAGACGTTGTATTACGGCCGCTCCGGCGATCCGTATGGCGCTGAAATATATCACGAAAACCGTCGCGTCACCTGGTCCTTCCTCGATGGCGAGTGCAAGAACGGGTATTGGTACGACGAGGGGCCGAACATCTGTTTTGTCTACGAAGATCGGCCCGATCCGCAATGCTGGAGCTTTGAACGCGGCGCCAACGGGCTGATCGCGCAATTCGAGAGCAACCCCCAAAGCGAAGCGCTGTATGAGGCGCAGGATCTTGGCGAGGAACTGGTGTGCCTCGGCCCTCGGATCGGGGTGTAATCCAACGGCGCGCTGACGCGCACGCGATCTATTTTTGCTGACGAGGGGGCGCGGCCCCCTCGAGCTCCCCCGGGGGCGTTGCGTGTCTAAAAGAGCGAGCCCTGCTCCGGCTGGGGTTTCGCCGTCTTCGCCGGCGCCTTGCTGCCGCCAACGGCAAGTCGGCCATCGGCAAACTCGATCTCAAGCCCCGGCGCGTTTGCTGCAGCGGTTTTTGTTGTCACGATCTGCCCCCCGCCCCGCACCACAGCGTAGCCACGCGCCAGCGTGGCCTTGTAGCCCAGCGTTTCGCGCAGGCGGTCCATCGCGTCGAGTTGTGCGCGCAGGCCGCTCACCTGTGCCGTACCGGCGCGTGCCAGCCGCGCCACGAGGCCAGCAACCCGCTCGGCGGCCTGGTTCTGTTCGCGGCGCAACAGCTGCGGGCCGAACCGCGCGGTACGCGCGGCCAGCTGATCACGGCGCACCTGCGCGAGGCGTTGCAAGGCCGGGGCAAGCCGCTGTGTTGCCGACGACAGGCGTTGCGCGTTGGTCTGTGTCTGGCGTCGCAAGGTCGCGGGGCGCAGACTGCCTGCAACCTCCGACAGCCGCACGCGCCGCCGCTGTACGCCTGCGATCAGCGCCGGGGCCAGACGGTCGCCCAGAACATCCAGCCGTTGCCGCGGCCCCTCGACCAGTGCATCGGGTTTTGGCAGGGCCCGGCCCAGATCCCGAAGCCGTTGGCCACGCCGTTGCAGACCCGTGCTGAGCGCACCGCTCATACGTGCAGAGGCGCTATCGAGCCACGCCAACAATTCGTGCCGCACAGGCACGGCAAGCTCTGCCGCTGCGGTGGGCGTTGGCGCGCGTTTGTCCGACACGTAGTCGATCAGCGTTGTGTCCGTTTCATGCCCGACCGCAGAGATCAGGGGGATGTCCGAGGCGGCAGCGGCCCGCGCGACCACTTCTTCGTTGAAGCCCCAGAGATCCTCGACCGACCCGCCGCCGCGCGCGACAATCAGGAGATCAGGCCGCGGCATCGCACCGCCCGGCGTCATTGCATTGAACCCCGCGATGGCGCGTGCAACCTCGGGCGCACACGCCGCCCCCTGCACTGCGACGGGCCAGATCAGCACCTTGCGCGGGAACCGGTCGCGCAATCGGTGCAGGATGTCGCGGATCACCGCGCCGGAAGGTGACGTGACGACGCCAATGACCTCCGGCAGGTAGGGCAAGGGCCGTTTGCGGCTGGCGTCAAACAGCCCCTCGGCCTGTAACTGCGCCTTGCGTTTTTCCAGAAGCGCCATGAGCGCCCCCATGCCGGCAGGCTTCAGATCTTCGATAACGATCTGGTATTTCGACTGACCGGGAAACGTGGTGAGACGGCCGGTGGCCACCACTTCCATGCCCTCTTCGGGCTGGGTCTGCAGGCGGCTCGCCACTCCTTTCCACATGACGCCCGCGATCACGGCGCGGTCATCCTTGAGGTCCAGGTAGACATGGCCCGAGCGGGGGCGGCTCACGCGGCCCACCTCGCCCTTGATGCGCACATGGGAAAACTCACCTTCGATCATGCGCTTCACCGCGCCCGAGATTTCCGAGACGCTGAATTCCGGCGCGTTGCCCGCCTCTTGCGGATCGTCGATCAGGTCCATGTCGCTTCCTTGTGCCGCTCTGCGCATCAGCTTAGAACGCGGGCAATGAAAGGCCAAGAAGGGCACGCGCATGAACATCCTGATCCTCGGCAGCGGCGGTCGCGAACACTCTCTGGCCTGGGCGGTGCTCCAGAACCCCAAATGCGACCGGCTGGTTGTGGCGCCGGGCAATGCCGGCATCGCGGAAATCGCCGAATGCGCGGCCTTTGATATCTGCGACCGCAACGCGGTGCTTGAATTTGTCGAAGCCGAATCTGTTGATTTCGTCATCATCGGGCCTGAGGCGCCTCTGGCCGCAGGTGTGGCCGACAGGTTGCGCGAGGCCGGTGTGCTGGTCTTTGGCCCAAGCGAGGGGGCGGCACAGCTTGAGGCGTCCAAGGCCTTTACCAAGTCGATCTGCGACGCAGCGGGCGCACCGACGGCTGCGTATGGGCATTTCACGGATGCGGACGCGGCCAAATCCTACGTGACCGCGCAGGGCGCCCCCATCGGGCGCGCGGCGGACGGTCTGGCCGCTGGCAAGGGCGTGATCATCGCCGAAACCGTTGAACAGGCCCACGCCGCCATTGACGACATGTTCGGCGGCGCCTTCGGCGGTGCTGGGGCCGAGGTTGTGATCGAGGAATTCATGACGGGCGAAGAGGCGTCCTTCTTTGTCTTGTGCGATGGCACCGACGTGCTGCCCATCGGCACCGCGCAGGACCACAAGCGGGTCGGCAATGGCGATACCGGCCCCAACACGGGCGGCATGGGCGCCTACACCCCCGCCCCGGTGCTGACGGACGCGGTCGCGGCGCGGGCCATGGACGAGATCATCCGCCCCACGATGGCGGAAATGGCCCGGCGCGGGACGCCCTATCAGGGGGTCCTCTATGCCGGGCTCATGATCGAGGATGGCGCGCCAAGGCTGGTCGAGTACAACGTCCGCTTTGGCGATCCGGAATGTCAGGTCCTGATGATGCGGCTGGGGGCACAGGCGCTTGACCTGATGCAGGCGGCGGCCGAAGGGCGGCTGGGCACAGCGCAGGTAAACTGGGCGGAGGATCACGCCATCACGGTTGTGATGGCCAGCGCAGGGTATCCCGGCAGCTATGCCAAGGGCGCTGTCATCGGCGGTCTCGACGCATTGCCGGGCGACAGCAACCACATGGTGTTCCATGCAGGCACGGCCTTGACCGAGGGTCAGACCACCGCCGCGGGCGGGCGTGTTCTGAATGTCACCGCCCGGGGGCGGACCCTGGCAGAGGCCGCGCAGCGCGCCTACGAGATGATTGACCAGATCGACTTTCCCGGCGGGTTCTATCGTACCGACATCGGGTGGCGCGCGCTTACGAAATAGCGGGTGGCTCGCAAGCCACGGGCACATCGGTGATCGACGTGATTTCCTGGATTTCATCGCCCTCGTCGTCCAGCACCAGCAACGTGCCGTCGCGCTCGAACGGAAACCAGCAATGGGTGCGGTCTGTCGGCTCGTCGTCATAGGCAAAGCACACGAGCGGCCCGTCCACCGTGACCGTGCCATAGGCACAGGTTCCGTTTGACCGCGCCCACACCGTTCGGTCGCGACGCAGGAACTGTTCCACGCCTACAAGATCATCCGTGCCCATCATGACGAAAGTGGCTGTCTTGCCCGTCAGCCGATCCAGAAACTGTTCCGCCGTGATCTGCTCTTGTGCGGCTGCGGGAACGGCACAGGCCAGCAGAAGGACGACCCCGCGGATCATTTGCAATCCATCGCGCGGGCAAAGGCGGGGCGCGTCGTGTCCGGACCCAGCACGGTTTGGGTGAATGCGCTGCCGGTCCAGCGCACAGCCACCAGATCGAACCAGTTGCCCGTGGCCAGGATCATCTCCGGCCCGTTGCCGCAGTCGCGGATGCCACCGGCGATGTCCGGCTCTCCGATTCGGTGATTTGTGAACCCACGCAAATTGGCCACTTCGACCAGTTCGGTGCCGCTGACGCGAAAGATCCGGAGTGTCTTTGCCAGATGCGGCCGGTCAATCCACGCAATCTCGACCGTACCATCGCCGTCCAGGTCCGCGGCTCCCAACGGCGCAAGCCAGCGGTTCTGCGTTCCAATGAACGGGCCCGCAATCGATCGCACCCCATCCGGGTTCGGGTCAATGATCAGCGCCCGCGCGCCACGGCCATGCGCGCTGTTGACCACCAGAACTTCGGGCATGGGATCATCGCCCAGTTCAATGACCCGAGGTGCGACATCCTCGAAAATCCCGTCATCAAGGCGGAACACCTGCGACGGCGCGCCGTCCGTATACGCCACATCGGCCTCCGGCCCCCAATCCAGTGTCAGAGTGCCCCACTCGGCGGTGTCGCCCAAAACGTCGTGGCCGTAGCGTCTGGCAGGCGGCGGATCGGCGAGAAAACAGGTCTGCGCAAGGATCGCACCGTCACCTTGCGTACATGCGTTGCGCGCCGCGGACTGAGCAGGCGTCAGAACCAGCACCGCACACCACAGGCACAAGGCCAGCCACGCGCCGCGGGCGGTCGCGCGGCGTGGGCGCAACAGCAGACGCGGCGCCCCGGCCAAGATCAGATCTGCTTTTCGGGCATCTGAACCACAAGCCCGTCCAGCGCGTCGGTTACCTTCAGTTGGCACGTCAGGCGCGACCGCGTCTCGTCCGGCTCATAGGCGAAATCAAGCATGTCCGTTTCCATCGGATCCTTGGCGGGCAGCTTCTCGACCCAGTCGGGATGCACATAGACGTGGCAGGTCGAACAGGCGCAGGCACCGCCGCAATCGGCCTCGATGCCGGGGATGTTGTTGTCGCGCGCGCCTTCCATAACCGTCAGGCCATTGGCGACATCCACCACATGCTCGGTGCCGCCATGTTCGATATAGGTGATCTTGGCCATCAATAGCCCTTTCCATTCCAGTCCCGCAAAGTTCTAACCATGGGAAATAGGCCGCACCAGCCCCTTTTTCAGGGGCGCGTTTGGACTTTGCCGAACAACACAAATGTTCTACATATGTTCCCATGCACGTCGCCTCTGCCAGATCACAGGCCACATGGCCCCGTCCCCCCGCTTGCCTGCGGGCGTCCGAGCTGGACCTGCCCCCCGTCAACGCACGTGTCGCGGTGGCCGGGCTCGTGATCCTGCGCCAGCGTCCCGGCACCGCCAAGGGCGTCATCTTTCTCACGCTCGAAGATGAAACCGGCGTGGTCAACATCATCGTGTGGCGGCACATCTACGAGACCTTCCGCCGCGCGGTGATCGCGGGCCGCATGTTGCGTGTCACAGGCCGCATGCAGCGCGCGCACAACGTCACCCATGTGCTCGCCGAAGAGATCGAGGATATCTCGCATATGCTCGACCAGCTTCTGGCCGAGGACACCGGCCGCGCCATGGCAGCAGAGACACGCACCGAAACGTGGGATGGCCGCAAAAGCGGCTGAGCCTATGCAGACGCCCCGCCTCGCGCTATCCTGACGGCAGGATAAAAGCCCAGATCAGAGGCCCGAGCATGTCATATACAAGTCCCCTCACCGCCCTCGTGGCGGTCCTCACCCTTGGTGCCTGCGCCGAGATCGGCACCACAACACGCTCCAATATCGACCCGGTGTCGCTTGCCAGCACACCCCCCGGCGCCGCCCCCGGCACTTGCTGGGACAAAACGGTAAGCCCGGCCGTGGTCGAAACGCAGACCCGCAAGGTCGAGTTGCAGCCCGCGCAAATCAGCACCGATGGCCGCGTTCAGGCCCCGCCGATCTACAAAACCGAAACGCAGCAGATCGTGGTCGAGCCACGGCGCGAGAACTGGTTCGAAATCCCGTGTGCCGATGTTCTGACCCCGGAGTTCGTGGCCTCACTCCAACGCGCACTGGCCGCACGCGGCCACTATGACGGCCCGCCGACGGGCAAGATCGACCTGCGCACCCGGCAGGCGATCCACCGTTTTCAGCGCAGCGAGGGCTTTGACAATCCCACGCTGACTGTCGCTGCTGCGCGCAAGCTTGGCCTCATCGCCATCGACCCATCCCCGCAAGCATGAAAAAAGGCGCGCCCGGTGACCGGGCGCGCCTCTTTTTCGGTATGTCTAATGTCTAGCCGTCGAGGCTCAAAGCGACAAAGCGCGGATCACCGGCGCGGCGCACCAGCAACAGCAGCGACTTGCGGCCCGCATCCTTGACCTCTTCCAGACGGGCTTCGAAATCGGCGATGGTCGCAACCTTCTGCTGGCCCGCTTCGGTGATCACGTCACCGGCGCGCAGACCTTTTTCAAAGGCTTCCGAGGTTTCGTCCACATCCGTCACGGCCAGGCCGACCTGATCTTCGCCAACGCCCAGCTGCTCGCGCAACTCGTCCGTCAACGTGCTCAGCGTCAGGCCGAGCACATCCTTGACCTCGGGCGTGTCGTCCTGCGGCGCGGGTGCGGCGGCAGGCACGGCGCCCTCGGCCTCTTCACGGCGGCCCAGTGTCACACGCAGCGTCAGCGTCTCCCCATCGCGGAACACCACAACGCGCACCGTCTCGCCAACGGGGCTGTTGCCCACCTGGCGCACAAGGCCACGGGTGTCGGCCACGTCCACGCCCGCAAAGCTCAGGATCACATCACCGTCCTGCATGCCCGCGTCCTTGGCCGGACCATCCGGCACCGAGGTGACCAGCGCGCCTTCGGTGTTTTCCAGGCCAATGGCTTCGGCGATGTCGTCGGTGACGTCCTGAATGCGGACGCCCAGCCAACCGCGACGTGTTTCGCCAAATTCCTGCAACTGGTCGATCACCTTGGTGACCACATTGGATGCCATGGAAAAGCCGATGCCGATGGACCCGCCATTGGGCGACAGGATCGCGGTGTTCACGCCAATCACCTCACCATCCATGTTGAACAGCGGGCCACCCGAGTTGCCCCTGTTGATCGCGGCATCCGTCTGGATGTAGTCGTCATAGCTGCCCGACAGAGCCCGGTTGCGCGCGGACACGATACCGGCGGACACCGAAAAGCCTTGCCCCAACGGGTTGCCCATGGCGACCACCCAATCCCCCACGCGGGCGTTGTCACTGTCGCCGAACGGCACGAAAGGCAGCGCCTCGTCCGCGTCGACTTTCAGCAACGCGAGGTCCGTGTTGGGGTCGGTGCCGACCACGGTCGCCCTCAATTCGTCACCGTTGAAAAATTCGATATTGATCTCGTCCGCGCCTTCAATGACGTGGTTGTTCGTCACGATATAGCCGTCTTCCGAGATCACAAATCCCGATCCGAGAGCCGAAGAGCGGCGCGGACGGTCACTTGGGCCGTTGCGGTCCTGGAACTCGCGGAAAAAATCCTCAAAGGGCGAGCCTTCGGGCACAATGCCCTGCGGACCGGTCCGGCCTTCGACGAGGGTCGAGGTGGTGATGTTCACCACCGACGGGCTGATTTGCTCGGCCAGCGGCGCGAGGCTGTCGGGTCGGGCGGTGGCGGCCAGCGCCTGCACCAGCACAAAAGCCAGCGCCAGCGCACCCAGCCACAGCGCCCGTATCATGTTGTGTCGGGGAAGCTGCCTCGTAACGGCGATCGCCTTCGTTTGCATCACGGGTTCTCCTGCATCTTTGCTTTGGGCCGAAACGGCCATCTGCACACCTTGGTGCGCGTCTGCGCACAGGGTGCATGTAGGGTCGCATACGCGCAACATTAAAGATGGAACATGCGTCACAACTTTCAACTGACTGTGAACGCCATGTGAGCGCGACATGGTTAAAGACCGATGAAGAAAGCCAGCCAGACGCAGATCAGCCCCGACACCAGCGCCAAAGCGCCAAATTGTCGGCGGGCACTCTCCGGCAGGCTGCGCAAGACTTCGAGCATGCGTTCAATAAGCGAAGGGGCCAGCACGTAGGCCAGCCCCTCCACGATCAATACACAGCCAAGGGCCAGAAGAATCCACGCCATTACTGGCTCGGAACGCCCGTTGGCGACTTGAGGTAGTTGAAGAACTCCGAATCCGGCGACAGAACCATCGTCGAATTGCTGCCCTGCAACGACCTCTGATAGGCTGTGAGCGAGCGATAGAATTCAAAGAATTCCGGATCCTCACCAAAGGCTTCGGCAAAGATCGCGTTCCGGCGGGCATCCGCCTCACCGCGAATGATCTCGGCCTGACGTTCGGCATCAGAGGTCAGCTCGACCACGGTCCGGTCGGCCTGCGCGCGCACACGCTGCGCCGCCTCGTTACCGCGGGCCCGTTCATCCGTCGCTTCTCGCTCACGCTCGGCGCGCATCCGTTCGAACGTCGCATCGAGGTTCTCACGCGGCAGATCGGTCCGCTTCAAGCGCACGTCGATCACCTCGATCCCCAGAGCACGCGCTTCGGCAATGGCACCGTTGCGGATGCGCAGCATCAGTGCGGCACGGTCCGAACTGAGAATGTCGTTGGACGACACAGAGCCCAGCACTTCACGCAATTCGTTCCGCAAAATACCGTCGATGCGGCGTTCGGCGGACTGTTCGCCACCCGTACCAACGGCCTGACGGAACTGGTTCACATCGACGATCCGGTAGCGGGCAAAGGCATCGACCACGAGGCGGCGATCGTCCAGCGGCGTCACTTCGAGCGGTTCGACGTCCCGGCTGAGGATACGGTCATCGTAACGCACGACCTCCTGGATCAGCGGGATCTTAAAGGCCAGACCGGGCTCCTCCTTGATGTCGACCACACGGCCAAACTGCAGGACAAGCGCCTTTTCACGCTCGTCCACGATAAAGATCGAGCTCAGGCCAATGGCGCCGAGAACGACGAGGATCGGGATCAGAAAAGTTGAACGACGCATCAGTTCGACCCTCCGGTTGTCGCGCCACGGCGCAGTTCGTTGAGTGGCAGGTACGGGACAACGCCCTGACCGCCACCGCTGTTCTCATCGAGGATGATCTTGTCCACACGGCCCAGGACCTGTTCCATCGTTTCAAGGTAGAGACGCTGGCGGGTCACATCGGGTGCCTTGGCGTATTCCTCAAGCACGGCAGAGAAGCGCGACGCTTCACCTTCGGCCTGGTTCACCTGCTGCGCGCGGTAGGCTTCCGCCTCTTCCAGCAGCTGTGCGGCCTGACCACGCGCTTCGGCGAGGACCCGGTTGGCATAGGCGTCGGCCACGTTTTGCAGACGGTCACGCTCTTGCTCGGCGGCCTGCACGTCGCGGAACGCGTCGATCACAGGCTCGGGCGGGTCCGCACGGTCAAAGTTCACGCGGATGATGTTCACGCCTGCATTGTAGCTGTCGAGCGTGCTCTGGATCAGCTCCTGCAGACGTTCGGCGATCACGCCCCGGTCCCGGTTCAGGATCGGCGCCAGATCAGATTGCGCGATGATCTCGCGCATGGCCGATTCAGACACCGCCCGAATGGTCGAGCGCGCATCCCGCAGATTAAAGAGGAACTTGTCCGGCTCGGTGATGTTCCACACCACCTGAAAGTCGATGTCGACGATGTTCTCGTCACCGGTCAGCATCAGGCCCGCATCACCGCCGCGACCACCCACACCGATCTCTTCGGTCTGTTCGCGGGTGACAGGGATGACCTCTGCCGTCACCACCGGCCACGGAGCAAAGTTCAGACCCGGGTTGCCGATGGAGGAAAACTCACCCAGGAACAGTTCAACCGACTGCTCTTCCGGGCGCACGGTGTAGAAGCTTGCCATGCCCCAGAGAACAAGGCCGATCACCGCAGCAATACCGATTGTGCCACGGGTCAGGAACGGGCCTGCACCGCCGCCGCCTGCGCCGCCGCCGGTGTTGCCACCACCGCGACCGCCCATGAGGACACGCAACTGCTCCTGGCCCTTTTTGACCAATTCGTCGATTTCGGGGATCTGCGGGCCTTCGTCACCGGGACCGCGCCCGCCGCCGCCATTGCCGCGGCCGGGGCCGCGTGACCCGTTGTCACGTCCGCCGCCGTTGCCGCCGGAATTACCGCCACCCCCCCAGGGGCCGCCCGTGTTGCCAGCCATATGGTGTATTTCTCCTTTTGATCGCACAGCATGTGCTGTGCCTTAGGCCCGTACTTGTGTGTTTTCGCCTGAAAATCAAGCGGTCCGCATCGGCGTCTTCATGGTGACGATCTCTTCGGACATTGTGGGGTGGACTGCAACGGTCCTGTCGAAATCCTCTTTGGTTGCGCCCATCTTGATCGCGATACCGGCCAACTGGATCATCTCGCCCGCGTCCGGTGCGACGATGTGACAGCCCAGCACCTTGCGGGTGGCCTTGCTCACGACCAGTTTCATCAGCACCCGATTGTCCAAACCGCCAAAGGCGGTCTTCATCGGACGGAAGGATGTGCAATACACCTCGACCTCTTCCTGATCGCGGGCGGCCTCCTCGCTCAGGCCCACGGTGCCCATCTCCGGCTGGGTAAAGACAGCCGACGGGATCAGGTCGTGATCCATGGCCGTGGGGTTGTCCTTGAACACGGTCTCGACAAAGGCCATGCCCTCGCGGATGGCCACAGGCGTCAGGTTGACGCGGTTCGTCACGTCACCGATGGCGTAAACGCTGTCGACCGAGGTGCGCGAATATTCGTCCACCTTGATCTCGCCACGCCGACCGATCTCGATCCCGAGATCCTCGAGGCCCATGTCGCGGCTGTTGGGGTCACGTCCGGTGGCAAAGAGAACGACGTCGAACTCGCGTGGCGCGCCGGATGTCGGTTTGACCCAGATCGGGCCCTTGGCCTCTGCCGCGTCGGCCACCATGGTGTCGGCGTGCGCAGGTGCGCCCATCGCGGCATCTGATGCGGTGGGCCCGGATTGATGGTCCGCGCTGGCGGGCCCCATCTCGACGATGTTGGTGCCAAGTTTCAGGTCGATTCCCCGCTCGCGCATGGATTCGGCGATCAGCCCCCGCGCCTCATCATCAAAGCCCCGCAAGATCTGCGCCCCCCGGTAATATTGCGTCACCTCGACTCCGAGCCCGTTGAAGATGCAGGCAAACTCGCAGGCGATATAGCCGCCCCCGACGATCAGGATCGACCGTGGCAATGCCTCCATATGGAAAATGTCGTCACTGACAATACCCATCTGGGCGTTGGGCAGATCAGGCCTGACCGGATGGCCACCTGTGGCGACAAGGATGGTCCTGGCCGTCTTCGTCTCGCCGGTCGACAGCTCGACCGTGTGCTTGTCCTTCAGCCGCGCGCGCGCATCAAATGTCTCGACCCCGGAATTGCTCAGGATGTTCCGGTAAATCCCTTCAAGCCGGTCCAGTTCGTGGTTCAGATGTCCACGAAAGGCCGACCAGTCAAAGGTGCCGTCGGCGATGTCCCACCCATACCCGCGCGCCAGTTCCGGCATGTGGGAAAACTCGCTGGCAAATACCATGAGCTTTTTGGGCACGCAGCCGCGGATCACGCAGGTGCCGCCATAGCGGTCTTCCTCGGCCAGTGCGACCCGTGCATCGGTTTCAGCAGCCGCGACACGTGCCGCGCGCACGCCGCCCGAGCCGCCCCCGATCACAAAGAGGTCGTAGTCATAGTCCGCCATGATCGGATGTCCTTGTCTATTCTGCCAGGTCCGTGAACAGATTGTCGGATTCCAGAAAATCCAGACGGTCCTGCTCTATGGTCCCTTCATTGATGTCGCGTATTTCGACCCGGCCATCGCCATAGCCGATCACGACGGCATCACAGATATCGATAAAGAGTCCGTTTTCAACCACGCCCGGCATCTGGTTGAGCACAAGGGCCAGTTGGCGCGGGTTGCCGATGCGTTGCAGATGCAGGTCGAGAATGTGGTTGCCTTCATCCGTCATGAAAGGACGATCGCCGTTCATGCGCAGGGTCGACTGACGGCCCAGAACGTCCATGGAAATAAGTGTTTCCTCGACGAGGGCCTGCGTCGTCTGCCAGCCAAACGGGATCACCTCGATGGGCAAGGGGAAAGACCCCAGATGCTCGACCTCCTTGCCCACATCCGCGATCACCACCATTTGATCAGACGCGGTGGCAACGATCTTTTCCTGCAAGAGCGCGCCGCCGCCGCCCTTGATCAGGTTCAGGTCGCCGTCAAACTCGTCCGCGCCGTCGATGGTAAGGTCGAGCCATTTGGCCTCGTCGAGCGAGATCACCTCGATCCCCACCTCGCGGGCCAGAACGGCCGTGCGGGTCGACGTCGGCACGCCGCGAAACCGCAGCCCACCCTCGCGCACCTGCTCTCCCAGACAACGCACCAGCCACGCGGCCGTGGACCCGGTGCCCAGGCCAACGCGCATTCCGTCCTCGACATAGTCCGCGGCGCGCTTGGCCGCGACGAACTTGGCCTTGTCGATGGGGGAGAGTTCTCCGGTCATGATGGGCGCGACTCCTTAGATACTGGCGCGGTTATAAAGAGTGCGCCCCGCGGTTGCGACCCCAAAGGCCGGTCAAGGCTGCATCATGCCGTCTCGCACAGCACCTCCACCGCCCGCGAAACCTCGCTCAGCGCGATCCATCCATCATTGTCGAGGTCAAAGGCCATCAATGTGCGCATGCCACGCCGTATGTCGTCGGACAGCGTCTCTTCAGCCTTGCCTGCCGCGTAGCGCTGCAACTCGGCCAGTGAGACGACGTCATTGCCGTCGTCATCGGCCAGCCGGTGCACCTGCTTGAGGCGGTCCTGCATCAGAACGCTGGCCGCATGCACAAGCACATCCCGTTCCCTCGCCGAAATGGCGAGGTCGAAATTCAGGTCGGCCTCCAGCAGCCAGCGCATTTCCTGCACCCGCAGCCGGGCCAATGCCGCGTCAATCGCGATTTCGATCTGGGCGGGTGAAATGCGCTTGTCGGTGCCGTAGCCCAGGATTTGCCCCTGCGCCTCCACCACATAGGCGCGCGGATTGTAGCACATCTTTTGCAAGGCCGCGCCTGAGACGCGCGCATTGAGAACATCCCGCGTCACCGCATCCTGCCCGCTTTGGGCAAAGGCGGCACGCCACGGCATCAGACAGGCAACGACAGACAGTCCGGCAATAAACCAGCGCATAGCAATCTCCATTTCCGTTTTTGTCCAACCCAATGCGATCAAGGTTAATCTGCGGTTAAGGCTGGCCCGTTCGGACGCTGAAAGGTCGCTTTGGAGCGACGGTTTTTCCGGTTTCGGCGCTAGGAGAGGGACCATGACCTATACGCTTCATTACGCGCCCGACAATGCCTCGCTCATCGTGCGCCTCACCCTCGAAGAGTTGGAGCAGCCCTATCGCACGGTCCTGGTGGATCGCGCCATCCGCGCGCAGCGCAGCGATGCGTTTCGCGCGATCAATCCGGCCGGGCTGATCCCGGCGCTGGAGACCGGGCACGGGCCCCTCTTTGAAACAGCGGCGATCCTGTTGTGGTTGAGCGAGACCCACGGCGCGATGGCCCCGCAGCCAAATGATCCGGATCGGGGCGACTTCCTGAAATGGCTGTTTTTCACGTCGAACACGGTGCACGCACAAATGCGGATGCTGTTTTATCCGGACAAATATGTGGGCGACGAAGCGGCGGCGCAAAGCAACTTGCGCCGCCACGTGACACGGCATAGCTCGGATGTCATGACCATTCCCGTGGGACTGCACCTTCTCAACCGCTTTGTCGCTGAACGGCCGGACGGCCGATGGCCAACCGTGCTTGACTGCTACATCGCCGCGATCCTGCGCTGGTGCGGCATCTACCCGGCGGGAGAGACCGGCTGGTTCGATATCCGGACCTGGCCCGCCCTGCACGACATGGCGACCCGGCTCGAATCCCGTCCAAGCGTGCTGCGTGTTCAGGAGGCCGAAGGGCTTGGCCCCACCCCGTTCACGGCACCGCACCGCCCCAACCCGCCCGAAGGGACCGCGCTCTAGATGTTTCTGTCTGTCTTCGACATGTTCAAGGTCGGCATCGGCCCGTCGTCGTCCCACACGATGGGGCCCATGGTTGCCGCTGCGCGCTTTCTCGACATGATGCGCGCCTCGCCGTTTCAGTTCGCCGGCCTGCGCGCCTCGCTGCATGGTTCACTGGCCTTCACCGGTGTCGGCCACGCGACCGACCGCGCCACCATTCTGGGCCTCGCCGGCTTTGTGCCCGATAGCTATGACCGGGACCGCGCCGATGACAGCCTGAAAAGGCTGGAAGAGGCCTGCGTGATCGAGGTCGACGGCCTGCCGCCGCTGGCGTTCAACCCCAAGACCGACCTCATTTTCGACTACGACACGGCCCTGCCGGGCCACGCCAACGGCATGATCCTGATGGCCACCGATGCCCAGGGCGACGTCACGCTGCGCCAGGTGTTTTATTCCATCGGCGGCGGTTTCGTGATGACCGAGGAGGAACTTGCTGCAGGCAAGGCCACCGACGAGGGTGCGCCCGTCCCCTACCCGTTCAAGACAGCCGCCGAAATGCTCGACATGGCGGATGCCTCCGGCAAATCCATTGCCGAGATGAAACGCGCCAACGAAGTGTCCCGCAACGGCGACCCGCACCTGAAATCCGGGACCCGGCGGCTTTGGCAGGTGATGAACGACTGCATCAATCGGGGCCTCACGAGCGACGGTACCCTGCCCGGCGGCCTCATGGTGAAACGCCGGGCCAAGGGCATCTACGACAAGCTCATCGAAGAGCGCGGCATGAACCTGACCGCACCGCACACGATCAATGACTGGATGAGCGTCTACGCCATGGCCGTGAACGAGGAAAACGCCGCCGGTGGTCAGGTCGTCACCGCCCCCACCAACGGGGCAGCCGGCGTGTTGCCGGCCACCTTGCGCTACTATCTCGACCACGTGCCGGGCGCATCCGAACACCATGTGGAGGATTTTTTGCTGACCGCTGCCGCCATTGGCGGGCTGGTCAAGTACAACGCCTCCATTTCCGGCGCCGAGGCGGGATGTCAGGCCGAGGTGGGGAGTGCTGCGGCCATGTCCGCGGCCGGGCTCTGCGCCGTGATGGGCGGCACGCCCCGGCAGATCGAAAACGCCGCCGAGATTGCGCTGGAACATCACCTCGGCATGACCTGCGATCCCGTCAAGGGACTGGTCCAGGTCCCGTGTATCGAACGCAATGGGCTCGGCGCGATCAAGGCGGTGTCCGCAGCCTCGCTCGCCTTGCGCGGCGACGGGACCCACCTTGTGCCACTGGATGCCTGTATTGAAACCATGCGTCAGACCGGCGCCGACATGAGCGAGAAATACAAGGAAACCTCGCTGGGCGGTCTCGCCGTCAACGTGCCCAACTGCTAGGGTCAGGATCCGTTGCGCCTGTGCCGTCAGCGCCAATTTCACAATAATTCAGG
>CAZRUV010000074.1:0-17125 GCA_964603315.1 uncultured Rhodobacterales bacterium
CGGACGTCTTTGGCTGCGCCTTCTTGGGTTGCATCGTCCACGCCTGCCACTTTTCCTGATCCGGTGTCAGTGCGCCGTATTCCAAGTCATTCATGTTGAAACCCAGTCCAGTCGTATTTGTGGCACTGTTCTGCCGCAATTGCGGCAATTCAAAGGCCATTTGGCGTCTTTGTCATGAACGTGTTTACGGTCCGGAAACGGGACACAAGCATCCCGCCGAAAGGTTTCCGGCTGGTTGACAATTTGGATGGATGAGCGGGCCCGCCTGCCGATCAGTCAGACCCCGGCAGCGACAATCGCTTCGGCCAGAACAGGTATCGACGCCTCGTTGAGACCTGCGATGTTCATGCGGCTGTCACCAACCATGTAGATGCCGTGATCTTCACGCATTTTCTGAACAAGCTCCGGCGTGGTGCCGAGGCGCGAGAACATACCACGATGCTCGGCCAGAAAGCCAAAACGGTTGGAACCTGAACGTTGCTCCAGCTCCTTGGCCAGCATCTCGCGCAGGGACAGCATGCCGGTGCGCATCTCCTCAAGCTCTGCAAGCCAGTCACTGCGCAACGCCTCGTCCTCGAGGATCATGGTCACAAGTCGCGCACCGTGGTCGGGCGGAAAGGAGTAGTTCTGCCGGTTGAGGAACGCGAGCGTGCCCTGGCGTACCGCCTTGTCACCCCCAGACGCTACCAGCATCAGGAGGCCCGTCCGCTCCCGGTATATCCCGAAATTCTTCGAACAGCTTGCCGCGATCAGGCATTCCGGCACGGCGGTCGCAACAGCACGGGTGCCAGCGGCATCCGCCTCCACCCCGTCGCCAAAGCCCTGATAGGCGATGTCGATCATGGGCGTCGCGCCGGTTTCCTGCAGAACGGCGATCACCTCCTGCCATTGCGGGCCAGTCAGGTTGGCGCCCGTGGGGTTGTGACAGCAGCCGTGCAGCAGAACCACGTCGCCTTTTTTCGCCGCCTTGATATCCGCGATCATGCCGTCGAAATCGACGCCACGCGTTTCATCATCAAAGTAGCGATAGGGCACCATCTCCATGCCCAGATAGGCGAGAATGCTCAGGTGGTTGGGCCAGGTCGGGTTCGACACGAACACACGCGCGTCCGGGTTTGTCATCTTGATCAGTTCGAAGGCCTGGCGCACCGCGCCCGTACCACCGGGCGTCGCCACCGAAGACACGTCGCCCCGCGCCACGGCATCCCCCAGCACGAGGCGGATCATGGCGTCATTGAACGCAGGATCGCCGGCAAGACCCACATAGGATTTGCTTTCCTGAACCTGCCACAAGCGCTCTTCGGCGGTCTTGATGGCGCGCATCACGGGCGTGACCCCGGCGGCGTTCTTGTAGACACCGACCCCAAGATCGACCTTCTGGTCGCGTGGGTCATCGCGGTACATCTGCATCAACGCAAGAATGGCGTCGGGTTTCTGGGCTTGCAGGTGTTCAAACATCAGGCGTCTCCGGTTGCGACAGGAACCATGGGCGACATGCCCCATTCGGCCCAGCTGCCGTCGTAAAGGGACCAGTTGTCGTGCCCCATCCGTTCGAGGGCGAGGGCGAGCACGGCGGCGGTGATCCCCGAGCCGCAACTGGTGATGATGGGTTGCGAAAGATCGACACCGGCGGCGGCAAAGATCGCGCGCGTCTCTTCCGGGCCTTTCATCGTCTTGTCGGCGTTCAGAAGTGTGTCATAGGGCACGTTGCGGCTGCCGGGGATGTGTCCGGCGCGCAACCCTTCGCGCGGCTCGGGCGCGTCACCCCGGAACCGGGCCGCAGCCCGGGCGTCGACAATCTGCGGGCTGCCCAGCTTGGACGCACGGCTGACTTGGGTCACATCGCGCACCAGATGGTTCTGGAAGCGGGCGGTAAGGTGCCGATCCTTGATCACGGGCGGCACGTCCTCGACTTCGCGCCCTTCGGCCTGCCACTTGGGGAAACCACCGTCCAGCACGGCCACATCGCGGTGGCCCATCAGGCGGAAGGTCCACCAGACGCGTGGCGCGCTGAGCATGCCATGGCCGTCATAGACAACGACCTGGTGGCCATCGCCCACACCCATGGCCCGCATCCGCGACATGAACTTTTCCGGCGGCGGGGCCATGTGCGCCATGTCCGACCGGGCATCGCTGATCTCGTCGATGTCGAAAAATCGCGCCCCGGGAATGTGGGCGGCCTCATATTCAGCGCGCGCGTCGCGACCTGTGCCCGGAATGTACCACGATGCGTCGAGCACACGCAGGTCAGGGTCCTTGAGGTGCTTGGCGAGCCAGTCGGTGGAAACGAGAGTTTTGGGGTCGTCGGACATGGTGAGTCTCGGAGCGTGCGGAAAACGCCCTTGGGTAACGCCGGGGCGCGTGCCGCGCAAGGGGCTCTGCCCCTCGGCCTTTCCCCCACCCCGGGATAATTCGGACAACGGGAGGGGGCTAACCCTGTTTCAGCAGGCGCTGTTTCTGGCGATTCCAGTCGCGTTTGGCGCTGGTGTCGCGCTTGTCATGCAGCTTTTTGCCCTTGGCGACGCCCAGCTTCAGCTTGGCCATGCCCTTGTGGTTGAAATAGAGCACGATGGGCACCAGCGTCATGCCTTGCCGCTGAGTTGCGTTCCAGAGGCGCGACAGCTCCTTGCGGCTGACCAGCAGCTTGCGACGGCGCCGTTCCTCATGCTTGAACGACTTGGCCTGATCATAGGGCGCGATATAGCTGTTGGTGAGCCACAACTCGCCCTCGTCGACCTGCGCGTAGCTTTCGGCGATGTTGGCACCGCCCGCGCGCAGGGATTTGACCTCGGACCCCTCGAGCACGATGCCGCATTCGAGGTCATCCTCGATCGCGTAGTCAAAGCGCGCCCGCCGGTTTTCGGCGGCCACCTTGTAGTTGGGATCTGATTTGCCTTTGGCCATGGGATGGGGATGTAGGCTGTCGGCCTGGGTCTCGCAAGGCTTTGTCGGGGCTTCACCGAATCTGAACGGTTTGATTTAAGGATGTCGGGGCACATTGAGGACGGAATGATACGACGCGTTTTCTGCGCCCTTGCGGCCCTGTTTCTGCTGGTTGGTTGTGTGGAGCCTGTCCCATCGGATGGCGAAGCGCGGATCATGGCTATGGGCGACAGCCTTATGGCCTGGAATTCACCATCGGGCCGTTCGGTTTCGGACGCGCTGGAGGCGCGGCTGGGCCAACCGGTGATCGACCGTTCGGTGTCAGGGGCCAGTTACCTTTACCCCCTGCCCATCAGTGGCCGCCTTGGGTTGCGGATCGAGCGGCAATTTGTCGAGGGCTCATGGGATTGGGTCGTGCTGAACGGGGGCGGCAACGATTTGTGGCTGGGTTGCGGTTGCGGGCGCTGTGCGCGTCAGCTTGAACGGCTGATCAACGCAGACGGGACGCGCGGCGCCATCCCCGAACTGGTCGCGCGCATACGGGCACGGGGCACGCGCGTGGCCTATGTGGGCTACTTGCGCACGCCGGGGTTCAGGTCTCCGGTCGAAGGCTGCGTGACCATTGGCAACGCGCTTGAGGGGCGGATTGCGGCACTGGCGGCACGTGATCCGGGCGTGGTGTTTCTGTCCAATGCCGACCTTGTGCCCAACGGGGACCGCAGCTTTCACGACAGCGACCTGCTGCACCCGTCGCCCAAAGGGAGTGCCGCCATTGCGGAACGGCTTGCATCCGTGATCAATTGACGCACGACAGATTATTGCAACTACCCGCCAACGGAAATGCTGCCACTTTCGCGATCAAGGCCTTCCACGTCTGAAATTTCTTTGGCGTTTTGCCAATGCCTTGGCGCATTGGTCTGGGTCATGATCATTATCGAGGCGACCTCAACACCCGCGTTGGCCAACGATCTGGTATGGAAAGACTATCAAACGGTCAAAACAGAATCCAACAAATGGGAGCATTTCGAACTGGCGCGCCCACGCCCAAAAAGGAACCGGACAATTAGCCTGCCTTACGTCTATCGTGGGGACGGCATTTCATTTGGCGAACGTTTCCTGGGACAAAGCATCACCAGCGTCCGCCTTTCGAATCCGAATGGCGTGTTCGACATCGTGACCGGGCAACCGTCGTCTCCGTTGCAAATCGTGTCCGGAAAGACCGGTCAGAACATCGCGATATCCCGCGAGGAATGTCGCGGCAGTGCGGCAATTTCGGGCATGTCTGCCGGAACTGAAGAGGACGACAATAATGGTGAAGGCGCCCTGTCAGTTCAGTTTGTGTCCGGACAGCAGGCATTCGGCTTTGCCGTAAAACCGAGAAGCAATTGTGAACAATCGGAAATCAGGCCCGGCCTACTGGTCATCAAAGCCTATGCAGATGACGGCAAAGTGGTGGGGTCACTTCGCGTGCCGGTGACGCAAAATCCGCAGTATTTGGCAATAGGAACCAAGGACAATTCACCGTCGATCTTCGGCGTGTCGTTGACCAATTCAGATCCCGGAGGCGTTGGCTTTGACGATTTTGTCTACACTGTCCGGAGTGAGCAATTGTCTTTCCTCAGCAAGTAGACTGCTTGAAGTTGCACACCGCCTTTTCTGCGTCACTCTCCCAGCTTCTTGTGCACTTCGTCGAGGTCGATCTCGCCAATCGGCATCTTGTTCGACGGATCCTCAAAATCGTATTTGAAGACCTCGAAGTCGCGCTTGTAGATTTCGTAGACCAGATGCATCGACAGATCGTCAAAGTAATCCTCGACCGGGTGCGCGCGTTTGGGGCCGTGGCCTTCGCTTTCGTTGAAACGCGGCACCGTCTTGAGGTTGACCTTTTTCGGGGTTTTGACGGCCTTCATCACCTCCGCCATGCCCTCGTTGAACTTTTCGGTCCAGATGATCTTGTCATAGGTGCCGCCGTTCACGATGAACGTGCTCACGTGGCCGGACATCGCGGACCAGTGAATGTCGGGCTCCATCGGGCGGCGCCAGCGGATGGTGTCGCGGGCAAAGAGCAGGAAGCGGCGGAAGCTCTTGATCTGGTCAAACTCTTCCTTGCCGTCATCGCCGCCCACTTCGATCCCGTATTTCTGGATCAGGAGCGGCACAAGGTTGCCCCGGTAACGGCGGCCATTGCGCTGAATGCCGCAGATCTTGTCAAAGAAGGACGACAGGATGCGCGTGTATGGATTGCGCACACAGGTGAAGGCGTATGAGCCGTGGGTCTTGACGTTGTTGGTGATCACGGGCTGGCTCGCCTCCAGCGCCCATTTGTGCATGCCCCCCTGCGCGTCATGGATGTCACCATCGAAAAACGCGCCGTGGTCCGAGTAGAACATGATCTGCCCGATGGTGGAGCAGGCGCATTTCGGCACAACGCGGTACACCACGCTTTCACTTTCCGTCATCCAGGTGCCGGGAAATCCCATATCGCTCGTCCCTCATACACACGCTGCGTTCCACCGCAGCTTACCTTCACGTCAAAAAAGCAAAGAAATTGTGTTTATTCAATCTCTCCTTAGTCTTATCTACGTAAACAATCAGGCGTAAAAGGGCAGTTAAGTTTCTCAGATGGCAAAAATCGCCTACATCCTTCTGTGTCACAAGGACCCGGAGGCCATCATCAAGCAGGCCGAGCGCCTGACGGCGGTGGGCGATTACATGTCCATTCACTTTGATGCGCGGGCAGATGCGCGCGCCTATGCCAAGATCCGCACAGCGCTTGGCGACAACCCGAACGTGACCTTTGCGCATCGCCGGATCAAGTGCGGCTGGGGCGAGTGGAGCCTTGTTCAGGCGACACTTTATGCTTTGGAATCAGCGGTTAAGGCGTTTCCGCGCGCCACGCATTTCTACATGCTTTCTGGCGACTGCATGGCGATCAAATCGGCCGAATACACCCACACCTACCTTGATGAAAATGACACGGATTTCATTGAGAGCTTTGACTATTTCGAAAGCGACTGGATCAAGACGGGTTTCAAGGAAGAGCGGCTGATCTACCGGCATTTCTTCAACGAACGCAAACACAAGCGGCTGTTTTACGCCAGCTTCAACGCGCAAAAGCGGTTTGGCCTGACCCGTGAGGTGCCGCATGATCTGCAGGTGATGATCGGCAGCCAATGGTGGTGCCTGCGCCGCCGGACCATTGAATGGGTTCTCGATTTCACGCGAAAACGCCGGGACGTGATGCGGTTTTTCCGCACCACCTGGATCCCGGACGAGACGTTTTTTCAGACCATCGTCCGCCATCTGGTGCCCGAAGAGGAAATCCAGACCCGCACTTTGACCTTCCTGATGTTCACCGATTACGGGATGCCCGTGACGTTCTATGACGATCACTACGATCTCTTGCTGAGCCAGGATTTCCTCTTTGCGCGCAAGATCAGCCCGGAGGCGAGCGATCTCAAGCGGCGACTGGGGCTGCTCTATGCGGCGGAAAACGTGCCCTTCCAGATCTCGAACGAGGGGCGGAGCCTGTTCAAGTTCCTCACAGGACGCGGCCGGATCGGGCGGCGTTTTGCCACGCGGTTCTGGGAAACCGAGAGCACGCTGGGTCGAAACCGCGAGTTGATGATCATCATCTGCAAGAAATGGCATGTCGCCAAGCGGCTTCTGGAGCGTATCCGGGTGATGACCAACGTCCCGACGATCGAGTATCTGTTCAACGAAGAGCACACACCCCTGCCCGATCTTGGCGGCATCCAGACCACGCTGGGCAAGCGGACGCGGCACCGCCGGGCACTCATGCGGATGCTGTTTGACTACTACGAGACGGACCGGCTGATCGTGTGCATGGACCCGGGCGAGCTGGACCTGCTGCAGGACTTTGCCGGTGACCGGTCGATCACCCGCATGCTCGAAATCCAGTGCAACTTCTCGGACACGTATCTGGTCGGGCATGCGATGCGCGTTGGCCTCGCCGGGGAACAGACCGCGCCCGAGACGCTGGAGCGATTGCTGCCGACGATCCGCAACGACATGACATTCGAAAGCGACCGCATCCGGGACGCGGAATTCGAGCATCTGGAGCAGATCCGCGAAGACGCGGATATCAGCGAAAACGCCAAGGCACTGTCGCGGTTCCTCGCCGTGCCCGAAGACAAGGCGCGCGACATCGCCTCGGTGGACTATCTTTTTGCAGACTAGGCGAACGGGCGCGCGATGATGTCGCCCCGCTACGACCCCCGCGTGGCCTGGGTTCCCTTTCTCGTGGCGGCCGGCTTGTTTCTGACCGTGGCGCTGGCGTTGTTGCGGCCTGCCGGCTCTGCAGCGGTGGCGCCCATCTGGCAACTGCCATTCTGGGCGCTGCATGTGTTCCCGGCCCTTGCCTTGCTGCAACTGGCGCAAATCGGGCTTATGGCGCTGCCGACATACGGCCGTCCGGCCATGGTTTTCTGGGTCATAGGGGCGGGATCGATTGGGGCCGCGCTGTTCACCCCGTGGGCGCTCGCGCTGGATGCGCTCTTTGGCGCCGGGAACGATCCCGACGAGACGCTGCTGTCGGAATACCTCAACCTTGCGCCGATCCTGACGGTCATCTGGGTCGGTCTCAACGCCAGTCGGATGCTGCGGCTGCATATGCCAACCCGCGCCAAACCGGAGGCCAACACGGAACCGGCATTCTGGCGCGGCGTGCCACGGGATCTTGGCCGGGATCTGATCTCGGTTTCGGCAGAGCTGCATTACATCCGGGTCCGCACGACGCTGGGCAGCGAACTCGTACTTTGCGGCTTTGGCGAAGCTGTAAATCAGCTGGACGCGGCCCCCGGGCTGCAGGTGCACCGATCTCACTGGGTGATGCTGCACCATGTGGCCAAGGTCACACGCGTCGGACAGCGGGCAGAGGCGACACTGAGCGACGGCAGCGTCGTTCCGGTGAGCCGCGCCTATCGCGCGGCCCTCGAACGCGCTGTGAGCGCGGCAGGGTCAACTCGTGCATAAACCCGGTTCACTGGTGCATCGACCATGGAAACAACGGCGCGGGCGCGAGAGGTGATGGGTATCAAACCCTAGCACCTGTCGAGGCCACCATGACCCGCATTCTCCTTCTTTCCACGACCCTTGTCGCAGCGCTCGCCCCAACGGCGCGCGCTGACGGCTCCTACTACGTCAAGCTGTTCGGCGGGGCGTCTGATCTGCGCACCGACACGTTCAGCTTTGGCGGGACCGTCTCGGATGTGGACGTGGATACGGGCGTCGTCGCCGGTGGCGCGTTTGGATACGACTATGCCGACAGTCCCTGGCGGGCCGAATTGGAATACACCTATCGCAGCGCCGATGTGACACCCGCGACCAGCCTCGGGACGGCAAGCGACTATGCGGCCACGGCCTTCATGATCAACGGCATCTACACGTTTTCAACGACAGGTACGCTGACACCCTATGTCGGGGCCGGTATCGGAGTGTTGACCGAGGTGGACCTCGATATCGAAGGCGGTGCTGCGGCGGGCGAATATGAGGACAGCGGTGTCTTTGCGGCGCAGATCATGGTGGGCGCGGAATACCCGGTGTCGGACCGGGTCGGCCTTTATGGCGAGCTGCGCTATTTCGCTGCCGGGTCGCAGACCCTGGACGGCACCGCAGGAACCATTGACGCGGATTATGACAGCATCGAAGCACTGGTCGGGCTGAGCATTCGGTTCTGAGCGGAGACGTCCCCCTCGTACCCGCGTCGCGTTGCGGGTAAAGGAGGGGCATGTCCGATGACCCATCGATCTACGCCGTCACCCTGCCCGGCCTCGAAGCGACCCTCGCAGATGAATCGCGCGCGGCAGGGTTTGCGGTCCAGGCCGTCCATCCCGGTGGCGTCGAGATCGGCGGCGACTGGCCCGCGCTCTGGCGTGCCAATCTGGAATTGCGGTGCGCCACGCGTGTGCTGTGGCGTCTGGGGTCTTTCATGGCCTTTCATCTCGCACAGCTCGACAAGCGGGCGCGCAAATTCGACTGGGGCGCCGTGCTCGATCCGGCGGTGCCTGTCCGGGTCGAGGTTGCGACCTCGCGCAAATCCAAGATCTACCATGCAGGCGCCGCGACCAGCCGGGTGGCCGGCGGGCTCGAGGCCGCAGGATATACCGTCGCAGCAGACGCGCCCGTCACGCTCAAGATCCGCATTGACGACAATCGCGTCACCGTAAGCGTCGACACGTCGGGTGATCCCTTGCACAAGCGGGGCACCAAACCCGCCGTGGGCAAGGCTCCCTTGCGCGAGACCATCGCCGCCGCATTCCTGCGCCAATGCGGGTTCGACGGTACCCAACCGGTGCTGGATCCGATGTGCGGTTCGGGAACCTTTGTGCTGGAAGGCGCCGAGATGGCGGCAGGTTTGCAGGCCGGGCGTGCGCGCCGCTTTGCCTTTGAGCAATTTCGCGGCTTTGATGCAGGGGCCTTGGCAGAGATGCGGTGCAACGACCGCCGGAAAACGCCCGCTGCGCGGTTTAGTGGTTCAGACCGCGATGCAGGTGCCGTGCGCATGGCGACCGAGAACGCGGAACGTGCGGGCCTTGGAGACATCGTGTCGTTCGAGATGCGCAATGCGGCAGACGTGGTGCCCCCGGAAGGCCCACCGGGCCTTGTGATGATCAACCCGCCCTATGGCGCGCGCATCGGCAACAAAAAGGCGCTCTATCCGGTCTACGCCAAGCTGGGCGAGGTGTTGCGGACCCGGTTCGCGGGCTGGCGCGTCGGTCTTGTGACCAGTGAGCCATCGCTTGCCCGGGCCAGTGATTTACCGTTCCTGCCCGATGGTCCGGCCATTGCGCATGGTGGCCTGCGCGTGCGGCTTTACCGGACCGACATGCTTGGGTGATTGAATTGGCGGCTCAGCCGCCCGGCCTTAAAGGCCCGAAGCGATCTGAAGGCACGGCCACGGGCGCACGACGGCGCGTTACAGGCACAGTCGGATGCGCTAGCGCCAGGTGTTCAGCCAGCGTCGAAAGCGTCCGCGCTTCTGTTCCACTGCGCTGCCTGCGGCTTGCCAATTGTCCTGCAACTCTTCGATCGCCGGATCAATGCGCCGCTGACGAAACCGCCGCCACCGCACCCAAATCCCGTAGAAAATCGCCGCCAGCAGCGTCAGGACCAGAATGTTGACCCACGGAATGCCCTTGGATGCGTCCGGGCCATCCACAGGCCGCAGCGACACGGCGTTGGGAAACACCGTCCAGAATTCGTTGCGCCAGCCGTAATGCGTGATGATGTACCATTCGGGGTCGTTTCGGGTCGACACGGCGTCAGCGGCTTCGGTGAACAGGTTCGAGGTGTCGAACTTGAAGTAAGGCGGCCAGCTCCAGCCGGTGTCCTCGTTCCGGTAGACCATCGGGCTGCCATTGGCCTGCACCGTCTGGATGAACTGCACGTCCCGATTGATCAGCGTGTCGGATTGTTCGTCCGGGCGAGACCAGAAGACGCGCGTCCAGTCGTTCAGGTCCTGACGCTCTTCGAAGACCCGCACGATACGCACGATGTCCTTTTGCGGCAGGGTGTAGTGCAGCCCCGCGCCGACAACGACCCAGAATGCAATCAGGAGTGTCCAACCGATGTAACGCATATACGTCCCCTTCAGGCGAAGTTCACAAGGTAAATGATAAGGCCCACAAGGGCCATGGGCACGATATAGACCCCCAGGATCAGCTTGCGCCGCAGTGATCCGTCGTAATCCGCAAGTCCGTGGCGCACATAGGCGTCGCGCGGCATGTCGATGCCGCCCGCGTCCCATTCGGCCTCCAACCGGTCCCGCGCACGCGCCCGGCTGTAGAAGCTGAGGCTGATATAGATGATGCTGAGCACCACAAAGACGATAATGAACAGTCGGATCAGGGCCATAACTCTATCTCCTCACCGCGCCCCAGGGGCCGACACGGGCGATCAGGTCCCGTTGCGCCGGTGCGGGCTCCTCCATCGGGGCGTCATGTCCGAACAGGGCCGCCCGGACACCCATCTTGTCCGCTTGATACTCCGCTTCGAGATATTGCGCGACATATTCCTGTTTGGCGGCGGGCCAGGCGGCATAGGCGGCATAAAAGGCCTGCTTATGGCAGATAAAGAGCTGGCGCACGTCCCGTGGGCAGAGTTCGCTGAGCAACATGTTGACCAGCGGCGCCTCGGCGCTGTCCGCCCCGCGCAGCGTGTAGAAGTAGGCCGGATGCTCCGATGAGATGCGCGGCCATGCGCCGCCGTGTTCGGCCCAGTTCACCAGATCGGCCAGTGCATGGAATTCATCCGGCAGAAGGTTGCGGTGACGGCGCGCCAGCGTGCGCATGTCACGGCGCGTGGTACCGGTGAGGTCAACGCCCGCCTCGGCCACGGAAGAGATCAGGATGAAATCCATTTTCTGGCGCAGGATCGCGGCACCATCGATGCCGCGCGCCTTGACGACCGGTTCGACCAGATCGTTGAACTCGAGAAACTTGGCGATGCGGTTCCGGTCCGTCAGGTCAAAGCTGTATGTGATGGGCACGTCCTGCGGCGCAGCCGTGCTGCCAATGACGGCGGGATGGTCAAGGTTCTGAAACACGTAGAGACCGCCAAAATGCGCGGTCCAGAAGTTGCCCGTTTCGACCGTCAGCGGCCTGAGAGCCAGAGGCGCGCGTGTTACATCGCCCGTG
Organism: uncultured Rhodobacterales bacterium; assembly: GCA_964603315.1. GTDB lineage: Bacteria > Pseudomonadota > Alphaproteobacteria > Rhodobacterales > Rhodobacteraceae > Tateyamaria. Next base: position 11,541 of record CAZRUV010000074.1, read on the forward strand.
TCAGCGGCCAGTTCGATCATCTCGCCGATGAGCACATCGTCGAACCACGCATCCTCCTCGCCCAGAAACCGGTCGATCTTGTCCTTGAGCCGGGCCGCGTTGCGCAAAGTGCCGGTGGTTGTGTCCGCCTCGACCGTGATGGCGCGCATCTCGAAGAGGCGCGCAGGTTCCGAGATGTCATAGACCGAATTGACCAATTCGCCTGCCACCGCATCACGCGCCGTAAGCGCAAAAAGCGCCGCCTCATTCTCCGCGATGAAGCGCTGCAGGATCGGTCTGGAGGTCGAAAACTTCGCGTCCAGTAGCGGGCAGCGGCGCTGTTCGGTGCTGAGCAGGATAAACTGTCGGTTCACCCCGTCGTGGTTGAGATACAGCGGGTCGCCAAGCTCTTGTCCCACCTCGGGCGAGTAGCCGGATATGTCGATGTAGAAATCCGTAAGCGTCGTCGTCTTTCCCGTCAGGTGCTTCAGCGCGCGATTGTAGCGCGCCGCCAATGCGGGTGAGGTCACGTGGAACAGGTTGCCGAACATGAGACCGCGTTTGATAAGCTCGATCATGACCGGTCCCTTTTGAGTTGGGCAATGCGGATCATCAGCACACCTGCACCCGGCATGAACACGGACAAAAGTGCCGGAGCGAATTCGCCGTCGCCATAGGGCAAGGTCAGCCCAAGCGCCTGCACGCCAAACACCACCAGTGCAGCCACCGCGATCGTGACCATGGTGCAGAGCATGCCAAAGAAGAAATCCGCCAGCGGCATACGCACATAAAGAACCGGCGGCAAAAACCACGCGACCAGAACGACCAGTCCGATGGCGCAAATCGTGACAATCATGACCCACCCCCGGCAGCCATGTCCTTGCCCCGCAACATCTCGACCCGCTGCGCCCGGTTGAACCAGAAAAGAAGCAGGATCGGCACCCACGCGATCGCAAAAAGGATCGAGCCACGCACGGCGATTTCTATTCCCAGGAACAGCCCGCCCATTTCCGCGGCAGAGGCGAATTTGGCGGGTTGCAGCGCTGCGAACATGGCGGCGGACAAAAAGACCAGTACCAATGCGGATGCCAGGACGGCAATGGCCACCCGTTTGTGCGACCGCGTATCGGGCGGCGAGATGAAACGGGGCACCAGCCACCCAAGCGCGCCCGCTGCTATCAGCGGCACGCCCGTGTTCCAGAAGGTGATACTATCGGTTGCCACAGCCCACACTCCCTGACGAACCGGTCAACACCACTCCTTTGGAGTGGCACAGCTTGGCGAAGGCGTCCGAGGTCGGTCGTTTCATTCCTTCCCCCCCAGATACCGCTTCTTCGCCTCTTCCTGCCGGCCAAAGTCGCGCACCATCGCCTCGATGGCGACCTCGTCCGATTTGTCGGCATAGCGGAATTCGCTGTCCGCGTAGCGGTTGATCTCCTGCACCACCATGTCCACCGTGATGGGCACGCGCAGTTCCGATATCATCGCTTTTTTGGCGTCGTAGTCCTTGAACAGGAACAGTTCCGGGTTCTCCATCCATTCATCGGGCAACTCGAAGTCCATGGCGCGGACCTTGACCGCGTCCGTGATGTTCTTGATCGCGCGTCCGGTAAAGCGTTCATCAGCCTCCTGAATGCCCTTCAGGTACGTGCCCAGTTTGGCAATCGTGTCCAGCTCACCAATCTGCGAATGCACGCGGTCAAAGACCTCCATCAGCCCGGCCTCATGCGGCCGGCTGTGCGATTCAAACGACGCCGCGACGGCCTTCTTGATTTCCTGCGCGGAGAACACCTCGTGTGCGCCCACGGGAATGTCGTGGTTCTTGCCCATCAGAAGATAAAGGATGTCGATATAGTCCTCGCGCGTTTGCGGCCCGTCCACGAGGAACCGCGCGCCCGCCCTTTGGCGCAGCGCGTCGTCCACATTTTCAGGGTAGTTCGAGAACATGCCGAAGGTGCAATTGCCCCGCACAACCGTGTTGGCGCCGGCAAAGCTCTCCATCAGCACCGCCGTGATCTCAAGCTGGCCTGCTGATGACTGCCGGTCGCCGCGCTTACCGGCGAGTTGGTCGATATCGTCGATGGTGCCGAACCCGATGGCGTTCGGGTCGAGTACGTTGTTGATGAACGTCGGATGAGAGACGTCCTCGCCGAACTCGCCTTGATAGCTGTCGATATTGTCGGTCGACAGGTTCTGGTAGCGGAACGCATAGCCCGCCACCTGGCAATAGTCGTTGATCAGCCCCGCCATCATCTGGATCAGCGTGGTCTTTCCTGTCCCCGGCTTGCCGTCGCCCATGAAAGTAAAGATGAACCCGCCCAGTTCCGCAAACGGGTTCAGGCGGCGGTCAAAGTCGTAGGCCATGAGCATTTTGGCCAGCTTCATCGCCTGATATTTGGCGATGTGGTTGCCCACGACCTCGTTGGGTTTTTTGAAGGTCATCGTCAGCGTCGACGACTTGGCCTTGGTTGCGGGTGTGAACCCCTGCACCGCGAAGTCGTCCGCCTCCACCCGCCAACTCGCCCCGGTGAACGCGTCAAGGCGCGGCGCGGTTTGGGCGCGCAAGGCGACCTTTTCCATCAGCGCCTCGGCAAACGCGGTGACGGCGGCAACCAGATGTGTGTCGTCGGGGGCGTGCGTCGCGATGTCCTGGTCCAGTTCCCACAGAATGCCGTGCAGGGCCGTCTGGCCGTTGTCGGTCAGGATCTCCTCAACCTCGCCCACCTCAACCGTGACTTCGGTCTGATGCGCGGACAGCAAATAGGCGGAGGCGTTGCCAAAGACGTAAAGCGTGATCAGCGCCTCGGCGGCCAAGAGCTCGGTGAATTCGGTCTTGCGGGCAGCGGGCAGCGCCCCTTCGAGGTTGCTGCGCTTCAGATCCCCCAGCCCGGACAGTGCGGCGTAATTCTCGGCCACGGCAAGCGCAATTGAAATGGCACGGCGCAAGGCGTTGAGCACGGTCGCCTGCACAGGCGACATCAACGCATCGTCGTCATCCGCGCCCTCGATGGTCGCCATCAGTTGCACCGCCCCTGTGGGCATTGTGCGCCGGGTCACGAGGCCGGGCGTGGTGGACCGGAACCGCCGCCGCGTGCCCACGCCGGATGAGCGTTCGGCTTGGGGCACCTCCTTGCCCTTGCCGATCCGGGGCGCGTGGTCAAACCCCTGCAGCATCGCCAATGCCATCGGGTAATGCGCGGTGATCTCCTGTTCGCGCAGTTCCATCTGATCGGATGTTTGGCTCATTTTCTCTTCCTCTTGGGGCCGCCCAGCCAGCCGCGATAGATGATGTAGTTTAAGCCCAGCCACATGGGCCAACCGGTGATAACCCAGAACTTGACTGCCGCACTGTAGCGATCGCCGCGCTCGACCATTCCCGGGAACAGCAGCCAAACCGCCGCCATCACCACCCAGATGGCCGCGATGGCATAATGGTCCTGCTTGCGCCGCTTGAGGTGGTCCAGAAAGCTCTTGGGTTTGCGCGCCATGGTCAGTATCTCAGCACCCGGCCACCGGGGCTGACCACGAACTTGCGCACCGACCCAAAGCCGGGCGGGTTCATTTCCTCGAGCGATTGGAACGCGCGTTGCGGCAACACGATGGAGCGTTCGAGCCGTGTTGTCCCTGTTTCGGCGCCACGCCCGGCAAAGGGGTCGAGCGCGAATACCTCGCGTTCGACGGTGCTGAACCAGCCCTGCCGCTCTTCGATCACACGTTCCGAACGCAACTCCTCTTCGGTCCAGACCAGCGCCCAGTCCTGACCCGCAGGCGCGCGTGCGGCAGCAAGGACCTGACTCACCGGCCCCGGTTGCGTGGTGAAGGCCGAGGAATACATCGGCCCCACATGGAAACGGCGCAGACGTTTGGGGTGGATGTCGTCGAAATCCTCATCAAAGCCTTTGGCAATGGTCACGAGTTTCAAGGCACCAAGGCTTTGCGCCATCAGATGCGCCTGCACGGCGGGCCAGCGCCGTTGATCCTTGGGCAAGGCCGTGCGCCCGCTGTCTTCCAGTTCCATCAGGTAGATCACGGGCAGGTTGAGACCGCTGTCATAGACGGCCCAATGCACGCGGAATGTGCGCCGCTCCTCGCTGATATTGCCGGTCCAGACAATCTGCGGGTCATTGCGCGGCCAGAACAGCTCCCCCATCTTGAGCTCTTCGTAATAGAGCCGTTGAGACAGGGCGAATTGCAGTTTCGTCGGCACTTCTCGGTCGCCTACGATCACCTCGACCATCTGCTTCTTGAGTTCTGCGACAGAGGGGGCGTTGGCCAGATGATTTTCGGCCTGTTGGGCATCATTGGCCATGGTCAGCAACTCGTCCACTGCCGGGAACCCGCTTTCGCGTGCGTCGATGGCGAGCGAGCCAAAGAACCGCCCTGTGTCGCGCCCGACCAGCAGGTATTTCAGGCTGAGCGCGCGGAAGGTGAAGGTCATTTCGGCAATGTACCGGGTGAGGATCTTGACCTCGTCCCGGTTCAGATCGCCCTCGGTCTCCATGACGGCCGCGACCCGGCCCAGATGCGAGATGATGGTCTCGAACTTGCGGAAATAGCGGCGCGAGGCAAAGAGGTCGGTGAGGCCTGTGTGGGAAGACTCCGTCATTTCCTTTGATCGTCCCAATCCAAGTCAAACTGCATCCAGTTTTCGAACTGTCCGTGCCAGATCGCTAACCTCGGGAACGGATGGCATAGCAACCCAAAAACAGCTGAAGCACCAATGGGAAAAAAGGCGAAGCCCGCGATCACACCGCCACTCACAAGAGCCCCGGCACTTAGCCAAGCCTTCTCCGCATGGATGGCATACGGCATCAGAACGAGTGAAAAGGCCCAAAAATAGAGGAACATCACCGGTATCATGATGCGTCTCAACTTGACCCATCGGGGCCGAAACTCAGGCGTCAGCTCAGCGACGCTCTTGATACGCAGAGCTGGCGGCCGCTTGGGAGTAAACAAACTCAATAGCACCCTCACCCGCGCTTACGACCCTTGGTCAGCAGATACAGCCCAGCAATCCCGCAAAAGAACCCAACCGCGTTCACCCATGCGGGCGCACCAAAGGCAATGGTCGCGAGAAGGCTTGCAACCGAAACACCTATTGCAGCAAATCCAAGTTTCATCTGCCCTCCTTGTTGTTCAAATCTATTTTGCTCAGCATGTCCGCTCACTGTGTTGCCATGTCCGTTCCGTCCGGGTGTAGCTTGTAGACATGTTTGTCCCAGAACCCGTATCTCGGAGATCCCCAAAACACATCCTTCGCTTTGGGGTTCGACGCTGCTAGCAATCTGGTTTGCCGCATCCCACGGCTAACAGTCCCGTGAATGAAACCAAACACGCCGAAAAACCCCGCAAAGATCAGCACTGAAAATAGCGGGCCATAGTCTTCATCATTCACAGCCCTTTCAATGAAATGTATGTCACTGCGAACTGTGCTAGCACCGTCACCCAAAACCGCTCCTAAGCTGATCAGCAAACCCGGCCCAAGGCAAAATATGCAGGCCATTATCAACCCGGCTCGAATTTTCAGCCTGTTCATCATCCCCCATACGCATTCGCGTCGTGCTTCTCCACGATCTCGGCGAAGCGGCGGGCAAAGCGTTCGTCTG
>CAZRUV010000075.1:0-17026 GCA_964603315.1 uncultured Rhodobacterales bacterium
GCGCGGTGATGGGGTATCAATAACAGATCAGAGATACAGAAGGGTCAGGACCCTAATTCCCCGCCTGCAGGGTCTTGAGATACGCCACCAGGTCCACCACCGGTGACGAGGTCATGATCGGCTGCCCCGTCTCCGTTTTCGTGGGCGTGTCATCGACCGCAAAAAACGGGCCATAGACCGGCATGTCGGACCCCTGACTGATCAGCGGATCGGTACCGTCGATCCTGCGGATCACACGCTCGGTCGGGAAAACCCCGTCATTTTCCGTCGCAAGAACGGTCAGATTTTTGGGCTGGACCAGCATCGCCGGCGCCATGGGGCCGTTGCCCTGCCCTTCGATCCCGTGACAGGCCGCGCAATGCATCCAAAAGAGTTGCTCACCGCGTTCCAGATCTTCTGCCAGTGTCGGCGTTCCCGCCAACGCCAGCGTCAGTGCGAATAGGGCTTTCATATCGCCTCTCCCGATTTGCTGCGAAGACAGGATGACAGGTTTGGCCGCGCCACATCCTGATCAGGATCAAACCCCGGGCATTTGCTAAACCGGTTTGGTGTCAGTAGGGTGCGCGGGAAAGGGAGCGCACCTTGACCGGCAAAGGCCCCGCGTCAACGCACCCGATACGTAACGTGTTGTATCCTTAGGTTTAATGCTGAAACTGTCGCGCACCCAAATCCAGAACTTCGAAGCGGCACGGCGGCAGGCAAGCACCCAGGCCATCGCGGACAAACTGGCGGAAAACAGCGCCGAACCGGGCGGTGAACAGAACGCCGAAGTGATTGCCGCATTCTGCGCCGAGCACAATATTCTGCGCGCCGAAAACATGCAGCGCATTGCGCTTGCACATGTAAAACTGGGCCTGGCGGCACCGGATGCGCACCTGACGGTGCCACTGCGCCGCAAGGGCTTTGGCGAAAACGAGCGGGTCCGGGCCTATCTCTATGCGTTGGAGACAAAGAAACAGCGGCTCGTTCTGCCGCAGACGGGTTAGGGCATGAGGACTGGGAAGACGCGCGACGCGTGCCCTGATCATCCGCTGCCGGGCGGAAACCTGATGTGCCGCGCCACAAGAAGCCTCCTCTGATGGAAGAGACGATCTGCGAAGAGTGCAATGCCGAGGCCCCGCCTCCCCCGGCGCCGCAGCGGGCGCGCGCGGCTGTGTTCTTTGACGGCACCGGCAACAATCGCGCGAACACGCGCGCGACATCAACCGAACATGTCGGCTGGGAACGGCACCTGCCGATGAGCACGGCAAGCTACAACAGCGCACCCTCCAACGTGGCCAAGGGCGAGGAAAACGTGGACCAGTATCCCGACGTGAACAATGTCGGGCAGCACTACTACATCGAAGGGATCGGGACACAGACAGGCGGCCGCGACATACCCGAAGGCATGTCGCTTGGCACCGGCATCACCGGCGTCAAGGCCAAGATGCTGCAGGGTCTGAACCGGCTGGTGGCCGATATCTCGCAGCTCGACCCCTCGCGTCCCATCGATAGTGTCGAGATCGACACATTCGGTTTCAGCCGGGGCGCCGCCGCCGCCCGCCACTTCGTACATGTCGCGCTGAATGACAGACGTCGCAACGTGCGCAAACAGCTGGAGGATCGGGGCTTTACCGTCAACGAGGTGATCGTGAAGTTCGTGGGCCTCTATGACACGGTTGCATCCTACGGCGGCAACCACTCCAACGACACGCGCGACCTCGACCTCGACGCCATCCGGGATGCGGAATACACGTTCCAGCTGGCCGCCGGTGACGAGCACCGTTCGAATTTCCGGCTCACCAATATTCAGAGTGCGCCTGCGGGCAAACAGATTTTCCTTCCGGGGGTCCATTCGGACATTGGCGGTGGCTACAACAGCAGCGAGGACGAGACCGACCATCAGGTTGTCGATCTGGACTGGCGCGGGCTGGTGAACCGTCGCGCCGATCTGGCGAGCCTGCGCCGCGAACGCCAGTGGCTCATTGACCGGGGCTGGTATACCGCACGTGAACTGGAGGACACGAACATGTCGTGGGAAATCCTCGCCAACCGCAGAGGCATCCGGAACACCTATGCAAATCTGCCCCTGAACATGATGTCGGACGAGGCGCGGGACAAAGGCGTGCCCTTTCGCCGCTCGATCCGAGTGCGCCATGCGATCCCGCGCGAAGCGAGCGTTCGCAATGTCCAGGGTCTGATCGATGCCTCCATTGCGGCCGGGAACGTGGAAAAGGGCGAGGCGTACAAGGATTACTGGTTGCAAATGAGCGAACCCAGCCTGAACGCGGTGCGCCACAAGTATTTCCACATGTCCTCGCGATATGGCGGCGCGCACGGGCCAAACTATACCGCGCACCCGTCGAACGGCGGTGTACGGCAGCGTGTGGTGCAACGGGGCTAAAACCGGGAGGACGGCATATGCGCATGTTTCGAAATCTGGGTGCCATATTTTGCCTGCTTGCCGTCAGTGCAGGTTTGATGCTCATTGCCTCGACCGATACTGCCGCAAAGGACACCGACATGGCGCGTTTCGAATGGACCTCGACCAACTCGGCGCCTGCCGCCTATCCGGTCGAACTGTTGCGTGCCGAGCTGACCCTTGCGGATGGTACGGATTACTACATCCCGGATCGGCGGGTGATCCACCACGGGTGGGGCAAACCCGGTGCAACGCATTTTGTCGGCGCGGCGGAAAAGGCGCTGCCGGTGCGGTTGAGCGCCACCTGGTTTTCCTATGTGGAAGACAGGTTTTACGAAATCGACACCGAACTGCCTGCGGACGCCTTTCTGGAACTGGCCAATCAGGGCATCGAAAGCCCGCGGCGCGGCACCAAACATGCCTATGACCGGTTCGTCTTCGGGTTTGGTCCCGAAGGCGAAGGCGCGATCTGGATGTCGGCGCACAGCAACATGATCGACGTCTTCCGCTTCAAGGGAACGCAAGCGCAGACGGACTGGTCGGAACTGATCGACAACGCGGACATATCGCGCGCCGAATTCATCGCAATCATTCTGGAAGAGGCGCTTGGCGTCGAGGGCGCGGAGAACGCGCAAAAGGCGGGCTACACGCCGGGCACATGGCCCCGGCGGCAGCAACGCTGGGACTGGGCGCTCAAGGTCAGCGGCGCCTCCGACGTCAGCCTTTTCAAGTTTTCCGCGTTGAACGGAGAGGTCTTTCATTTCCTCGACGATCTGGAGCCGAACATCGATCAACCCGACCACGGCGCGCCGCAGGAAATTGTCATGCACTGGACAGGGACTGCGGGGCAAGCGCGATCCGCGACCCTGCGGTTTGACCCTGACGAAACCCTTCAGGCGTTCGAGCAAATCAGCGCAAACGGCGATGCGATGGTCCTGCATGTGGAACTGAGCGAGAGCGCGAATGCTGTTGCCGTGACGCTTGAGACGGACGCCGCCATTTACGAATTCGAGCAGATCCAGACAGAGATCTTCAGCCGATAGGGGCAACCGCGCCCGTCGGCACCGGTGCAGTCACAACCCGGATCACTCGTCCAGCACCCACACCGGCAGAGGGTCGGCAATGCCACGCACCTTCTGATCCGGCGCGCGGCGCAAGCGACCGTGGGTGCCCGCCGCCTGCACGGACGCGTCCGACAACACAGCGCGCACACCCAGATCGCGCGTCATCGCCTCCAGACGGCTGGCCACGTTCACCGTATCCCCCAAAACCGCAAATTCCAGCCGGTTGGCGCCGATATCCCCCAGAACGACCGGCCCAAAGTGCAGACCGAACCGCGCGTCGATTTCCGGCAATCCGTCAGCGCGGCGGCTGGTGTTGAGGGCCTGCATCCGGTCGGCCATCGCCTGCACACATGCCACGGCGCGCGCGGCATCATCCGGCAGCGGCAAAGGCGTGCCAAATGTCGCCATCAGCCCATCCCCAAGGTATTTGTCGAGCGTGCCACCATGGGCAAAGACTTCGCTTTCCATCCGGGCATGGAAGGCACGCAAGGTTTCGATCACCTCTTGCGGGGGGCGCCCGTCGGAATAGCTCGTGAACCCGACGATATCGACAAACAGGACCGCCGCATCATGGCTGCGGATCTGGCCCAGCGGTTCATCCTTGGTCGATAGCTCTTCGACCATCGTGGGCGAGAAATAACGCGCCAGATTGGTCCGTTCGCGCGACATCTCGGCACTGTCCAGCACCAAGCGCTGATACCGCCTGACCGCTATCGCAAGAATGGCCGCTGTCATGAAAAAGACGATCACCTCCTGAATGCGCAGGTCCCAATTGACGGTATTGGGGTCAAACAGGCGTGCCAGATCGGGATTGTCCGGGAACACCGCCTGCATCGCTTCGCCCATCTCGGGGTAGGTGCGCCCGAACCACCAGACACAGGCCGCGCCCAACAGCCACAGCGCCGCCGTCCAGTTGCCGATCGCGATGATGGTGCGCCACGAATAGGTCAGCACGCCTGCCGCCAGAATGATCGAGAAATACTGGAACACCTCAAAGCGGAAGATCATGGCCGTCGGCACCGGATCATTCGAAAACGGGTTGGGCATCAACAGCGCAACCGTCATCAGCGCCAGATCGGCAAACAGCAGTCCAAGCTCAGCCCGCGACTGGCCGACACGTCCCACACGCCGCTGCGCCAATCCGACAAAGACCAGCGCAAGAAGCAGAGCGTGATACCACAGCACGTCCCAGTTCGGGTTAAGGAACACAAGCAACAGCGCCGTCGCCGAAAGCGCGCCAATCCGCGCCTTGACCGCAAGGTCCATGCCCTCGCGCTTGTTGCGCTCAAGCGCCTCGCGCGCATGCCGATGTGTCGGCAATTCCTCTTCTTCCACCCTGCGGACGGCGGTTCGGATCTGGGTGCTGATATCAACCATGTGAAAGCCTCTGCTGCACTCGCAGAGCAATGTAATGCCGATTAACAAAAAAGCCCCGCCAAATCTGGCGGGGCTTGAGTTGCAGTGCCTTCGGCGAAGCCTTGGGTAAGGCCGCAGGCACCTGGCGGTGTTTCGTAACGGGTCAGTCGTGCATTTCGGCGCGGATCTGCTGGCGCAACACGTCAATGGGGACCATCTTGCCCTCCTTGCGGTAGCACCAGTAGGTCCAGCCATTGCAACTGGGCGCGCCTTCCAGATGTGCACCGACCTGATGGATCGACCCCTTGATGTCGTCGCCGATCAGCGTGCCATCGGCGCGCACCTTGGCCTTGTGACGCTTGTTCATGGAATACAGCTCTTCGCCGGGGCGCAGCATCCCGCGTTCGACAAGCTGGCCGAATGGCACGCGCGGTTGCGCGCGCTTGCTGGCTGAAACGCTCAATGCTTCGCGGTCGAATTTGCGGACCTTGTCCAGACGTGCCTCTGCAACCGCGCGATAGGCCGCCTCGCGCTCGATCCCGATAAAGTCGCGGCCCAGCATTTTCGCCACCGCGCCGGTCGTGCCGGTGCCAAAGAACGGGTCCAGCACCACGTCGCCCGGATTGGTCGAACCCACCAAGACGCGGTGCAGCAGGCTCTCCGGCTTTTGCGTCGGATGCGCCTTGTCGCCCTGGTCGTCCTTGAGGCGCTCATGACCGGTGCAAATGGGCAAGACCCAGTCGGACCGCATCTGGATCCCTTCGTTCAGCGCCTTGAGCGCCTCATAGTTGAAGGTGTATTTGCTGTCTTCGGACTTGCCCGCCCAGATCATCGTCTCATGGGCGTTTGTGAACCGCTTGCCGCGGAAGTTCGGCATCGGGTTCGACTTGCGCCACACCACGTCGTTGAGAATCCAGTAGCCCTCGTTCTGCAGCGCCGTGCCGACCCGAAAGATGTTGTGGTAGCTGCCGATGACCCAGATCGCCCCGTTGGGCTTGAGCAACCGGCGCGCCGCCTTGAGCCAGGCCATCGTGAATTCATCATAGGCGCGGAACGAATTGAACTGATCCCAATGATCATCCACCGCATCGACACGCGAATTGTCCGGGCGGTGCAACTCACCCTTGAGCTGCAGATTGTAGGGCGGATCGGCAAAGATCAGATCGACCGAATTGGCAGGCAAGGACTGCATGATCTCAATGCAATCGCCAGCAAGAATTTGGTTCAAGGGAAGCGCCTCGGCGCCCTTTACATGTTTCGTCATCGTCTGCCTCTGTCCCCGGCGCTTTTGCGCTCGTTGGTTGTCACCAAGATGAGTCAGAGGCGATTCGCCGTCAATTTCTTTTTTGAATCAATCGGTTGAGAATTTCTCTTGATACAAGATATTGTGGATGGGCCTGAACGAAACTCTATGCCATGGGGTCACGCCCAGTTTTTCCAGCGCCAACCTGTGGCTTTTTGACGGATAACCCATATTCGTCTCCCAGCCATAGCCGGGATGCTGTTGCGCCAAATCCACCATGATGCGATCGCGACATATTTTGGCCACAATTGACGCCGCCGAAATGCTCACCGACCGCGTGTCACCCTTGATCAAGGGCGTCGCCGGACAGGGCAAGCCGGTGGGCACATGCCGTCCGTCAATCAAGGCATGGTCTGGAGCCACGGCAAGGCCCGCCACGGCGCGCGCCATGGCAAGATGCGACGCCCGCAGGATATTGAACCGATCAATTTCCGCCACTGATGCATGGGCCACTGACACATCCGCATGCGCCAGTATCGCGTCCCAAAGCGCATCCCGCCGTTTCGCACTCAGTTTCTTTGAATCGTCCAACCCTTCGGGCACCCGGGCAAGATCCAGGACGACGGCCGCCGCCGTGACCGGGCCCGCCAGCGGCCCGCGCCCGACCTCATCCACACCGGCCACGCGCCCGCCAATCGCCTGTTCAAACGCAAGATCCGGCATGTCCCGCCTTTATCCACAACCCGTCTGCATGGGGCAAAAAACGCACTTTCCGGAGGAAAGTGCAAACATCGCGTGTCGCTGGCAGGCGACGCAATTCCACAGACGCGGAAAAAAGGGCGGTGCCCGAACACCGCCCTTTCTCAGTTGGGCCGCATACTGGGGACAATGGCGGCCCGTCTGCCCGCTCTTACCGGCGGGCCAACTGATACCCGTGACGGTTCAGGCAGCGTGCGCCGTAGCCCTGCCGCCATCCGCGGTCGGTATAGAATTCACGGTGACACTGACGCGGAAGGCTGTTCACATAGTCATAATTCCGGTTCAGGCAGCGCTGCCCAAAGACACGCCGCTGACCGCGGTCCGTGCGAAAGCTGCGCAGGCATTGCTGTGGCAACAGCTTCCGGCTCACGCGGCGCGGCAGTGGCTTGACCGGCTTCGGGAGCGGCCGCTGGATCGCTTCACGACGCTCTTTCTTGTCCTTGCGCTTGTCCGCAATCACGGCACCGATCACTGCAAGGCCAAGCAAGGCTGCAATGGCCGCAGCGGCGTCATCGTCACCTGCCCGGGCCGGGGCCGCCGAAATGCCTGTTACAGCGATGGCAACAGCTGCAATGGCAGCAATGAATCGTTTCTGGATGCGCAAGATCATAAGTAAAGTCCTTTTTTGGCGTGTGGCACGAGACGCGAGGTCGTCGCTGATGCATCCAAGCTGGGGCCACACCCGTCAGCCAGGCAATAACAGGGCCCTGTTATCGGATATCACGCGCTCCAAGCCCCTTATGTTATTGAATATCCCGTCCTCGCCGCGCAGGTTGTCGTCATGAAACGCTTTGCCCTTACCCTCCTCCTTGCCCTGGCCACCGCAGGCGCGGCCCAGGCGCAGTGCTTTGCCGATTACAAGGCCAAGAAAGACGCGCCGCTGCGCCTGCACTACGGTGTTGCGCAAATTGGCGGTGCCTGCGATGCCGGTGCTGCCGCACGCGAACTCGCCCCGCGCCTTGCCGCCCAGGGCTGGACCCTGTTGCAGGTCCAGTCCGTCTTTGGCCCCGAAGGTCTCGATCAAAGGAAAAACAGTGCCGGACAATACTACCTCCGCTTCTGATATCCGCCGCTCCGGCGGGCGGCTGGTGGCCATCGGCATCGGCAGCATCCTGGCCCTGCTCATCGCGGCGGCGCTGATCCTGTTTCTGACCCTGCCCGACAGCGGCGCGTTCGACGCGCGTGTTGAACGGATGTTCATCGAAAACGCCGACCTCACCAGTCAGGCGGAAATCAAACTGCTCGAAATCCTTGCGCAATCCGGCACCGCTTTCGCCGACACGCTGGCCAGCTACCGGCTGGTGATTTTCGTCCTGCTTGTCTTTGCCACCGGCATGATGATCGCCGCACTGGTTTTTCTCATCCTTCTTGTGGGCTTCAACCGCCGCATGGCGCAGATCGAACGGGTTGGCATTCAGGTCAACTCGCTGCTGATCAGTCGCGAGGAAAACACCGTCTACCTCAACAACCTCGGCTTCAAACTGACCGACGCCGCCATGGAAACCATGTCGATCCTGGCCGAGGCGCGCATGGACGATGACGTCCTGTCCGGCTCCGAGATCGAGGGCATGATCTCGGGTCGGTCCGCCGCCGATTGCGAAGAAGCCGCAGGTGCCACCCGCATCAAGCGGCTGCGCGACACCCTGGGCAACCAGATCGTCAGCGAATTGCTGGTCAAGAATATCGCCCGCCGCGGCTACATGCTCGCCGTGGAAAAGGACGTGATCAAAGTCCTCTGACACCTGGCCCGCCGCCGAAGGCGCCCCATCCGCTGGAAGCGGATGTATGGAATCGCGTGGCGCGCACGCGCCGCAATTCGGCAGTAGCCACGCGCGCAAACCGGCGTATGGTGCGGCAAGAACCAAAGGAGATCGCCCATGCCCGCCCCCACCAACCCGTTCAAGGCAGCCATCAATTCCGGCCGCACCGTCATCGGATGCTGGTTGTCACTGGGCGACCCGATTGCAACCGAGATTGCAGGCACAGCGGGCTTCGACTGGTTGCTCGTCGATGGCGAACACACGCCCTACGACATTTCCCGTATGCGCCTGCAACTCATGGCGCTGGAGGCCTCCGACAGTCATGCGGCCATCCGCGTGCCCGTGGGGGACACCTGGATCATCAAGCAGGTCATGGATGCAGGCGCGCAAACCGTGCTCGTGCCCATGGTCGAAACCGCCGAACAGGCGCGCCAGCTGGTCAACGATGTGCGCTACCCACCCACGGGCGGTCGCGGGGTCGGCTATTCCGGCGCTCGGTGCAGCCAGTACGGCGCCATAGCCGACTATGGGCCCACGGCCGATGCACAAATCTGCCTCCTGATTCAGGTCGAAAACCGTGCCGGCATCTCAAACCTCGACGATATTCTCGCGGTGGACGGTATTGACGGTGTCTTCATCGGCCCCGCCGACCTCTCTGCCGACATGGGCCATATGGGCCAGCTCACGCATCCGGAGGTTCAGGCCACGATCAAGGATGCGTTCGAGCGTATTGAGGCGGCGGGCAAAGCACCCGGTGTTCTCGCCACAACACCTGACATGACGCAGGACATGCTCGACTGGGGCGCACGATTCGTGGCAACGGGGGTTGATCTGCAGGTTCTTGCGCGGGGCATGCGGGATCTTGCCGCCAGGTGGAAAAACGCCGCCACCTGAGGGGTCGCGCGGCGCAGACCCGGTGAAAACCGACGGAACCGCTGCTATCTTGCGTTTAACTGCAAACGGCGACAGGTGTCACGGTGCGCGCTTTTGATCCTCAACTTGCTGAAATCCGCTTCGGGTATGGCCTGTCGCCGCAGGTCGCACCCCCAGGCAGTGTCGAGACAATGCTTGCCGGGATAGAGGGCCCCGACACAATGGCCAGCACATTCCCGATCGAGCCGTTCGATACGTTCCGACTGCGCATGGTCGAGGTGGCAAAAGCCGCGCAGGAGCGCCGCAAGAACCGCGGCACGCCCAAAGCCGAAGCGGCCAGGAAACAGCGCAACGAACTCAATGCGATGGCGCGAAAGGATGGGCTGAAATGGGCCGGTCACGTCCTGTTGCGCCGGGTCTGGACAAGGGATGCGTTTCGCGAGCGGCTGGTTGCATTCTGGTCGGATCACTTCACCGCCCACGGAAAGCGGGGCGTCATACGTCGTGCCACCTCGCCTTACGTGCAGGAGGCCATCCGACCCCATATCGCGGGCCGGTTCGAGGACATGCTGCAAGCGGTCGTCACGCATCCCCTGATGCTGGACTACCTCGATCAGAGCCGGTCCATGGGTCCGGGCAGC
Source organism: uncultured Rhodobacterales bacterium (assembly GCA_964603315.1). Taxonomy (GTDB): domain Bacteria; phylum Pseudomonadota; class Alphaproteobacteria; order Rhodobacterales; family Rhodobacteraceae; genus Tateyamaria. The sequence goes on from CAZRUV010000075.1 coordinate 10,098, forward strand.
CCGCGCGCGCAATCCGGAAAGAAAGCCGCCGGTTTGAATGAAAACCTGGCCCGCGAAGTTCTGGAGTTGCACACGCTGGGCGTGGGCGGGCCTTATCGGCAAGAGGATGTGCGCCAGCTTGCCGAGCTCTTTACCGGGCTGTCCTTTTCGCCCCGGGCCGGGTTCGTCTTCCGCGCGGATTTCGCGGAGCCGGGCAACGAAACCGTTCTGGGCAAGACCTATGCCGATGACGGCACAATCGCGCCAATCCGTGCCGTCTTGTCCGATCTCGCGACCCATCCCGCCACGGCCGCGCATCTGGCCCGCAAACTGGCCGTGCATTTTGTGTCCGACGACCCGGATCCCGATCTCGTGGCGGCGCTTGAGTCGGCCTATCGCGACACGGACGGGTCACTGCCCGCGCTCTACGAGGTGTTGCTGCGCCACCCGGCCGCATGGTCGCCAGACCTGGCCAATATCAAACCACCCATCGACTTCGTAAGCTCCGCCTTGCGCAGCCTCGCTGTGCCAGAGCAACTGCTCATGCGCTTCAACGAACGGAAAATGCGCCGCGTTCTGGCCGCGCCGCTCACCCAGATGGGGCAACAATGGCAGCGTCCGGTCGGCCCCGACGGCTGGCCCGAGGATGACAGCCACTGGATCACACCCCAGGGTATCGCGGGACGGGTGGACTGGGCCATGGCTGCGCCCGAATTCATTCTGCGCGTGCTGCCCGACCCGCGCCGCTTTGTCGAAGACGCGCTCGGAGATCGGGCGGACGAAGCCGTCCGCTTTGCCGCAAATGCCGCCGAAAGCAAGGCCGAGGCCATTGGCCTCGTGCTCATGTCCCCGGCCTTTCAGCGCCGATAGGAGGCCGAACATGTCCACCACTCTGTCGCGCCGCACCTTTCTGAAACGCACCGGTTTTATCGGGTGCTCGCTTGCGGCCAGCCCCCTGATCACGCCGGTCACCTTTGCCGCGACGCCCTGGGATGCGCGGCTCGTCGTGATCATCCTGCGCGGTGGCATGGATGGCCTCGATGTGGTACGCCCTTACGGTGACCCGGACCTCGCGCGATTGCGGCCCGGACTGGGCGGCGGCCCGGCGACAGGGGCACATGACCTCGATGGTTTTTATGCCCTGCACCCCGAGCTTGAGCCATTGATGGGCATGTGGGGCCAGGGACATCTCGGGTTCGTGCAGGCCGTATCCACGCCGTACCGCGACAAACGCAGCCATTTTGACGGTCAGGACCTGCTGGAGGCTGGAACCAACACGCTGGCCGGTGTGCGCGATGGCTGGCTGAACCGGATGCTGCAGGCGGTGCCCGGGATCACCGCACAGACGGCCTATGCCATCGGACGCAGCGACATGCGGCTGCTGCAGGGCGCGGCTGATGTCGCGAACTGGTCACCCGAGGCGGAACTGGGGCTCAGCCCACAGGCGCAGCGGCTCATGGACCTCGTGACCGAAGCCGATCCGGCCATCCACGCCGCATGGCAGGAGGCGCAGTTGCTGGCCTCGCTGCAGGAGCAAGAGGATGTGACCTCCGGCAAGCGGCGCAAGGGGGTCCATGAACGCATCGCTGATTTCGCCGCAGAACGACTGCGCGCAGAGGCGCGCATCGCGGCATTTTCGCTGAACGGCTGGGACACGCACAGGGCGCAACGCAACGCGCTGCCGCGCGCGTTGAAACAGCTGTCGGAGACACTGCTTACCCTCCGCAAGCGACTGCGTCGCGAGACATGGGACAAGACAGCCATCGTGGCACTGACCGAATTCGGGCGCACGGCGCGCGAGAACGGCACCGGCGGCACAGATCACGGGACAGGTGGCATGATGGTGCTGGCCGGCGGCGCCGTGCAGGGAGGGCGCGTCCACGGGGATTGGCCGGGTCTGGCGGCTGGCGACCTGTATCAGAACCGCGACCTGATGCCGACGCGGGACGTGCGGGCGCATCTGGCCTGGATCATGCGGAGCCTGATGGGGCTGGACGTTGCCACGCTCGAAGGGTCGGTCTTTCCCGGTGTCGATATGGGCGACAATCCCGGACTGTTGCTGTAACGCGTCAAAAGCCGCTTGGCCTTGGGCAAGTCTCCGCCTAACGTCCGCCCATGTCGGATCGCTATCAGCCACATAATACCCCCGTGCCGAACTGGTCACCCCCCGCGCGCCCGGACAGTACGGGGGTTCTGACGGGCCGCTACGCCCGGTTGGAACCGCTGGTCGCCGAGAAGCATGCGGCCCTTCTGTTCCGGGCCTATGTCGGTCAGGATCACGTCTGGGATTTCTTGCCCTACGGTCCGTTTTCCTCTGCCGCGCAATATCACCGCTGGGTGCGCGAGATGGAGACCACCCCTGACCTGCAGTTCTACGCGATCTTCAACATCGCGTCCGGTGCCTTTGAAGGTGTCGCCAGTTTTCTGCGGATCAATCCGGCAGCAGGCAGCATCGAGGTGGGCCACATCAATTTCAGCCCGGCCTTGCAGCGGACTCCGGCAGCGACGGAGGCGATTTTCCTGATGATGTCCTGGGCATTCGAAGCCGGATACCGCCGGTTCGAATGGAAATGCGACGCGCTCAATATCGGGTCGCGTCGCGCGGCGCAGCGCTTTGGTTTCAGCTACGAGGGCATCTTTCGTCAGGCCACGGTGGTCAAGGGGCGCAACCGGGACACGGCATGGTTTGCAGCCATTGATGCGGAATGGCCCGCACTCAAGGAAGCGTTCGGCGCGTGGTTGAACCCGGCGAATTTCGACGCAGACGGTGCCCAGCGGGAGCGGTTGTCAGACCTGACCAACCTCGTGCGCGAAACCAGCGACCCCGGTCTGGCGCCCGACTAGGTCAAGGGGCCTTTCCCTAGATCGCCACCTTTTCCGACAATCGATCCTGAACCAGCCCGGCCACGCGCGCCATCTCAGACGCGGCACCGCCGCCGCGCGCACGCTTGGCCGCGAGCGCCTCTGCCGCCATGGCCAAGTCGTTATCCTCGGCACTGCGGGCCACGCCGGACACGAACTGCGCAACATAATCGGCCGTGCGCGCGTCACTTGCATCCTCGAGCATGTCGGCCACATGGGCCATGTCATCACGGTAGGCAATCGGGTCCGGTTGCACCTGTTCCTCGGTCAAAACGCGCAAGCCAATCGGACGCCGGTCAGGGGGCAGATGAGACAGGATGGCCTCCTGGAATGTGGCAAGCGCCGTCACGGGTTTCGGCAGGAACCCGTCCGCACCGGCCGCCATCGCCTGCGCCTCCGCATCCGTGTCGCCGGAAGACCCCAAAACAACCTCTGGCCGGTGCTGCCCTTCGACCAGTTCCTGAATCAACTCTGCACCATTCCCGTCCGGCAACCCGAGATCAATAATGGCAACGCTGGGCCGGTACACCTGCAGGTGCCGTCGCGCCGCGCGGATGGTGTCAGCACGCCGGATGCGCGCACCGCTGCGCAAACATAGCAGCCGCAGGGCCTCGCAGGCGTAGCGGCTGTCTTCGATCACCAGCACTGTCAGGCCCAGCAACGGGCGCATCGCGTTCGGGGCGGGATAGTTGGGCTTGAACGGGTCGTCGGTGTCCATTTGATCCTCCAGGCTAAGGCTGCGACTCATCGTTAATCAGCTGTGCCTAACAGGCCGTTAACGCCTGCCCTTGCAGCCGCCTTGCCGCATGGCCATAAGGCCCTAGCCTTGTCGTCAAAGGAGACGTGATATGATCGGACGCCTGAACCACGTGGCCATTGCCGTGCCCGACCTCGATGCCGCTGCCGAGCAATATCGCAGCGCGCTTGGCGCCAATGTCGGCGCACCACAGGACGAGCCCGACCATGGTGTCACGGTCATTTTCATCGAACTGCCAAACACCAAGATCGAGCTGCTCTATCCCCTTGGCGATGACAGTCCGATCAATGGCTTTCTGGAAAAGAATCCGGCGGGCGGCATTCACCATGTCTGCTACGAAGTCGACGACATCATTGCGGCCCGCGATCACCTCAAGGCCAGCGGGTTGCGTGTGCTCGGGGATGGCGAACCCAAGATTGGTGCCCACGGCAAACCGGTCCTGTTCCTGCATCCAAAGGACATGAACGGCACCCTGACCGAGCTTGAGCAGGTCTGATGGGTATCACCTCGGCCCTTGTCCTCTATGCCGTCATCTGGTGGCTGTGCTTTCTGATCGCCCTTCCGATCAAGGTACAGACCCAAGGCGACTTGAACGACATCGTTCCCGGCACCCATGCAGGCGCGCCGGAACATCATCACACCAAGAAAAAGGCGTGGATCGTAACCTGGGTGGCTTTGGTCATCTGGGCGATCACCGCGGGCATCATCCTGTCGGGTTGGATCTCGCTCAGCGATCTCAGCTTTCTGGATTTGACACCGGACGACCCGCAGTAAGCTGGTGGTAGATATGGGTGAACGTCGCAGCACCCAGAATCGGGATGATCAGGTTCAAGAGCGGGATCGTGAGCGGGATTGCCATCAGCGTACCCGCAAGCCAGATCGTGCCTGAATGCGCGCGGCGCAGCACCTTGGCCTCGGCCCTGTTGACGCGGCGCAGGGCCACGATCATGAAGTATTCCCGCCCCAACAAGAACCCGTTCAACCCCCAGAAGATGAACACCACGCCAAACGGCAGCAGGAAATAAAGCGGCAGCGCAACGATATTGGCCGCAATCAGAACACCCAGAAAATTCACCGTCTCGACCAGACCATCGCCAAACCCGGTGCCTTTGGCCGGTGGCAAATGCGCGTAGTGCCGGTCCTCCACAGCATTTGCGACGTCATCGAGAAACATCGACGTGATCATGGAGGCCACCGGGATCATCAGGAAGATCGACAGCACCAGAAACACAAAGAACGAGGCCCAGGTCAGCACGTCATCCAGCCAGGTGATCGTGCCAAGCCAGGGCACCTCGACGCTGTCCGCCGTCAGCCACCCGACCAACCAGACAAAGCCCGACGTCGCCGCCACCAAAAGCGCGATTGTCAGAGCAAGACCAACAAGCAGGACGCGACGGAAACGCGGATCGCTCAATTGCCCCAAGGCGCTGAAGAATGCGTTGAGGATCATGTGTCGACCCATTCGGTGATCGCACCCAGATCGGGTCGCGGGCGTTCGGGCGGGGCACTGGTTTCCGTGGCAATGTGGATGAACCCGGCCACGCGCTCATGGGGCGCAAGGTTCAGCGCGGCCTCGCAGAACCCGCGGTCATGGCTGGGCCACCCGCTCAGCCAGTTGGCACCCCAGCCCGCGGCCAACGCTGCATTGAGCAGTGCAAGGCAGACTGCACCGGCGGAGTAAGTCATTTCAATTGCCGGGATTTTCTCGGACGGTTTCTGGACCTCGATTACGGCGACGGCCAAGTGGCCCTGATCAAACTGTGCCCGCGCCTTGGTGATGTCCTCTTTGCTCTTGCCCAAGGCCTTTCCGCGCGCTTCGGCCACATCGGCCAGCCTCGGCATGGCGCCCGCCTCCAGCACGACAAAGCGCCAGGGCTCCAGCTTGCCATGATCCGGTGTGCGTGCCGCCGCCGTCAGCAAAGGGATCAACGCGTCGCGATCCGGTGCGGGGGCCTGCAACGTCTTGGCCGGTCGCGAGCGGCGGTTCAGCAGGAATTCAAGCGTCTCGGGGGATGGGGTGGGCATATGTTACGCCTTATTACATAAGTCCTGACCCATGTCGGTTCCCACGAGCCAAAGGTCAAGGGGTGTGCAAGCCAAGCACGCCCGCCATCCGGTCGATCTCACGGATCAGAAAGGCGTCAAGACGCGCGCCGGGCTGGCGGGATTGTAACGCCCGCGCCATCGGGTCCGGTGCCGTGATCTTGCTGCTTGACAGGGCTTCGAGTGTTGCGTGGCCGCAAAACGGCACATAAACCTCGGAATAGCCACCTTCGTGAACCAGAACGAGCTGGCCACCACAGACCCGGTCCGCAAGCGCCATGATCTTCAATGTCATGGCGCGAAACGTCTCGGCCGTGGCCAGCATGCGCGCGAGCGGATCGATGGCGGACGCGTCATAGCCACAGGCGACGATGATCAGATCCGGATCGAATGCCTCGATCGCCGGAATGGCCACCCGGTCCATTGCGTGCAGATAGGCGGTATGGCCGGCCCCGGCTGGCAGCGGCAGGTTGAAATTATAGCCCGCACCATCGCCAACGCCGCGTTCCTCGATTCCACCGGTCATCAGCGGATAATTCCCCTCCTGGTGAAACGACATGGTGAGGACGTCGGAACGATCGAGGAAAATCGCTTCGGTCCCGTTGCCGTGATGCACATCCCAATCCAGAACCGCGACGCGCAGGTCAGGTCGCGTGGATTTGGCCGCTTCGATGGCAATTGCGATATTGGCCAGCAGGCAAAACCCCATCGGCCCTTCGGATAGGCAATGGTGCCCCGGTGGACGGCTGAGCGCGTAGGCATTCTGGTACTGACCTTGCAGCACCGCTTCGACGGCACCAATGGCCAGACCGGCGGACAGCGCCGCGATTTCGTAGCCGCCCTTGGCAAAGGGCGCATGATGCCCCATTTCACCACCCTCGGCGTCCGACAGGGACTTGAACGCATCGAGGTATAGCGCGGGATGCACGTTCCGCAGTTGCTCGGTCGTGGCCGCCGGCGCGAATGTGAGGGACAAATCTGCCGTAAGACCGGTTACGTCCATCAGGTTCTTCAGCCGCCGCTTGGTCTCCGGGCTTTCCGGCAATCCCCCCGCAGCGAGCGGTTGCACCAGCCCACCCAGCGGCACGGTAAAGGCATAATTGCCGCCGCCGTGCCACATGGTGCGCTCATCCCAGAAAAACCCGGTACCCATGACATCCCACCCCCATGATCATTGCGACACCGTTGCAAAGGCCCGTGGCTTTGTAAATCACGGGCTGCTGCCGGGGCGTCCCCCCCCTTATGCGAGGTTTGGGAGGAACAGGACGATTGCGGGGAAGGCGACGAG
>CAZRUV010000076.1:0-9757 GCA_964603315.1 uncultured Rhodobacterales bacterium
ATCCAAACCCGCAAACTCTCGTTATGAATGAGGGAGCCTTGGGGGGCAGGTCACGAGCAATACGCCAAGCTGATTTCGTTCCCTCAATCGGGTCAACTCGTCCTTACTCCTTAGACTCGCTTCGGCTCGATGTTTCTTGCTCAGCTTTTCCACAACGCCCGTTTCGGTAAGTCTACTTAGGATGAGAGCGAGGTCGCGAGTCTCTTGGTGCCAAGCACTAAGAACGACGGTCGCCTCTGTTGATTTGGACGGAATAGTGCCGCCACTGGACACAAGGCGGTTCAGGTCACCCCATTCTTTAGGCATGCGATCAAATCCTTTGACGCCTGCGCTGTCATGGGTGAGAAAGCGTCGAAGCTCATTGAGCAACAGCTTCTGGTCGCTGTCTGCAACGTTATCTTGGCTCAGAAGTAAATCCGCCTCAGTCAGGACATACATCCAAGACCAGTGGTACACTGGGATTCTTGAGCGGCTTTTGTTTGTTTCAACTAGAGGGTGTGTCTGCGGTGTTGTTGCGAATTGATTGGACAGCGTAATGACACAGTCGATATCGTTGTCTTTCGCCAGTTGTCGGTATTTTTCAATTTGATCCGCGTCAAGTTGTGCGCTTCCTACTTTTGCTTCGACCAGAGCGCGCCATTCTTTATTGCCACTGGTAACGACGATTAAACCGTCAGGACGTTCCTTGATGTTTGACGGACGCGTCTTGCAAACAACTTCCGTGAAAGTGTTTATCTTTGTACGAACACCAACCCGTTGCCCCACACTGGATAGGAGAGCGGCCCCGAACTCATCCACTTTGGCCATGCATGCCAAAACGATAGATGTTGTGCGTCCTTACTTCGAGGTCGTGGACAGAACTGGAAAAAGTCTTGCTAGTTCGCCCTGAACCAGAAAATCGGGGATTGAATTCTTCATCTTAGATTCCGACCAAAAATTTTATCGTGAAAAAATAGTAGAGAGTTTCTTGGAATTTGGTCAATTCATTTGGTTCAATGAGATGCCTTAATACAGTATTTTTAAGACGCAACTTTTTGCCTGAACGCAGCAGGGTGCTCCAGGGGCTCGCTGTTTGCGACCCACGTGGCCTGGCCGTCTCGTCTCTCAGGGTCGGTCCGCATACCCATGAATACCGTGCAACTCGGGCCGGGTCTGTTATGTCAGCGGCGCATGGCAGATTGCGGCGCGACGTGGGTGGTTTCTCAACCATTCATGGGATATGCGCGCCGGGTAGCGCCAACATGCAGCAGCAGACGGACCCCCTTCATGGCCCTTTTCGACTTCGCCAATATTTCCAACCGCAGCAGATCAACACGGTTCGGAGATTTCTCCATCGCGCCGGGTTCGGTGCAGTTGACCCCCGGCCAGATCAAGACCGAGCTGCTATCGGGCCTGACGGTGGCGCTGGCGCTGGTGCCGGAGGCGGTGGCCTTTGCCTTTGTTGCCGGGGTGCATCCGCTCGTGGGGCTTTATGCGGCATTCATGGTGGGGCTGATCACGGCGCTTTTTGGCGGGCGACCGGGGATGATCTCGGGGGCCACGGGGGCCCTGGCGGTCGTGATGGTGGCGCTGGTGGCGCAGCATGGGGTCGAATACCTGTTCGCGACCGTGGTGCTGATGGGCCTTTTGCAGATTTTCGCGGGCGTGATGCAATGGGGCAAGTTTATCCGGCTGGTGCCGCATCCGGTGATGCTGGGCTTTGTGAATGGCCTTGCGATCGTGATTTTCCTCGCACAGATGACGCAGTTCAAGGTGCCGGGCACGGTGGTCAATGATGGTCATGGCATGGGCGGCGGCGAATGGCTGTCGGGCATGCCGCTTTACATGATGCTGGGCCTTGTTGGTTTGACGATGGCGATCATCTGGCTGGTGCCGCGTGTGACCAAGGCCATCCCGGCCCCGCTGGCGGGCATCGGGATCGTGGCGGCGATTGTGATCGGCTTTGGCCTCGACGTGCCGCGGGTCGGTGATCTGGCGAGCATCGAGGGCGGGTTGCCCAGATTTCACATCCCGATGGTGCCGCTGACCTGGGAAACCGTCCAGATCATCCTGCCCTATGCGGTGATCCTGGCCGCAATTGGTCTGATCGAGAGCCTGCTGACGCTGAACCTCGTGGGCGACCTGACCGGGCAGCGCGGCGGCGCGAGCCAGGAATGTATTGCGCAAGGTGTGGCCAATACGGCGACGGGTTTCTTTGGCGGTATGGGCGGCTGCGCGATGATCGGGCAGTCTATGATCAACGTGAAATCGGGTGGGCGGACCCGGATTGCCGGTGTTGCGGCGGCGCTGTTCCTGCTCATGTTCATTCTGGTGGGTTCGTCGGTGATCGAACTGATCCCGCTTGCGGCCCTTGTGGGCGTGATGTTCATGGTGGTGATCGGGACATTCGCGTGGAACAGCCTCAAGATCATGCGGAAAGTCCCGCTGACGGATGCGTTTGTGATTGTGCTGGTGACGGTCGTGACGGTGCTGGAGGACCTCGCCGTTGCGGTGGTCGTCGGCGTGATCGTGTCGGCGCTGGCCTATGCGTGGAACAATGCGCGCCGCATCCACGCCAAGACCTACGAGACGCCCGAGGGCGCGCGGGTCTATCAGGTGCAGGGGCCGCTGTTCTTTGGCTCGGCCACCGGATTTGTGGAACTGTTTCAGGTCGAGAGCGATCCGCGCGAGGTGATCATCGACTTTGCGGACAGCCGCCTTGTGGACCAGTCGGCCTTGCAGGCTGTGGAGGCCGTGGCGCTGAAATACGCGGATGCGGGCAAGCGGGTACAGTTGCGGCATTTGACGCGGGATTGCCATGCGTTGCTCACCAAGGCGGGACACCTGATCGTCGACAGCGACGACGACCCGGATTACGGCGTGGCCGTGAACTATGGTGTTCGGACCGGTATTCTCGGTGGGCATTAAGACCTGACGTTCGTATGTTCGCGATGCGGACAAAGCGCCAATTCGCTGCGGCTACACCAGTGGCCGCTTCAGGTTTCGGAAGGCTTCCTGACAGAGAAACTAAATCGGCCAGTCGAGAAGAAATGCTCACCCCTTGCATTGAGTGCCGCTTGTTCTTCTGACCAAGCCAGCAGCTCATCATCTGGAACAGTTTTTTGTCCCTTCACATAGGCCATAATGAAGGGCACCACCATTTCCCCGTAGCAACCATCGTACCTGTCCGTATTTATGATGGAGAAATAGCTCACCTCATTAACGACCAAACCCGCGTTTCGAAGACGAGAGCCAAGCGTTCGCGGAAGCTTGCTGTCGGCGCAATGCGGTGCAAAAGCCTTGAGTACCTTGTCCATCCGAGCCGGATGTTCGCTATGCCAACAGACCCCCTCCCAGTCCGTCGCGAGAATCAGAGCACGTCCGCCGGGTTTGAGAACACGAAAAACCTCGCTGCAAAACTTCACTATGTCAGGCACATATTCAGCAACTTGGGTGCTGACGACCACATCGAAGTAGCCGTCTTCAAACGGGAGTGCGGTCGCGTCGGCACAGCGATAGCTTAGCCAGTCATGCTCAGTTCGTTGCGTTGCGCGCTCCACCATCTGTTCTGAAATGTCGATGCCTGCAACTTCACCATCGGGGCCTGTTAGTTCCGCTATTTGGGCCGCGAGAAAGCCGGGGCCGCTTCCAATGTCCAATACCCGTTCGCCCTTATGAACCGAAATCCTTCGAAGGGTGTCATCTCTTTGAGCAACTACGTCCGGCCCAAGGTAAACCGCCTCTAATCGCTCCGCTGCGTCGTCGTCGTATTCCATCCCCATATTGTGATCCCCCTAATTCCTGACAGTCACGCTAGCAGTGCGCCAGCTGTTCGGGAAGTGGGGCGACATCGCTGAGCGCTACTGATAGTAACGCATTTCAGACATTGGGGCGCTCTGCAGCATTTGGGAAGTTTGGGCTCAAAGCCGCCGCTCGAAAAACAAAATCCGTATTTTTTTGGCCGCTCACTCACCCGGACGTTTCAGGCTGAAGGTCTCCCGCACTACGGTATAGTCTCGGTAGCCCATGCGGCTGAGCGGGTTGAATGTCAGCACGTCAAAGATGCCGTCGACGATGCAGTCGTCGCGCAGGTGAACGCCGACCACCTCGCCGAAGGCGACGTAATTCGCAGCCCCCTCGATCTGGACGATTTGCGTCACCCTGCATTCCAGCGATGCCGGCGCGTTGGCGACGCGGGCGCAGGTGATCTCGGAACATTCGGCCTTTTCGATCTCGGCCAGTGCAAATTCGTCCGTGCTGGCGTCCCACGGCCCGGAGGTCTGGTTCATCACGTCTTTGGCCGCCGCCTCGACCACGTTCACGCAGAAGACACCGGTTTCGCGCAGGTTCGACACGCTGTCCTTGGTGCCGTCGCGGTCATCCTTGGTTCCGGTTGAGGCGAACATGACCTGCGGTGGCACGTAGGCCACGCCGTTGAAGAACGAATAGGGTGCAAGGTTGTCGTGCCCGGCGCTGTCGCGTGTCGAAATCCAGCCGATGGGGCGGGGCGTCACGATGGCGTTGAACGGGTTGTGGGGCAGGCCGTGACCATCGGCGGGGCGATAGAACATGTGTTGTCTCCATGTGCGCGTTTGCGCATGGCTTACCCCCATGATAGGGCGGTTGCCAGCCCAGACCACACGACCCGAGACGCAGCCCGCCCATGTATACCCTCACGCCCGAGACGCCGGAGGACTGGTGGGAGGTCGAGGCCCTCTATGATTTGTGCTTTGCGCCCGGTCGCGAGGCGTTGTCGTCCTACCGTTTGCGCGATGATGTGCCACCTGTGCCTGATTTGAGCTTTGTGGCGCGGGATGGGGATGGCATTCTGGCAGGCGCTATCCGGTTCTGGCCTGTGCGCGTGGGTGGTGCGGATGCGCTGCTGCTGGGGCCCATTGCGGTGCACCCGACGCGGCAGGGCGAGGGCCTGGGCGGTGCGCTGATCCGGGAAACGCTTGCGCGGGCCGAACGGCTCGACTGGGCGCGAGTGATGCTGGTGGGCGATGCGCCGTATTATGCGCGCTTTGGGTTTCAACCGCTCAAAGGGGTCGAGATGCCGCCCCCCACAAATCCGGACCGGGTTCTGGGATATGCCTTGCGCCCGGACGCGTGGGTGGGCGTCGGCGGCAAAGTGACCCGCAGCGATTGAAATTGCGGGGCGTGTCGCCCACTTTGAACATATGACAGAGATCATCACGGCAGCGCCGCGCATTGATCCCGAGGCGGAAATCACGCGGCTTGCGCAGCGTCATGACGCGGCGGGCGGCTTTGGCATTCAACTCCTGAACATTATTGGCGGGCAGGTGGATGGCCTGATCGACCGCTTGCCGCGCGATGTGCGCGACCAGTTGGGGCAGGCGACCCATGCCGCCCTTGTGCAGGCGCTGGCGGTGGCCAGCCGCTCCCGCCGGATCGTGCCGGACCAGTCGCCTTGGATGAACCGGGCCGTGGGTTCGGCCATGGGGGCCGCAGGCGGCTTTGGCGGATTGCCCACGGCGCTGGCGGAATTGCCGCTGACCACCGCGATGCTCTTGCGGGTGATCGAGGGCGTGGCGGTCGAGCATGGCTTTGACCCGGCGGCGGACTCGGTGCGGTTTGATTGCGTGCAGGTGTTTTCCGCCGCTGGCCCGCTGGCCCATGACGACGGGTCGGACCTTGGCTTCATGTCGGCGCGCATGGCGCTGTCCGGCGCCGCCATGCAGACGCTGATCACGCGGGTCGCGCCGAGGCTGGCGGCGGCGATGGGCCAAAAGCTCGCCGCGCAGACCGTTCCGGTGTTGGGCGCGGCTGCGGGGGCTGCGACCAACTATGCCTATGTCGGGTACTACACCGACGTCGCGCATGTGCATTTTGGTTTGCGCCGTCTCGCGATCGAGGCGGATATTCCCCACGATGCCGCCGTTGCACAGCTCAAGGCTGCACTGTCTGTGCCCCGGAAATCGCGCTAGGCGCAACCGACGACGCCTTGAGGATGGCGAAACACTCCTCGCCCTGCGACAGGTTCAATTGCGCCAGTGCCCGTGCGGTGATGCGTGACAGGATCTGTGCGTCGCCGGCCTGCAGGCTGAGGGCGACCCCCGGGCCACCCCCTTTGTGGATATGCGCGACGCGCACGGGCAGGATGTTGAGTGCGCTGAGTTCCTGCGGTGCGTGGCGCGACAGCATGACGTCCTGCGCCAGCACGCGCAGGCGGATGATCTCGCCGGGGGCGGCCTCAACCCCCATGAGATGAAGGTCACCGGCGGAGGTGGTCACACGGGTCAGGCCGTCGGCCGCGCGTTCGGCCACCGTGCCCCGCAGCACGGCGCCCGCCTCGCGCACGCCGAAAAGCGGGACGAGTTCGGGGTCGGCCAGAATGTCAAAGACGCTGCCTTGCGCCCGGATGCGTCCCCGTTCAAGCACGACGATCTGGTCCGCGAGGCGCGCGACCTCTTCGAGCGCGTGGCTGACATAGAGGATGGGCACGGCACTTTCGGCTTTGAGCCGTTCGAGATAGGGCAGGATTTCGGCCTTGCGCGGCGCATCAAGGGCAGCGAGCGGTTCGTCCATGAGGAGCAGTTGCGGATCGCTGAGCAGGGCACGCCCGAGGGCCACGCGTTGCTTTTGCCCGCCAGACAGGGTGGCGGGGGCGCGGTCCAGCAAATCTGACAGCCCGAGAAGCGCGATGATCTGGTCCCGATTGGCGGGGCGCGCGCCAAAGCGGCGGGCATAGTCGAGGTTTTCCGCAACACTCAGGTGCGGGAAAAGGCGTGCGTCCTGAAAGACGTAGCCGATCCGCCGTCGATTTGGTGGCAGGTGCGTCATGGCATCGTCAAACGTGGTGGTATCCAGCCGGATGGTGGCCTGATCGGCGTGCAGCAGCCCGGCCACGGCGTTGACGATCGTCGTCTTGCCTGCGCCCGACCGGCCAAACAGCGCCGTAACACCCGGACCGGCATCAAAGGCCACGTCGAGGTCAAAGCCGTCAAAGGCATGCCGAAGGGAGATGTGCAGCGTCATGACCCGGCGATCCGAGCGGCAACGCGGCGGGCGAGCCATTCCGACAGGGCCACCGCCCCCAACGCAAGGATGCAGGCCCAGACGACAAGTGTCGCGGCCGCGGTTTCGCCGCCGGGCACCTGCAGCAGGGCGTAGATGGCCGAAGGCAGCGTCTGGGTCTGGCCGGGAATGTTGGCGACAAAGGTGATTGTGGCGCCAAATTCGCCGATGGCCTTGGCAAAGCCCATGACGGCCCCGGCGAGGATGCCCGGCAGGATCAGAGGCAGTGTGACGGTGCGGAAGACGGCCCATCCCGGTGCACCGAGGGTGCGGGCGGCGGCCTCAAGCTTTGGGTCAACCGCCTCGATGGCGAGGCGGATCGCGCGCACCATCAGCGGAAAGGCCATCACGAGGGCGGCAAGGGCCGCGCCGGTCCAGCGAAAGGCCAGCACGAGGCCAAAGGTGTTTTCAAGAAACTGGCCGACAGCGCCCGACCGCCCGAATGTGAGCAACAGCAGGTACCCCGTCACAACCGGGGGCAGGACCAGCGGCAGATGCACGAGGGCGTTGAGCACGCTCTTGCCCCGGAACTGTCCGCGGGCGAGCAGCCAGGCGACCCAGGTGGCAAGCGGCACGCCCAGCAGCGTCGCGCTGACCCCCACCAACAGCGACAGGCGCAACGCCTCCCACCCTGCGGCATCCATCATCATGGCAGCGCGGCAAAGCCCGCTTCGGCAAAGCGGTGCCGTTGGGCGCGAAGATGTTCGACAAAGGGTTGCCCGCGAGCGGTGACCGCCGCAGCCGGGTAAAGGATCGTGGGGTGTGTACCCGGCGGCACCGTGTAAAGGATGGCGACCCCCGGGTCAGCTTGCGCGTCGCTGGCATAGACCAGACCCAGCGGCGCTTCGCCCCGGGACACAAGCGCGAGGGCGGCACGCACGTTTTCGGTTTCGGCGAGGCGCGGGCGCAAACTGTCCCAGGCGCCAATTGTACGCAGCCACGCAGCGCCATAGACACCCGCCGGTACGGCCTTGTGGTGGCCCATGGCCAATCTGCCATCGCCGAGCCGGTCCGTGAGCGTGTCTGCATCCAGCCCCGGCAACGGGACACCCCCCATCGGTCCGATCAGCACCAGTTGGTTGGACGTGATGTTGACCGGCCTGCCCGCGAGGTGCCCACGGTCGGCCAGCCAGTCCATCCAGTCCGTGCTGGCCAGCATCACAACATCCGCAGGGGCCCCGAGGCTGATCTGGCGGGCGATGGTGCCCGATCCTGCATAGCTGATCGTAACGGGCGCATCCCACGTGTCGGAGATACGCTCCAACGGGCCTTGCAGGCTGGCGGCTGCAAAAACCGTGACGGCTTCGGCGGATGCCGTTCCGGACGCGCATGCAAGTGCAAGACTTGTCGCCAACCCCTTGATCCAACGCGCACATTTCATGGCATGACCTTAGGGGGATTGCGCAGGGATGCTCAAGCGGGAACGTGCGGCTGGGTGGAGCAGATTGCGCGCGCAAACGCGTCCAAAAAAGCGTGCAAATGAGGAAAGACACAATGATTCTGGCAATTTACGCAGATTTCACCTATGTTGTGGATAACAAGAAAAAATGAAATTGATGGCTCGCATGATCAAGCAATTGCCGCTGTCCTTTGGCAAGTCGCACAAGACGGACGTGAGAACACAGTTTGCGGCACTGTGCTATCGTATCAAGAACGACAAGATCCAGGTGCTGCTGGTGACATCGCGCGGGAGCGGTCGTTGGATTCTGCCCAAAGGCTGGCCCGTCAACAATGCCACGCCGCATGAAAGCGCTGCGCAGGAAGCCTGGGAAGAGGCCGGGGTTGTCGGGGAACCTGACCCGCGTCCACTGGGGCTGTATTCCTACAAGAAAATCATGGATGGCGAGGATGATTTTCCCTGTATCGCAATGGTTTATGCGGTGCGGGTGAAGTCCTTGTCCAAGGACTATCCCGAAGCGACCGAGCGCAAGCGCAAATGGGTGAGCCGCAAGAAGGCCGCCGCGACGGTCGGTGAACCGGAACTGACGCGCATCCTGCGCGACTTTGATCCGCGCAATTGGCACTGACACCGCGCAATTTGTCCGATTGCCATTCGTGATCGCACAGCTATTTTCGGCTCGAGATGATCAAATATGCTTTGAAATGTGAGGATGGCCACGGGTTCGAAAGCTGGTTTGCTTCGGCCGAGGCCTATGATGGCCTGCTCAAGGCCGGGCATGTGACCTGCGCGGTGTGCGGATCGCCCCACATTTCCAAGGCCCTGATGGCACCGCAGGTCAAGACGGCGCGCAAGCAGGACGAAACAGCCGGCAAGGGCGATGATGCTGGCGCGCTTGCAAAGCTGCGCGCCGAGGTGGAGGCGAATGCCACCTATGTGGGCGGCAACTTTGCCAAGGAGGCGCGCGCGCAATTTCTGGGCGATGTGCCGGACCGCCCGATTTTTGGCGAGGCCAAGCCGGAAGAGGCGAAGTCGCTGATCGAGGACGGCGTGCCGGTGGCACCGCTGCCATTCATCCCCACACGAAAGGCGAATTGACCACATGCATGTTGTGATTACCGGCGCCACCCGCGGGATTGGCGCGGGTCTGGCCGCGCATTACCGGCAAATGGGCCATGAGGTGACGGGCACGGGCAGATCTGCCGCTGCGCAAGTGACGCTGGATGTCACGCAACCGGCGGATCATACGGCCATGTCGCGGGCACTTGAGGGGCGAGCGGTGGATCTGCTGGTCTGCAATGCGGGCGTTTATCTGGACAAGGGCGAAGCGCTGGAAACGGG
>CAZRUV010000076.1:9857-17000 GCA_964603315.1 uncultured Rhodobacterales bacterium
ACGGGCTGTTTCGAAACCTGGGACGGCCGGGCGCATCCGCTTTAGTCTATTGCCAATGCCGCACCTGTCCGAAAGGACGCGCTGCCGCGCGGCGTGATTTATGTCAGAGACGCCTTTTCAGACGCCTCTGACGTGGCTGCCGCGGGCGGGGTGCGCCTTGCGGTTACGCGCGCATCTTGCGTTCACGTGGGTGCAGGGGTAAGGGCACGCGGAGTGAATTTCCGGGGCTTTGATCCATGCCTGTTCTCGTCATGAAATTTGGCGGCACGTCCGTGGCCACCCTTGACCGCATCCGCCGCGCGGCCAAGCGCGTTGGTGTCGAGGTGGCCAAGGGCTATGATGTGATTGTCATTGTGTCGGCCATGTCGGGCAAGACCAATGAATTGGTGGGCTGGGTTGGCGAGACCTCGCCGCTGTATGATGCGCGGGAATATGATGCGGTTGTGTCGTCTGGCGAGAACGTCACGGCTGGCCTCATGGCGCTGACTTTGCAGGAAATGGATGTGCCCGCGCGGTCCTGGCAGGGCTGGCAGGTGCCGTTGCTGACGACATCCGCCCATTCGTCGGCCCGGATCGAGGAGATCCCGACAGACAATCTGAACGCCAAGTTTGCCGAAGGCATGAAAGTGGCTGTGGTTGCCGGGTTTCAGGGCGTGAGTGCCGAAGGGCGGATCACGACATTGGGTCGCGGGGGCAGTGACACGACCGCTGTCGCTTTTGCAGCGGCCTTCGGGGCGGAGCGGTGCGACATCTATACGGATGTGGATGGCGTCTATACCACCGATCCGCGGGTCAGCCCGAAGGCGCGCAAACTGGACAAGATCGCCTTTGAAGAGATGCTGGAACTCGCAAGCCTTGGCGCCAAGGTTTTGCAGACGCGTTCGGTCGAATTGGCGATGCGCTACGCGGTACGCCTGCGGGTGTTGTCGAGTTTCGAGGAACAATCGGATAATGCGGGCACGCTGGTGTGCGCCGAGGAGGATATCGTGGAAAGCAAAGTGGTTGCCGGTGTCGCCTACAGCCGGGATGAGGCGAAGATGACCCTTGTGAGCGTGGCGGACCGCCCCGGTATCGCGGCCACGATCTTTACCGCCCTGAGTGAGTCGGGAGTGAATGTGGACATGATCGTGCAGAACATCTCGGAAGAGGGGCGGACGGACATGACCTTTTCCTGCCCCACGGATCAGGTGGCGCGGGCGCAAAAGGCGATGGATGACGCCAATGGCACGATCATCAACTTTGCCGAACTGATTGCCGACACGGATGTGGCCAAGGTCAGTGTCGTGGGTATCGGGATGCGCAGCCATACTGGTGTTGCGGCCAAGATGTTCCAGTGTCTGAGCGCCGAAGGCATCAACATCAAGGTCATCACGACCTCCGAGATCAAGATCAGCGTTCTGATTGACCGCAAGTACATGGAACTGGCGGTGCAGGCGCTGCACGATGCGTTTGATCTGGACAAGGCGGCCTGATCTGTCTGCGGGCGGAGTGCCTTGAATTTCGACCGTGGGTGGAAATTTGCGCAAGGCAGTGGCGCTTTGTGATTTCGCTTTGTCTTGTGCTGTGATCTAAGCTGACGTTGCAGGAACGTTGGGGACAGTCGGCCATGGCCGAAAGCATGGAAACCGAAAGCCGCAAGCTGCTTGGGCGTTTGCGGGACACGATGGCCGGGGATGACCCCGGACAGGCGCGTCTCGACAAGATCACGCATCTGATTGCCGACAGCATCGGGTCCGAAGTGTGTTCGATCTACCTCTTTCGCGATGAAGAAACGCTGGAGCTCTGTGCGACCGAAGGGTTGAACCCGGACGCGGTGCACCAGACGCGGATGCGGCTGGGCGAGGGGCTTGTGGGTCGCGTGGCCCGCAAGCGGGAGGTTGTGAACACCGCAGATGCGCCCGGCGCGCGTGGTTTCCGGTTCATGCCGGAGACTGGGGAGGAGGTGTATTCCAGCTTCCTCGGTGTGCCGATCCAGCGTCTGGGCGAGAGCCTGGGCGTTTTGGTGGTCCAGTCCAAGGAAGCGCGCGAGTTTTCGGCGGACGAGGTCTATGCGCTTGAAGTTGTGGCGATGGTGCTGGCCGAGATGACGGAACTTGGCGCTTTCGTCGGCGAAGGCGCGGCGATGGGCGCGCGGCACAGCCAGCCCGCGATGTTGCGCGGCACCGTTGCGCAGGAAGGTGTGGCCGAGGGCCGGATCTGGCTGCACGAGCCGCGGGTGGTTGTCACCAACCCCATCGCGGACGATCCGCACCGCGAATTGGAGCGGTTGACCGAAGCCGTCGAAGAGTTGCGGGTGGGCGTCGACAAGATGCTGACACTGGCGGGCGACAAGGAACAGCTCGAAGTGCTGGAGGCCTATCGGATGTTCGCCAATTCCAAGGGTTGGATGCGGCGGATGGAAGAGGACATCAGCCGTGGTCTCAGCGCAGAAGCGGCCGTCGAGAAAGAGCAATCGCTGGCCCGGGCGCGGATCGGACAGGCGACGGACAGTTATCTGCGCGAACGGTTGAGTGATCTGGACGACCTGTCTAACCGGCTGTTGCGCATTCTGACGGGGCAGGGGTCTGATA
This sequence comes from uncultured Rhodobacterales bacterium, assembly GCA_964603315.1. Taxonomy (GTDB): domain Bacteria; phylum Pseudomonadota; class Alphaproteobacteria; order Rhodobacterales; family Rhodobacteraceae; genus Tateyamaria. Next base: position 12,428 of record CAZRUV010000076.1, read on the forward strand.
CGGGCGCGGAAATGCCCGCCGATCCCATTCTGGTTGCGCGCAACATCGGACCGGCAGAGTTGCTGGATTACGGGCGCGGCCTGCGGGGGATCATCCTCGAGGCAGGCTCGGTCGGCAGCCACGCCGCCATCGTCGCGCGTGCGCTGGCCATCCCGTTGATTGTCCATACGGACCGCGCAACGCTTGAGGCGTTGAACGGAGATCACGTGCTGGTCGATGGGGAGCAGGGCATTGTGCATCTTCGGCCTGATGACACGGTCGTCACGGCCTTTCGGGACAAGATGGCGATGCAAGCGGCAGCGGCGGAGCGCTATGCCTCGATCCGCGACAAGCCTGCGGAAACGCTGTGCGGCAGCGTCGTGGGTCTGCACATGAACGCCGGTTTGATGGCGGATTTGCCGTCGCTGGAAGGATCAGGCGCACTTGGTGTCGGGCTGTTTCGCACCGAGTTGCAGTTTCTTGTGCGCAACCAGATGCCGAAACGGTCGGAACTCAGCGCGCTATATGCGCGGGTGCTGGATGCGGCAGGCGGCAAAAAGGTGGTGTTCCGCACACTTGATATCGGGTCGGACAAGGTGCTGCCCTACATGAAGCCCAATGATGAGCCGAACCCGGCGCTGGGCTGGCGCGCGATCCGCGTGGGTCTCGACAAACCCGGCGTGATGAGGATGCAGTTGCAGGCGCTGATCCGGGCAGCAAATGGGCGCCCGCTGACCGTGATGTTCCCCTTTGTCGCGCAGTTCGAGGAATACACGCTCGCGCGGGCGGAGATTGACAAGGCGATGGACCGCGAGCGCAGGCTGGGTCACGTTTTGCCGGAACGCATCGAGGTCGGGGCCATGCTGGAGACGCCCAGCCTCGCCTTTGCGCCGCACAAGTTCTTTGAAGAGGTTGGTTTTCTGTCGATTGGCGGAAACGACCTGAAGCAATTCTTCTTTGCGGCGGATCGTGAAAACGAGCGGGTGCGGCGGCGTTACGATACGCTGAACGTGTCCTTTCTCAGTTTCATCGAGCGGATCGTGGAGCGGTGCGCCGTATCGGGTACGCCACTCAGCTTTTGTGGTGAGGATGCGGGACGGCCTGTTGAGGCCTTGTGTCTGGCGGCAATCGGCCTGCGAAACCTGTCGATGCGCCCGGCGTCGATTGGCCCGGTGAAGTCGCTTTTACGGCGCTCAAACCTTGATGAAGTGCGCAAGGTGATCACCGATGCGCGGAATCGGGGAGACATGAACGTGCGCCCCGCGATCATGGAATACCTGCGGGCTCAGGGTAAAACCTGACGTTTTCTCAAGACCTTATCGCAAGAATTGAAGGGTTGGAGCCGGATGCGGCCTCTGGCCGTGTTCGTGACCCATGCGCCGTGAAATCGCGGCTCAAGGGCACGAGAGAGGTCTGTTTTCTGCCTCGTCGCGGCGCAAGTAGCGGCCAAGTTATCCACATTTTCGGATTTGAACTGTGGATAAGAAAACTCTGTTTGTACGGTATGGTTGTCTTTTTCTGAGATAATTCGGATTTTATCACCTGTAATTTCCTCAAGTTTGCTTAATTCAGGCTTTTTTCAACCATTTCCACAAAGCGGAACTCGTTTTGTCCACAGGCACAAAAAAACCGCGCCGAAGCGGCGCGGTTTCATGTGTTCACTACGTAATCTGTTAGCGCAGGCGTGCCTCGCTCGTGGCGTCGAAGAACATCGCCTTGTCATCGTCAAAGGCCACGGTGACTTCGGTGCCTTCGTCGAGCCCCTCATCGCCCTTGGTTTCGACGATCAGCCGTTCGCCCGTAGGCGCGGTGAGGTAGTCATATGCCACGCCGCCAAGCCGTTCGCGGATGTCGAGCTTCAGCGGCGACGCGCCGGCGCTCAGGTCCATGTCCTGCGGACGCACCCCGACGATCACCTCGGTGCCGGCGGCGGGCAGGGTCACAGATGTCGGCAACACGCGATCGGCAAGGGCCGGAACGGTGACCGATCCATCGCCTGCGACGCCGCGCAGGAAGTTCATGGCCGGAGAGCCGATGAAGCCCGCAACGAACTTGTTGTCCGGATCCTTGTAGAGATGCATCGGGCTGCCGACCTGTTCGATGTAACCAGCCCGCAGAACCACGATCTTGTCGGCCAGCGTCATCGCCTCCACCTGGTCGTGGGTCACGTAGATCATCGTGGTGCCCAGTTCCTTGTGCAGGCGGGCGATCTCGACCCGCATGTCCACGCGCAATTCGGCATCGAGGTTCGACAGCGGTTCGTCAAACAGGAAGACTTCGGGGCCACGCACAATGGACCGGCCGATGGCCACACGCTGACGCTGACCGCCGGACAGAGCGGCGGGTTTGCGGGCGAGGTATTCGTCGAGCTTGAGGATTTTCGAGGCGCCATCGACCTTTTTCTTGATCGTGTCCTTGTCGACCCCGTTCATCTTGAGCCCGAAGCCCATGTTTTCCTCGACCGTCATGTGCGGATAGAGCGCGTAAGTCTGGAACACCATCGCCACACCGCGCGCGGCAGGGTCCATGTGGGTCACGTCGCGCGCGCCGATATTGATCTGGCCGTCCGAGGTTTCCTCGAGCCCCGCGATCATGCGCAACAGCGTGGACTTGCCGCAGCCCGAAGGCCCGACAAAAACGCAGAACTCGCCATCCTCGATGGTCAGGTCGACCCCGTGGATCACCTGCGTTGCACCGTAGCGTTTGATCGCCTTGTTGAGTGTGACGCCTGTCATGGTTCTCCCCTCGTGATTACTGGCTTGGAAACTGCCAACTGGCAGCCGCCGCGGCGATGTCTTGTGCCGTGGACTTCAAATGGGGCGCAAGACCGGACAGATCGTCCAGCGACTTGCGCGTGATGGATGTGGTGACGCTGAGCGCACCGATGGCGCGGCCTGTCTCGGACAGGATCGGTGCGGCCACGCAGATGATGCCGGGCTCGTGTTCTTCGCGGTCGAAGGCCACGCCCTGACTGCGAATCTCGGCCAGTTCGGATTTGAGCGATTCGGCGTCCGTGTGCGTGTGCGCGGTATGTGCAAACCAGGCCTGTTGCGCGAGCGCCTTGTCGAGTTGATCCTCCGGCAGGAAGGCCAGCATCGCCTTGCCGACGCCGGTGCAGTATCCCGGCCCGACCTTGCCGGCCTGCGAGAACATCTCGATCGGTTCGGTTGCGTTGCGTTTGTCCACATACAGAACCTGCCCGCCATCGAGCTGCGCGAGGTGTACGGTTTCGCCCAGCGTATGGCTCAGCGAATCGATATGGGGCCGCGCAATGGGTGCGAGCGAGCTCTGTCGCCACGCCGCATGCGCCAGGCTGACAAGGCGCAAACCGGGTGCGTAGGTCTGCCTGTCCACATCATAGCGCAGCATGCCCAGATGTGTGAGATTCTGCACCAGACGATACAGCGTTGCCTTGGGATGCGGAGACAGGGCCAGCAACTCGGAAAAGCGCACGGGCCGCTCTTGTCCCGCGACAAGATCGAGCACGTCCAATGCCTTACCAATCGTTCCCTCGCCAGAGCGGGGGGCGGCGCTGTTCATCTTTTCTCCTCCCTTCGAGGCACGAAATCTGTTGACCTCTGCCCCGCGTGGCCCCTACAGTTCCAATAGTTGGAATTCGGTTTCACTATGTGGAACATTCACAAACTGGGAACCGAAGTCAAAAGAAATCTGACTTTTCGTGGTCGGCGGGATGAGACAACCTCCGGCCACGGAACCATAAGGAACCAACGGGAGGAAACCATGTTCCTGAATTTCAAAACCGCTGTGGCGGCCATTGCGCTGTCGGCTGTTGCGGGCACCGCGTTCGCGCGCGACCTCGTCATCAACTTTGATGACCTGAACCCTGGCCCCAAAAAGGGCTTCGAAGATGCCGTGGAGCAGTTCAAAGCTGAAAACCCCGACATCAACGTGATCGTCAACATCAACGACCGCGAGGCGCACAAGACGGCGATTCGCAACTTTCTGACAGCGGATGCGCCTGACGTGACCAGCTGGTACCCCGGCAACCGCATGGCGCCCTTTGTCGATGCTGGCCTGTTCCAGCCCGTCGATGATGTGTGGGAAGAAAACGGCTTTAACGAAGATCTGGCGGCCATCAAGGCAACCATGAGCCGCGACGGCAAGATCTGGGGTGTGCCTTACAGCTACTACCAGTGGGGCATCTATTACCGCAAAGACATCTTCGACCTGCTTGAGCTCGAAGAGTTCGCCACATGGGACGACATGCTGGCAGGCTGCGCCAAGATGAAAGAGAACGGCGTGACGCCGTTCACCATCGGGACGAAGTTCCTGTGGACCGCGGCGGGCGTGTTTGACTACATCAACCTGCGCACCAACGGCTATGACGTGCACAACGCACTGACCGCAGGTGAGATCGCCTACACGGATCCGCGCATCAAGGCGACGTTCCAGAACTGGGAACAGCTGATCAACGAGTGCGGTTTCGTCGACAACCACGCCTCCATGTCGTGGCAGGACGCCATCGCGCCCTTCGCCAACGGTGACGCGGCGATGTACGTGATGGGCAACTTCTCGGTCGACGGCTACAAGAACGCCGGCCTGACCGAAGACCAGAGCGACTTCATGCCGTTCC
>CAZRUV010000077.1:0-16688 GCA_964603315.1 uncultured Rhodobacterales bacterium
GAAAGGTTGAGCAAACTCTACATTAAAGTGCGGGAGGTTTCGGGGGGCAGGTCACTCGAAGTGCCGGACGCTGCAGCCCCAATTGAAGTTGTTGCAGACATAACGCGGCGCAGTGTTGACGTGGGCATGACGCTCAGTGCACCAGAAGACCGCGTTTCAACCAAAGCCCGAGTCAATTGGCTGCTTCGTCAGATCAAAACAGATCGGGTCGACAACCTGCATCTTCGCCTATTGTGGCCCGGAAAAAACGAACCAACCCAACACAGCGTTTCGGAACTCCGCGACGACATCGAAGTCGCGTCATCCGGCAAAGAGCACCTTGCACCTCACAGTTTTCATCTTTTTTCGTCGTCGCGCCTCGGCGGACGGTTCACGCAACAAGCCAACTTTGTAACAGACTTGGAGGAATGCGTGCCCGCGTTTTACCGAGATATCGGCAGCAATTTGACCGCGTGGAAAAAGAGCCCGCCCAAAATCAAGGAGGACCGTGTTACTGCTGATGATGTGTCCGCCCGTGCGATTGCAGAAGACGCGCAGGATTTTCGTCCAAGCTAACTGGCCCTGAAAAATCCGTATCAGCGCCTCCCTTCGTGGTGATGGTAAGGCAGCTTTGCCCCCAATGCAGCACCTGTGATCGTCTCGGACGACTGGACCGCGTTGGCCGCCACCGAAGAGCACCCGGCCGAGGTTTGGTCCGGCGATGCCCTTCCGCGCGGTTCAGACCTTACGGCGTCCGAATGGAAGGCCATCGCACCGGGGCGCGACTGGGAGACGTTCAACCGCTATGCCTATGGCTTTGACGTCGTCATCCCGATCATCGACTTTGGCCAGACCGACGCCTGGGCCCCCTCCACCACCCGTGGCCCGTGGGGATGGCATCTGTGGTGGGGGCGTTGGGTGCTGAGCGTCATGGGGTGGATCGTCACCGCCTTGGGTGCAGCGGCCATCACAGGGATCATCCGCCGCGAATAGCGGCGCGTGGATGCACCAAAGCGGTGTACAGGTTGTGCACACTCTGTGTACGGGTTGTGCATCGGTTTTTTGGCTGTTTTAGTCAGCCCAATGGTTTCACGAGGCCCCCCATGACTTTGACCAAGATCGCCGTGATCGGCGGCTCCGGCATCTACGATATCGACGGGTTGGAGGGCGCGGAATGGGTCACCGTCGACACGCCGTGGGGCGCGCCGTCAGATGCGATCCTGTCGGGCAGCCTGGACGGTGTCGACATGCTGTTTCTGCCCCGCCACGGGCGGGGCCATGTGCATTCTCCGACCACCGTGCCCTACCGCGCCAATATTGACGCGTTGAAGCGTCTGGGGGCGACGGATGTGATCTCGGTTTCGGCCTGTGGTTCGTTTCGGCACGAGATGGCGCCGGGTGATTTTGTCATTGTGGATCAATTCATTGATCGGACCTTTGCCCGCGAAAAGTCATTCTTTGGCACCGGATGCGTGGCCCATGTGAGCGTGGCCCATCCCACCTGCCCGCGCCTTGGCGACGCCTGTGAAACCGCCGCGCGCGTGGCCGGGATCACCGTGCACAAGGGCGGCACCTATCTGGCGATGGAGGGCCCGCAGTTTTCGACCCTGGCCGAGTCCAAGATGTACCGGGAAAGCTGGGGCGCCGACGTGATCGGCATGACCAACATGCCCGAGGCCAAACTCGCGCGCGAGGCCGAGCTTTGCTATGCGTCCGTCGCCATGATCACGGATTACGACAGCTGGCACCCCGATCATGGCGAAGTTGACGTAACCTCAATTATTCAAACACTTATGGGCAATGCCGACAAGGCACGCAGCCTTGTCGCACGGCTTCCCGCACTGCTTGGCGCCGACCGCGCGCCCTGCCCGCACGGCTGTGACCGCGCGCTGGAATACGCCATCCTCACGGCTCCCGATGCGCGTGACCCCGACGTCATCGCACGGCTTGACGCGGTCGCCGGTCGCGTCCTTTGAACAACGCGAATTAAACAATGCCCTTTGACCTCTGGCTGACATTTGTCACGGCCTCCACGCTGCTTCTGATCATTCCCGGCCCCACGATCATGCTGGTGCTCAGCTATGCGCTGACCCAGGGGCGACGGGTCGCCGTCGCGTCGGCCCTCGGCGTGGCCGTTGGTGACCTGATCGCCATGACCCTGTCCGTGATCGGACTTGGGGCGTTGCTGCTCACCTCGGCGCTGGCTTTCACGATCCTCAAATGGCTGGGCGCGATCTACCTGGTCTATCTGGGCATCCGGATGCTGCGCAGCGCGGCGAGGCCCGGCCAGGAGACCACGCTGACCAACCGCCCCGCAGGAGAACCTGCAGGCAAGGTGTTCCGCGATCTGGCCACCGTGACCGCGCTGAACCCGAAATCCAACGCGTTCTTTGTGGCCTTTGTCCCGCAATTCATCCAGCCCGACGCCGCCTTTGCGCCGCAAGCGGCAATCCTGATTGCCACCTTCGTCGCAATCGCAGGGCTCAACGCCCTCATCTTTGCCCTTGCCGCGCATGCAATGCGCAGTCGCATTTCGCGCCCATCCGTGCAGATGTGGTTGACCCATTGCGGCGGGGCCGTTTTGGTGGCCATGGGCGTCATGACCGCCACCCTCCGGAGAGCCACATGAAAACCGTTCAGGACTACATCCGCACGATCGTCGATTTCCCCCATGAAGGGATCATGTTTCGCGATGTGACGACGCTGTTTGCGGACCCGCGCGGGTTCAGGATGGCCATTGACCAGATGCTGCACCCCTATGCGGGCTTGCAGATCGACAAGGTTGTCGGCCTTGAGGCGCGCGGCTTCATTCTGGGCGGTGCGATCGCGCACCAGTTGTCTGTGGGCTTTGTGCCCATCCGAAAGAAGGGCAAATTGCCGGGTGCGACGATCAGCGAGGCCTACACGCTGGAATATGGCGAGGCGGTCGTCGAAGTGCACGACGACGCGATTTCGGCAGGCGAAAAGATCCTGCTGGTCGATGACCTGCTGGCCACGGGCGGCACGGCCGAGGCCGGGATCAAACTGGTCGAGCGGCTTGGAGGCGAGATCATCTCGTGTTCGTTCATCATCGACCTGCCAGACCTTGGCGGGCGCGCAAAGCTGGAGGCCTTGGGCATGGACGTGCAAGCCCTGTGCGCCTTTGACGGGCTGTAGCGCTGACGTGAAGCGCCACCGGGCAACGGGGGAACCGTAACGAATGCCCTAGCCCCGCAGAACGGCGCCCGGGTTCATGATGCCGTGCGGATCCAACGCGGCCTTGATGGCCCGCATGGCCGCCAGTTTGGTTGGATCGCCATACCGTTCCAGATCGTCGACCTTGAGCCGTCCAACGCCATGTTCGGCACTGACCGAACCGCCAAATGCATGCACCAGATCATGGACCCGCCGTTTGATCTGATCACGCTCCGCCAAGTGGTCGCCGCGTGATTTTCCCTCCACTGGAAAGACATTGTAGTGCAGGTTTCCGTCGCCAACGTGACCAAAACAGTTGATCCGGAACGCACCGATTTCCGCGATCCTGTCATTCGCCGCGGCGATGAAATCCGCGATGGCGCCCAGCGGCACGGAGATGTCGTGCGAACTGACCGAACCGATGCGCCTGTTCGCTTCGGGGATCGTTTCCCGGATCGCCCAGAAGGCGTCGGCCTGCCGCACATTCTGGGCGATGAGACCGTCGCTGGACAGACCCTCGTCGGTGGCTGTGACAAACAGCTTTGCCAACACGTCCTGCGGCTCGAGGCCGTGTGGCAATCCAAGCTCGATCAGCACACACCATTCGGGTGTCTCGTCCCACGGATTTTCAACCTCGGTCCCGGTTTCGGCGAGAAAATCGAAACCCTGCCTGTGCATCAGTTCAAAGGCGCTGACGCCGTCGCCAACCTGATCTCGGGCCAGTGACAACAATCGCAACGCCGCATCCGGCGAGGCGACCTGAAACAGCGCCGTGCCGGTTTGTGCAGGTTGCGGAAAGAGCTTGAGCGATGCGGCCGTGATGATGCCCAGCGTGCCCTCGGCCCCGATCAGCAGGTGGCGCAGGTCGTAACCGGTGTTGTTCTTGCGCAAGCGGCTGAGCCCGTTGAGGATGGATCCGTCCGGCAGAACCGCCTCAAGGTCAAGGCACAGATCACGCGCGTTGCCGTAGCGCAGCACGCCGGTACCACCTGCATTCGTGCTCAGATTGCCGCCAATGCGCGCCGAGCCTTCCGCCGCCAGCGACAGGGGAAAAAGCCGATCCTCCGCGCGTGCCGCGGCTTGCACATCCGCGAGGATGGCACCGGCTTCGGCGACGAGCACATTCTCTTGTGGATAGACGGCGCGGATGGACGTCATACGCTCCAGCGACAGGATCAGGGGCCGCGGGCCATCCTCGGCCACCTGCCCGCCGACAAGGCCGGTCCCACCACCATAGGGGATGACGGGCACCCGCGCCTCGACCGCGGCGCGCACCAGCGTGGCAACTTCTTCGGTCGAACGGGGCAAGGCCAGCAACCCGGCCTGCCCTGCATATCGCCCGCGCGGTTCCTCGAGATAGCCTGCCGTCGCTTCGGAAAACCGGTTTGCAGGCAGAAGGGCGCGGAAACGCGCGTCGACGTCAGGTGAGACAGGGTTCAACATTCGGCAGGCTTTGTTGTGGGTGCAGGCCGTCTGTCGCACGGGCGGCACGCGGGAACAAGCGGGGCAATCACTCTGGTGTTTCGCGCAGCCATTCCGGTCGCAAAACCATGATCGTCGGTGATGCGGGCAGCCGATCCAGCGAAACCTCGAGCGAAGGCCCGCCCACTTCGACAACCTGGAACTGATCCGCCATGCCGGTGAGAAAAAGATCGAGCGTGTAGTCTCCGAACCAATGCATCGGAATGACAATCGATGATTTCAATCGGCGGATGATCCGCATCATCGTCGGCAAATCGACCGTCATGCCGCCGTCCACAGCCGCCATCACAACGTCGAGCCTGCCGATGGCCGCGTATTGCGCGCCGTTCGGTTCGTGATGCAGGTGACCGAGATGCCCGATGCACAGACCCGCAAGCTCAAACACGAAGATCGAGTTTCCGTTGGGTTCCACGCCCGACCACTGCGACCGGATATCGGTGGAGACATTGCGCACCAGGACCTCACCAAGATCGAGGTGATGATCGATCCCTTTGCCAAATGCGCCCCATCCCGGCAGCACATGTGGAATGGCCGGGTCCGGGAAGCCTGTCCAGTGCGTTTCGTGCGCGTGGTTCATCGTGACCACGTCCGGGATCACCGGCGCGTTCCCGACAAAGCCCGTGAAATCCGTGACCATGTTCAACCCACCCGCGGACCGGATCAGAAATGATGCATGGGAAATATAGTGGATGAGGACCGTTTCTTCTGCCACGTCCGCATTGTAGCTCGCGCGGTGCACATAGGTTGCGCCCGGAATAGCGTTTGCCAATGCGATACAGTGACTGGGCGTGCGGGTCTGTGAATGAACGGGACCCGCGGCAAGCAGTGCGAAAAAGAAAACGATGAAGCGCATGGGATAGAATTAAAGCACAACAAGACTTTTTCCAAAAGTCTTGCCAAAATTCTTAGTCTAAGAATTTTGGCCGGCGTCAGTCTTTCCGCGCCGATCCATGCGCAAGGCGGCATATAGGACATGGGTGCGCCAGCGTCCGTCAATTTGCAGATAGCTTTGCGCAACGCCTTCATATTTGAAGCCGCAGTTTTCCAGCAAACCCCGTGAGGCCGTGTTCTCGGGCAGGCAGGCTGCTTCGATGCGGCTCAAATCAAGGCGGGTGAAGGTGTAATGCACAAGCGCGAGGATCGCCTCGCGCATATAGCCCTGCCGTGCATGGGCCGCGCCGGTCCAATACCCCAGCGTGCCCGCCTGTGCCGGGCCGCGCCGGACGTTGTCGAGCGTGATCGCGCCCAAAAGCACGTCGTCCGTGCGCCGAAACAGAAACAAAGGCACTGCCGTGCCCGAGGCGACGGACCGTTGGGCCCAGTACACCCGGTTGGTGAACGCCTTTCGCGTCAGGTGATCCGTGGCCCAGCTTGGCTCCCATGGCACCAGATGCTCGGCGCTGGCAGCGCGCAGTCCGGACCATGCCCGGAAGTCAGAATGCGTCGGCGGGCGGAGCGTCATCCGCTCCGTCTCGATCCGCAATTTCCGTTTGGCAAGCAACATCAGGCGGCGCGTTGCTCCTGCAGACGGGCCAGATCAGGAGCCGTTGCAATCGGCCCGTAGAGCGCAAGCGCCATGGGCGCTGTCCCTGCGATATGTGCCGCGAACGCCCGCACATCCGCCGCCGTGACCGCGTCAATCCGCGCCACCGTTTCTTCCAGCGACGGCACCCGATCCCAGATCTGCACCAGCCGGGCCAGACGTTCGGCGCGGTTCGACGGGCTTTCCAGCCCCATCAGCAGCCCTGCCTTCATCTGCGCCCGCGCTCGATCAACCTCGGCCGTGCTCATATCATCAGCCGCGCGCCGCATCTCGTCGATCGTGATCCGGGCCAGTTCGCTCACCTGTTCCTGAGATGTACCTGCATAAATAGTCGTCATGCCGGTATCGGCATAGGCACCGGCCTGGGCAAATATGGAATAGCACAGGCCCCGATTTTCCCGGATTTCCTGAAACAGGCGGCTCGACATCCCTCCGCCAAGCGCGCTGGCGTAGATCTGAGCCGTATAGATCGCATCGTCGCGGTAGTCGGGGCTTTCGAATGCCAGGGCAAAATGCGCCTGCTCCAGCGCCTTTTCGCGCCGAACCTCGCCTCCGCGAAAAAGCGCCGTGTCCGCTGTCGCAACCGGGCGCGCCTGTAAATGCCCAAACAGACTTTCAGCCAGTGCCACAATCGCATCGTGATCGATGGCACCCGCAGCGGACAGGATCATCTGTTCGGGGCCATAGTGCTGCGCGGTAAAGCGCGCGAGATCGTCGCGCTGAAAGGCCGACACACGTTCGGAGGGCCCAAGGATCGTTCGACCAAGCGGTTGCTCGGGATACGCCTGTTCCTGCAACCAGTCAAAGATCACATCGTCGGGCGTATCGAGCGCCTGCCCGATCTCTTGCAGGATCACGCCCCGTTCCACCTCGATCTCGTCCTGGTCGAAGACCGGGTTCAGCAGGATGTCGGACAGCACATCCATGGCCAGCGGCACATCCGCCGCGAGCACGCGGGCGTAATAGGCGGTGACCTCACGGCTGGTATAGGCGTTGATGTATCCGCCCACGTCCTCAATCGCTTCGGCGATTTGCAGGGCGGAGCGACGCTCCGTGCCCTTGAATGCCATATGTTCGAGGAAATGCGCGATCCCGTTCTGATCGGACGCTTCATGACGCGCGCCCGCGCCTACCCAGATGCCGATGGAGGCCGACGCCAGCCCCGGCATGTGTTCTGTGACGATGCGAAAGCCGTTTGGCAGGCGATGGGTCTGGGTACTCAAATGGGTCTCACTGCGAATATGTCAGGTGGCGCGATGTGCGATGATATGGGCCTTGAGCGCCGCAAGATCGTTTGGCACCCGGGTCAGCCGTTCCGGCCTGTCATACAGGTCCGCCATGCGCGATGGAAGGGGGGGGTGGACCCCCGTCGCGGCCTCAACCGCATCGGGGAATTTCGCCGGATGCGCGGTGGCCAGCGTGATCATCGGCGTGCCTGTCACGCGCTGCGCCTCTGCGACGCGCACGCCGACCGCGGAATGCGGGCACAGCAACTCTGCGCTGGTCTTGAGCGTCGTTGCGATCTGGGCGCTGGTCTCGTCCTCGGACACGCGACCCGAACTGAAATGCTCGGCCAGCGCCTGCATTGCGCCCTGGCTCACGTCGAAGCCGCCTGCCTTCAGTTCGTCCATCAACTGCGCCACAGCACCGCCGTCGCGGTCATAGGCATCAAACAACGCGCGCTCGAAATTGGAGCTTACCTGAATGTCCATGGACGGGCTGATGGAAGGGATGGTTTCGCCCTTGTGATAGCCCTGTCCGCTGAGGCAGCGGTGCAGAATATCGTTCTGGTTTGTTGCCACGACAAGGCGGTCGATGGGCAGCCCCATGCGCTTGGCGATGTAGCCGGCAAAGATATCGCCGAAATTGCCCGTCGGCACCGTGAAGCTGACAGAACGCCCCGGCGCACCCAGCGAGACCGCGGCGGAAAAGTAATAGACGACCTGCGCCAGCACCCGTGCCCAGTTGATCGAATTCACGCCGGCAAGCCCCACGCCATCGCGGAACTCAAAGTCGTTGAACATGTCCTTGAGCCGCGCCTGACAATCGTCGAAGTCACCTTCGAGTGCCAGCGCGTGAACATTGCTTTCGACCGGCGTGGTCATCTGGCGGCGTTGCACCTCGCTGACGCGGCCGTGGGGATAAAGAATGAACACATCCACATTGTCGAGCCCGCGAAACGCCTCGATCGCGGCTGATCCGGTGTCGCCGCTGGTCGCCCCGACGATCGTCACCCGGCTGCCACGCCGGGCCAGCGCAGTCTGGAACAGCTGACCGATCAGCTGCATGGCAAAGTCCTTGAACGCCAGCGTGGGCCCGTGAAACAGCTCCAGCAGGAAATGGCCCTGATCCAGTTGCACCATGGGCGCGCGCGCCGCGTGACCAAACCCGGCATAAGCGCGGTCGATACAGTCCCGAAACTCCACGTCCGTAAACGTGTCGCCGACAAAGGGACGCATGACGGTATAGGCAATGTCCTCGTAAGACTGCCCTTCCATCGCGGCGATGGTGGCGTGATCCAGCTGCGGGATCGTCTCGGGAACGTAGAGCCCACCGTCACGGGCAAGGCCCGTCAACATCGTGTCTTCAAAGGTCAGAACGGGCGCGTTGCCCCGAGTCGAGATATACCGCATGTCGCGTCTTTCTTAGGCCGCGCTGCGGCGGGTCCGCAGCAGAAAATAGCCGGTCATCGCGGCCCAGATCAGAGCGAGCGAAAACCACGTGATGGCGTATTGCAGGTGATCGTTCGGAATGCCAGCGGTGTCTACAGGCCAGGGCGTCACGCCGAGGTCTGATTCCGGCGCATCGCGCAACACCACGAGGATGGGCCGGGTGCCCAAAACGTCTGCCAGGGCGGGAACGTCGCGGGCAAACCACAGGTTTGCGTCGAGGTCCGGCGCAGGCGTGAACCCGTCCGCTTCGTTCGGGGCATCAAGGTTGCCGATCAGGGTCAATGTGCCTTGGGGCGCTGCCTTCACCGCCGTCCCATCCCGCTGCCATCCGGTATCGACCAGGATCGTCCCATCGGTCTGCGTCTCGAACGGGCGAATGATCCGGTGCACCGGGCCGACAGATTTGCGCGACGCCAGCATGCGAACGTGGTTCTCACCGAAAGTGCCTGTAACTTCGACAGGTGCGTAGCGCAGAAACTCTGGCTCCACTGCGGACGCCAGCGTTAGAGGTGTTGCGGAAATCTGTGCTTCGATCCGGGCCAGTACGTCCTGTTTCCACGCAAGGCGCTGTACCTGCCAGACCCCAAGCCAGATCAGAATACCCGTCCCGATCACTCCGACAATCAGCAGAAACCACAAACGCATCGGATGCACATGCCCCCTTCAACGGCAAAAGCGCGCGGCTCTGGCCACGCGCTTTGCATTCTCGTTGGCGTCAGATCAGTACCCGCCGGGCATCTGGGCCACGCCCCAGATGTAGACCGCAAAGAACAGGAACAGCCATACCACGTCGACGAAGTGCCAGTACCAGGCCGCCGCTTCGAAACCGATGTGCTTTTCGGCCGAGAAATGGCCCTTCATTGCGCGCAGCAAGCAGACGAACAGGAAGATCGTCCCGATGATCACATGCGCACCGTGAAACCCTGTGGCCATGAAGAAGGCGGAAAAGAACGTGTCGCCACCGAATTCCCAGCCCTGATAGAGCAGGTAGTTGTATTCGTAAGCCTGCAGGAACGTGAACGCGACGCCCAGAACCACGGCGATGGCCAGTCCGTTCACAACGTCCTTGCGTGCGCCGCCATGCACCAGCGCGTGGTGCGCCCACGTGACGGCGCAGCCCGACAAAAGCAGGATCAGCGTGTTGATCAACGGCAGTTGGAACGCATCCACATGGTAGATCTCGGGGCGCACATATTCGGTCCCGACATACTCGCTCATTGGGTAAATGCCGTCCTTGAAGAACGCCCAGAACCACGCGGCAAAGAACATCACTTCGGACATGATGAAGAGGATGAAGCCATAGCGCAGGCCGATGCGCACCACCGGCGTGTGATCGCCGATATGACTTTCAGACACCACGTCGGCCCACCAACCGAACATGACGTAAAGAACGGCGACAAACCCCATCAGGAACAACCATGGGCCGCTCAGTTCGATGGATTTGAACAAGATCGTCATGCCGCCCGACATCCAGACCACCGCGCCGAAAAGCATGGTGAAACCGGCCAGAGCGCCCAGGAAGGGCCAGGTGGATGGCTGCAAGATGTGGTAGTCGTGGTTTTTTGCGTGGGCCATGGTCCGTCCCTCAGTTCAGATTGGTGTCGTCCTGCGCATCGAGGGACGCGTATCCCTCAGGCAGGTCGATTTGGTAAAACGTATAGCTGAGCGTGATCGTATGCACGTATTTTGCATCCCGGTCGCTCACGATGTCCGGGTCGACATAGAAGGTCACAGGCATCTGCACCCGTTCGCCGGGCGCCAGCACCTGCTCTTCAAAGCAGAAGCAGTCGATTTTGGAGAAGAAGCCGCCGGCTTCGTAAGGGGCGACGTTGTAGCTGGCCGAACCCGCCACCGGCTTGTCGGTTGGGTTGTAGGCTTCGTAGAAGGCAAGCCCCGTCTCGCCAATGCGCAGTTCCATCTCGCGCACGGTGGGGGTGAATTGCCACGGCATGTTCCGCTCAAGAGAGGCGTCAAAGCGGACCTTGATGGTTTGGTCGAGAACGTCGTCGCTTGCCATTTCGCTGACGCCCGGCGTGCCGCCAAAACCGGTGACACGGCAGAACCAGTCATAAAACGGCACCGACGCCCAGGCGAGGCCGCCCATGACGACCACAAGGCTGAGGGTTTGTACGACCGTTTTTTGCGGTCCATCCAGACGGTCAAAGAGTTTGCGCATCACTGGCCCTCCTCGATGCGGGGCAATTCGAAATCATCGTTTGAGACCTTCACCACGGTCAGCGCGAGCACCAGGACCACAAGCCCGCCCAGCAGAAGGCCCACACCCACATTGCGCCCTTTGCGACGACGGTGCAGTTCGTGTTCGACGCGCAGGCTCATGTCCAGATCCCCCACGCGGCGGGCAACAGCGCCTCGATCAAAATCGCGCCAAAATGCAGGAAAAGGTACAGCAGCGACAGTTTGAAGAACGCCTTTTCAACAGCGTAGCCGTCAGCCTCGGCCTGCGTCTCGTCGCGGCGCCAGATGTCATAGGCCCCCTTAAGGAACAGCGCGTTCAGCACCAGCGCGACCGCCAGATAGACCGGACCGCCCACCGCCGTGAAGGCCGTACCGACAGCCAGCACAACCAGCAGCACGGTATAGGCCAGAATATGCACACGTGTCGCGCGGCGTCCGTGCGTCACGGTCAGCATCGGCACGCCCGCATCGTCGTAGTCCGACTTCATGAACAGGGCGAGCGCCCAGAAATGCGGCGGCGTCCACATGAAGATCAGCGCAAACATCAGCCAGGCTTCGACAGACATGGAACCCGTCGCGATGACCCAGCCAATCACGGGCGGGAACGCGCCCGCCGCGCCCCCAATGACGATGTTTTGCGGTGTGGCCCGCTTGAGCCACATGGAGTAGATCACGGCGTAAAAGAAGATGGTGAAGGCCAGAAGACCGGCCGCCAGCAGGTTCGCGCTTAGCCCCAGCATCATGACCGACAGGCCCGACAGGGCAATGCCCAGTGCCTTTGCCTCGTCCGGTGTCACCTTGCCCGCGGGGATCGGGCGTTTCGCCGTGCGCCGCATGACGGCGTCGATGTCCGCATCCCACCACATGTTCAGCGCGCCCGAGGCCCCTGCCCCGATGGCCACAAACAGGATCGACGCGAAGGCGATGACCGGGTTCACGGTCACGGGTGCCGCCAACAGCCCCACCAGCGCCGTAAAGACAACCAGCGACATCACGCGCGGCTTCAGCAGGGCAAAGTAGTCGCCGAGGCTCGCTTCGGCCTCTTGCGGTTGTTCCTGGTAGCTGACGTCAGTCATATGTGCCTCTCGGCTGGGTCAGAGCAATCGTGGCAGAGCATGCCCCGCCACGCTGTGATCAGTTCGATGCGACGTTGTATGTGGCGGGCGTGCCCGCAAACTCGGCCTTGGCGCCTTCGAGCCACTCTGCATAAGCCTCTTCGCTGACAACCTTGACGGTGATCGGCATGTAGGCGTGGGCAATGCCGCACAGTTCGGAACACTGGCCAAAATAGATGCCTTCCTGCTCGGCTTCGAACCACAGTTCTGCCAGACGGCCCGGCACCGCGTCCTGCTTCACGCCGAAGGCGGGGATCGTCCAGGCGTGGATCACGTCAGCGCCCGTCACCTGCACGACGATGGTCTTGCCCACAGGCACCACAACGGCGTTGTCCGTGGCCAGCAGGAAGTCTTCGCGGCTGTACCCTGCCTCGACCAGTTGTTGCTCGGTCTCGGGTGTCAGCGAGTTGTCACCGCCGGTCGCGGGCGCGCCGATCATGTAGCTGTCGAAGGCAAAGCCCTCGTCCACATATTCATAGCCCCAGAACCACTGGTAGCCGGTGGCCTTGATGGTGATGTCAGCCTCGGGGATTTCCTGTTGGTTGAACAGAACCGGCAGCGAAAACGCACCGATGAACACCAGGATGACAATCGGGATCACGGTCCACGCGATCTCGATCGGGGTATTATGCGTAAAGCTGGCGGGCTCGGGGTTCCGCGTGCGGTTGTAGCGGATGACGACCCATGCCAGCAGCGCCACCACGAAAACGGAAATGATCGTGATGATCACCAGCAAAAGCGCATCCAGCGCCTGCAGATCCCGGGCCAGTTCGGTTGCCGCGGGTTGAAATCCGATGCCGCCGTCGATCGGGCGACCGATCACCTCGAGGTTGTCCTGGGCCATGGCCGGGACTGCGGCAAACATGCCGAGAGGACCCGACATCGAGAAAAGCTTTTTCATCTGGTCGTCCTGATCTTGATGGAGCGCACTGTTGGTCGTCGGGATCGCTTGAGCCGCGACCCGTTGTATTGGCAGCAATTACAATCATATCTTGGGCTCAAGATAAAGATGTTGGACCCGCGTCAAACGGACGCTTCACCCTTCGTCATCACACCCCGAACCCGACGGAGATCGCATGAGCGACACCCCCTTTGCCCCTCTGGAAACCGAAATTGACCGCGAAACCGCCCTTGGCATCCTGCGGGATGCCACGGCAGGTGCGGATGATGGCGAGATTTTTTTCGAAAGACGACGCTCGGAATCGCTGGTTTTTGACGATGGGCGGCTGAAAACGGCAAGTTATGACGCCGCCGAGGGGTTTGGGCTGCGTGCCGTCCGCGGCGAAGTGGCGGGCTATGCGCACTCGACCGAAATCAGCGAGGCCGCGCTGCGCCGGGCCTCCGAAACCGCACGGTTGGCGGTGGGTGACGGTGGTGGCACCCTCGCTGATGCACCAAAACACACGAACACGTCGCTTTATACCGACCGCGATCCGATCGCCGGAGCCAGTTTCCCGGTCAAGGTCGACACGCTCAAGGAGATCGACGCCTTTCTGCGCGACCTTGATTCGCGGGTTGTTCAGGTGTCCGCCTCGGTCGCGGCATCGCTGCAGGAGGTCGAAATCCTGCGCCCCGAAGGCCAATCGGTGCGCGATGTGCGCCCGATGACCCGGCTCAACGTGTCGGTCATCGTCGAAAGCGGCGGACGTCGCGAAAGCGGCAGCGCGGGCGGTGGCGGGCGGGTTGGGCTCGACGGGTTGATTGATCCTGCCGACTGGAAGGTCAAGGCGCGCGAAGCCCTGCGGATTGCGCTGGTGAACCTTGACGCCGTACCCGCGCCAGCCGGTGTGATGGATGTCGTCCTCGGCCCGGGCTGGCCCGGCTTCCTGCTGCACGAGGCGATTGGCCATGGGCTCGAGGGTGATTTCAACCGCAAGGGCAGCTCCGCCTTTGCCGGGCTGATGGGCCAGCGGATTGCAGCCCCGGGTGTCACCGTTCTGGACGATGGCACGATCCCCGACCGGCGCGGGTCGATCACCGTTGACGACGAAGGCACGCCGTCGGGCAAGAACACTCTGATCGAGGACGGCATTCTTGTCGGCTACATGCAGGACCGCCAGAACGCGCGCCTGATGGGCGTTGCGGCGACGGGCAACGGTCGCCGTCAAAGCTATGCGCACGCGCCAATGCCGCGCATGACCAATACCTATATGCTGGGCGGTGACGTGGCGCCCGGCGATATCGTGGCGGACCTCAAGGATGGCATTTATGCCGTCGGCTTCGGCGGCGGGCAGGTCGATATCACCAATGGAAAATTCGTGTTCTCCTGCACCGAGGCCTATCGCGTTGAAAACGGCGTCGTCGGCGCGCCGGTCAAGGGGGCCACGCTCATTGGCGACGGCGCGACGGCGCTCAAACATATCCGGGCGATCGGCAACGACATGGCGCTCGATCCCGGCATGGGCAATTGCGGCAAGGCCGGCCAATGGGTTCCGGTTGGCGTGGGCCAGCCCACGCTGATGATTGGTGGCCTGACTGTTGGCGGATCCGCGGCCTGATTCTCGACCGGTTTGCGGGCACACCGCGTCAGTGGTGCCATTTCCTCACTGTTTTTGGGGAGTTGCGCGCCATGATGCACGTGGCCGCACCTTTTTCAATCGGCTGCGATGCTGGCAAAATGTCCAATTAAAACAACCACAGGCTGCGCCAATGTGAAATGAATCGCCTGCATTCACGGGTTATTAACCTTGCCGATTCTAAAACACTCCCAGCAACGGACGGAGTAACGGATGACTGAAAAGGATACCCATCCTTCTTCCACTCACCCCCCACTCCCACCCACCTCGGAAGACGAACAGTTTGATCGCCTCCGTCTGTTGCGCTCTCGCCGGGTCGGTATCGCGACGTTCAAACGTCTACTGATTGAACACGGCACCGCGCAAAACGCGCTGGCCGCGCTACCTGAGGTAGCGCGCGCCGCCGGCGTTTCGAACTACGAAATTTGCCCCGAAGCTGTGGTCGTTGCTGAAATGAAAGCTGGCCGTCTTGCGGGCGCTGTGCTGGTGGCACAAGGGTCTGCGACCTATCCGGCGGCGCTCGATGCGCTGTCTGACGCCCCCCCGTTTCTCTGGGCCATCGGAGACGTCGATCTGCTGAACCGGCCCGCGATTGCTGTCGTGGGTGCCCGCAACGCCTCGTCGCTTGGCACGCGAATGGCACGCGGGCTGGCCCGCGAACTGGGCGAAGCCGGGCATGTCATCGCATCGGGACTGGCGCGCGGCATTGATGCCGCTGCACACCTTGCTGCACTTGATACCGGCACAATTGCCGTCCAGGCCGGTGGTGTCGACGTGATCTATCCGGCCGAAAATGCCACCCTGGCCGAGGACATCGCGGCGCGCGGTCTCCGGCTCAGCGAACAGCCCATGGGTCTGCAGCCCATGGCGCGGCACTTTCCCGCACGCAACCGGATCATTTCCGGTTTGTCGCAGGCGACAATCGTTGTCGAGGCCGCGGCAAAGTCGGGCAGCCTGATCACCGCGCGCGATGCGCTCGATATCGGGCGGGATGTGCTGGCCGTGCCGGGGCATCCGATGGACGCCCGCGCATCCGGTTGCAACATGCTGATCCGCGACGGGGCAACCTTGGTTCGAAACGCTGCGGACGTGCTCGAAGCGCTGGCGCCGATTGCTCCGCAAGTCGAACCGGAGCTGCCTCTTGCGCCGCCCGACGCACCCCACAAGGACCGCAGAACGCTGGCCGAAACCGCCGCACTGCATCAACAGATCCTCGACCGTCTCGGACCCGCCCCGGTGGCAGAAGACCAACTGATCCGCGATCTCGGTGCGGGCGCCGACAAAGTGGCACCGGTGCTGCTGGATCTGGAACTGGATGGCGCGATCGACCGCGCACCCGGCGGACTGCTGAGCCGCGCCAGCTAAATGCATTGCAAGCAGCTTCGGTTGACAATCCGGACTTGCACCCCACATCTTGCGCCGCCATAGAGCATTCAGATTTCCCCCGAGGTGCACCCCTTACATGCCAGTTGTCGTTGTCGAATCCCCAGCCAAAGCCAAGACCATCAACAAGTATCTGGGTGACAATTATACCGTTCTGGCCAGCTACGGGCACGTCCGCGACCTGCCACCCAAGGATGGCTCCGTCGATCCCGACAACGAATTTGACATGTTGTGGGAGGTGGCCAGTGACAGCAAGAAACACGTCAAGGCCATCGCCGATGCGCTCAAGGACGACAACGCCCTGATCCTCGCCACCGACCCCGACCGCGAAGGCGAAGCGATCAGCTGGCACCTTCAGGAGGCGCTGACCAAGCGCAAGTCGATCAAGAAAGACACCGAGGTCAAGCGCGTCACCTTCAACGCGATCACCAAGGCCGCCGTGACGGAGGCGATGCAGAACGCCCGACAGGTCGATATGCCGCTGGTCGAGGCGTATCTGGCGCGGCGGGCGCTCGACTATCTTGTGGGCTTCAACCTGAGCCCGGTGCTCTGGCACAAGCTGCCCAGTGCCAAATCGGCCGGCCGCGTGCAATCCGATTGCCTGCGCATCCTCACCGAGCGCGACATA
>CAZRUV010000078.1:0-16685 GCA_964603315.1 uncultured Rhodobacterales bacterium
GACCCCGAAGCTGGCGATGGAGGCCCCGGCCGAAACGCTGGCCTTCACGCTGATGCTCAGCCCCGACGGGTCGCAGCCCGATGGGCTGGCCGTCGTCGATGTGGACCCGACATCCAGGACCTACAGCCAGATCGTGCATCAGGTGATCATGCCCAACACGGGCGACGAGTTTCACCATTTCGGCTGGAACGCCTGTTCCTCCGCCCTCTCGCCCCTGACCGGCCACGCCTTTCTGGAGCGCCGCTACCTGATCATCCCGGGCATCCGGTCGAGCCGGATCTACGTCATCGACGTGAAAGAGCCCTTGCAGGCCAAAATCCACAAGATCATCGAGCCCGAAGAGGTCTTTGCCAAGACGGGCTATTCGCGGCCGCACACGATCCATTGCGGGCCCGAGGGCATCTATGTCTCGACGCTTGGCGGTGGCGGCAAGGATGGCACCGATGGCCCTCCGGGCATCTTCATCATGGATTGCGAAAGTTTCGAGATCCTCGGCCGCTACGAGATGGACCGGGGCATTCAGGACAAGCACTATGATTTCTGGTGGAACCTGCCGCGCGACTACATGGTCAGCTCGGAATGGGGCCTGCCGCCGCAGTTCGAAAACGGCGTGGTGCCGGACGATCTCTTGTCCAACAAATACGGCCACACGATCCACTTCTGGGATCTGCGCGGGCGCAAGGTGACCAAATCCATTGACCTTGGCGAAAATCACCAGATGGCGCTGGAAATCCGGCCGGCCCACGACCCGGTGAAGGAATATGGCTTCTGCGGTGTGGTGGTCGACACCACCAATCTGCAAGGCTCGATCTTTACCTGGTGGCGCGACGAGAATGGCGAGTGGCAGGCCAAGAAGACGATCACCATTGATCCTGTTCCGGCGGATGCGGACGACCTGCCCGACCTGCTCAAGGGGTTTGGCGCGGTGCCGCCGCTGGTCACCGACATCGACCTGAGCCTGGACGACAAGTACCTTTATGTTTCGTGCTGGGGCCTGGGCGAGATGCACCAATACGATGTGTCCGACCCGATGAACCCGGTGCTGGCGGGCAAGGTCGAGATCGGCGGCATCGTCGCCAACCACAAGCACCCGAACGGCAAGACCTTTGGCTATGGCCCGCAGATGGTCGAGATCAGCCGCGATGGCAAACGCGTCTACTGGACCAACTCGCTCTATTCCACATGGGATGACCAGTTCTATCCGGGTGACCGGGGGGCCGCTATGGTGATGGCGCGCGTGGGGGATGATGGCAGCTTTGCCCTTGATCCCGACTTCTGGGTCGAGTTCCCCGAAGGCTATCGCAGCCACCAGATCCGGCTTGAAGGCGGCGACTGTTCGACGGACAGTTTCTGCTACCCTTCCGTCTGAAATGGACATGACATCGGCGGCGGGCCTCTGGCTCGCCGTTATCCTTTCCGGCCTGTATCACGGACTGAACCCCGGGATGGGCTGGCCGCTTGCGGTGTCATCGGCCCTGTTCGAACGCCGCCGCAGCGCCCTGTGGCCCGCCTTGGGCGCGCTGAGCCTTGGCCACTTCGCCGCGATGCTCGGCATCCTGCTGCCCTTTTCGATGATGACCGTCCTCGTTGATTTCCAACAGGAAATCCGTATCGGCGCCGGGTTGATCGTCACTGCAATGGGGCTCTATCTGCTGATCACGCGACGCCACCCCCGGTTTCTCGCGCGCATCCCTCCGCACAGGCTGGCGCTCTGGTCGTTTCTCGTGGCGCTCGCACATGGGGCGGCCTTGATGCTTGTCCCGATCTATCTGGGCCTCGGTGCCGTCGAGGCGTTGGACGAAGAACACCGGGCGGCCTCCGCCCATATGGCGACAACCGCGCTGGCATTGGGCGTGGCCGTCCTGCACACCGTCGCCATGATGGGGTCCGGCGGGGCCATGGCCTATGCGGTTCACCGCTGGCTGGGGCTGCAATTCCTCAAGAAAGGCTGGTTCGACCTCGAGGTCGTCTGGGCCATAAGCCTGATTATCGTGGGTGTGCTGGGACTTTGGGCTGCACTTTGAACTGGCGCTGCGCGCACCACTTGCTAACCTCACGTCAGAGCAAGAAACGAGAGCAGTCCTGTCATGCCGAATGAGCCTGTGCGCCCATGATGCGCTTTATCGATGCCACGCTGGGCCGATGGACCCGCCACTTCTTCTTCATCGTCGTGCGCAGCTACTATTCGCTGTTCTACAATGTCAGTTGCTCGGGCAAGCACCTGTTGCAGGACCACCCCGGCGCGCTGATCCTCGCGACCCATGTCAGCCGCCATGACGGGCCTATCGTGGCCGCCCTGCTCTATACCACCGTGCGGGTGCGCACGGTCGTCCACTACAACGAATATTACAACTGGCTGCAATGGTTCCCGATGTTCGTGATCTCTGCTATCCCGGTCAGCTCACCCCGCGACTGGCCCAAGGAAAAACGCGCCGCGCGCAAGGCGCTCAGCCTCGGGATTGTGAGCAAGGTCATGAAAAAGGGCAGCGCCGTCTTGCTGTTTCCCGCAGGCAAGACCCGGCTGCAGCCCGAAGAGATTGTCGAGTCGTACTATTCCGGTGCCTACGACGTCGCACGCGACAATCCGGACGTGCCCATCATGCTGGTGCGCATCGACGGGTTGGGACGGTTTCAAAAGGCGCGTTACGACAGCTTTTACACCTTTATCGGCCGCAAGAAGGGTCGCCGCCACGTGAGCGTCGACATCAAATTGCTTACGGATCTCGATCGCGATCAGGACTTGGCGGACTTTAACAAAGAGCTGGAAGCCCTTCTGAACAAACCGATTTCATCGACACTCTGATCACGGCGCGTGTATGAAAACCGCACATGTGAGCGACGCCAAAGGACCGGTGTTGAACGCGGGCGCATCGCATCCAGCGACCGGTGTGAACGCAACGCCGCAAACGCTGTTGCTTGCCGCACGGCATACACGGGCTAACCTCGGACCATGACTGACACATTGAACCTCGTGGCCTGCCTCCTGACCATAGCCTTTGGTCTTTTTGGCTTTCTGGCACCCCGCTATACCGCCGCCGCACTCGACCTTGCGCCCACAGACAGCACCATGGGGCTCAGCGAAATGCGGGCAAGCGTCGGCGGTCTGTTTGTGGTGGCCGGGGCGGCCGCGATCTGGCTGGATCACCCGCTCACCTACGGCATGATCGGGTTCGCCTTTGCCGGGGCTGCGCTCGGGCGCGCTGTTTCGCTCGCCTTTGATGCGCCGCCCCTGCGCAAAGTGTTGATTTTTGGTGGCATCGAGGCGGCTCTTGCCGCATGGTTTCTCGGCGCAAACCTATGAAAAAGGCCGCCCTGGAAAGGGCGGCCTTTGCCGGCTAAAATGTTGTCGTGATCAAGCGGTCGTGCGGCCGCGCATGAACGCAAACGCACCCAGACCCGCCAGCAAAAGCGGCAAGCCAGCGGGCAGCGGAACCGGCGGTGGGTTGTTGCCACCCGGGTTGCCATTGCCGGCAAAGGTGAAGTTCACATCGCCTGTATTGCCAGTGCCCGTGGTGACGCCCGATGTATTGGCGATCACAGACCAGTTCATCCAGTTGGAATACCCGAAATCAAGGTCCTTCCAGTTCCCGCCATAGCCAAGTTGCCCCGGCTTGTAGTTTGTCGGAAAGACCAATGGCTTCATGACGACATCCATCGACAGGCCGGTCAGAGCACCGGTTCCCGTCACAGTCCCCATGGTCGCGTTCCGGCCCATATCGAAATAGACCATATTGTCGACCATGTCTTGTGTCGGGTTTGAACACGCGGCCTGGCCGCAGGCCGGTCCGGATGGTTCATCCGTTGTCATGAACACCGTGAAATCGAAATCGAGCGTATAGATCGTGCCGCTGACATTGTTGGCAACGCTGCCCGACATGACCATGGACGTGCCATCGTAATTCGCGGTGCCGGACGTCACCGACCACGTATTGTCACCGAGAAACCCGGGAAGCCACAATCCGTGACCGCTGAATGCATTCCCGATGTCATAATTTCCAACATAGCTGTCTGTTACAGCAGGCAATGGTGACGCCAATGAAGCGCCAGGCAAGGCCACCGCAACGCACAGCGCCGCTGCCTTAAACAAATTTCGCATCATTCGTTACCCTCTCAAATGCTTTACAACGCGTTAAGACTACCGGATGAGCGGTTCGTTGCCCAAAATTTTCCACGTTTTTTCTGAAAATTAGCCAATATTCCCGCTGTGGTAGGCAGATCGTTTCCTAAATCCCCCCAACGGGCTTGCCATGACACTATTGTGAGTTGAACCACCTTTG
Source organism: uncultured Rhodobacterales bacterium (assembly GCA_964603315.1). Taxonomy (GTDB): domain Bacteria; phylum Pseudomonadota; class Alphaproteobacteria; order Rhodobacterales; family Rhodobacteraceae; genus Tateyamaria. Next base: position 4,278 of record CAZRUV010000078.1, read on the forward strand.
GAATACGTGCAGGCGATTCGCGCCTTACGCTGCAAAGCGGTCGGTTACCGTCGTGTGCGCCCCAATCTCATTCAGAAACATCGCGGAAAAAACCTGTTCCGGATTTGCAATTCGGACCCCTGTCCACTACGTAATTCATGTCCTTCGGGACTATGGACATAAACGCGCTCGTAATAAGCGGATCGGACCCGGGGGCGGTACCCGGCGGCTCCACCAACCATCCCTTCGTTTGGGGGATCATGGGGCCGAAACAGGATCGACGGACGTCTAAAGGGGTTAGCTTTGTCTCGGCTGTCTGCCACCGTTACCGGCGAAAACAGTACAATTGCAAACGACAATCGTGCTCCGGTTGCTCTGGCTGCGTAAGCAGTTCGAGTCGAACCGACTTTAAGCCCTCTCGCCTAGCCGCGTGAGGCGGGGTTCGCAGGCACCTGGCAACAGAAGCCTGCACTTTCCCAACACGTCAGTCGTTCCCGTTTAACCGGTCTTAAGACAATGGGCCTAACCTGCCTTGCGCAGCTATGGGGAAGGACGTGCCGCGTGCCGCACAAGATCGAAATCCTGCAGAACTGGTTTGACCGTATCTGGACCGCCGGCGATGTGGATGCGATCCCCGACTTTCTGGCTCCTGATGCGACGTCTCGGGGCATCCTGCCCGACATAGCGCTGTCACCGACCGATATGCCGGATCTTGTGCACCTGATGCGCGGACAGTTGGGCACGATTGAAGTCCGGCTGGCCAAGACCATGGCTATGGGCGACTGGATCGCCGCTCTGGTCGAGGTGCGCAGTCATGTGGCCGAAACGGGCGATCCGATCCTGGTTTACGGGCAAATCATGGCGCGATTTGAGGGCCGCATGATGGCGGAAGTCTATCACAGCTTTGATTTTCTGACCTATTTCGAGCAGTTGGGGCAGATCCCGCCCGACGCTTTGGCGCTTTTGCTCACCGGCACGCAGTTGAAATGACCAGTTGACCGGTACCGACAGGTCCGGCTACTCACGTGCCACGGGGCAAAATGCGACTGCCCCATCAGGCCACGTCCGGCCCAAAGTCGCATCCTTTTGCTTGGCTCTAAGGATGCTCAGATGGACCAGACCACTTTCAAGACAGCAAACGACCTGAAACCGCTCATGGGAGCGGCACTCGCACCGAAGCTGGTTGACGTGCGCCGCCCCGAGGACGTGACTGAGGATCCGTTCCGCCTGCCCGGATCGCTCCGCTGTGCCCATAGCAATATCTGCAACTGGTCCCGGACCCTTGACCCCGGCTACACCGTGGTTGTGATCTGCCAGAAAGGCCTCAAGCTCAGTGCCGGTGCCGCGGCGCAATTGCGCGCGCGTGGCCACGTGGCGCATGCGCTTGAAGGGGGCACGTTGGGATGGGCGATGGCGGGGCTTCCCCGGATCCGAGATGACACGGTGGCCGAGACATATGCGTTTCCGACGCCTTGCACGCCCCATGCCTTTCTGGCGCTCTGGACGATCCTGCGCTGGATCGCGCCGGACGCCGCGATCCTGTGGGTGCCGTGGGACATGGTCCACGACGTGGCTGACCGTTTTGACGCTGTTCCGGTACCCCATGACACCAGCCTCGCGGAAATACTTGCCAATGCGGGCCTCGACTGGGCGCCGTTGCGCACCTTTCTGAGCGCGGCACCCACGGACGGATGGGCGGAACTGCTTCAGGCGCCACAGCGATTGCACGTCACACCCGAAGCGGCTGCAAAGGCCGCCCTGCCCCTCATAGATGCCGCATGGACCGCCTTGCGCGAGGACATCACATGACGCCCGGCTGGCCGGAAATGACGCGCGTGTTCGGACGCATCGGGCTTTTGTCCTTTGGCGGACCCGCCGCGCAGATCGCGCTGATGCATGACAGTCTGGTGACGCGGCACAAATGGCTGAGCGAACAGGACTATCTGCGCGCGCTTTCCTTGTGCATGTTGCTGCCCGGACCCGAAGCCATGCAATTGGCCACCTACGCAGGCTGGCGTCTGCGTGGTACGGGTGGCGGCCTGCTCGCCGGGTTGCTGTTTGTCGTGCCGGGCGCACTGGTGATCCTTGCGCTGGCTCTGGGCTACATCTGGTACGGCGATGTGCCGCTGATCCGCGCGGCCTTTCTGGGGATCAAGGCGGCGGTGATCGTGATCGTGTTGCAGGCCCTCTTGCGCCTTGCAAGGAAAGCCCTCGGAGATACCGCGTCATGGATCCTCGCAGGCGTTGCGTTTGTCGGCCTCTTTGTCTTTGGCCTGCCCTTTCCGCTGATCGTCCTTGGGGCTGCAGTCTTTGGCTTTGCTTGGGCACCTGCTGCAGAGGCACCACCGCCCACAGCAGCAACCAAGCCGCGCGGCACGGCGCGTGTCATCCTGCTCTGGGCCGCGCTCTGGGCCGCCCCGCTCGTCTTCTGCTGGATTTTTGCGCAAAGCTTTCTGCTGCAGATCGGACTGTTCTTTTCCAAGCTCGCGGTTGTCACCTTTGGCGGTGCATACGCGGTGCTGGCCTACATGACGCAAGAGGTCGTTCAGAACTTCGGCTGGATCGAAACCGGCGAGATGATCGACGCCCTCGGGCTGGCCGAAACAACGCCCGGCCCCCTGATCCTTGTGACCGAGTTCGTGGCGCTGCTGGCCGGATACGCGCAAGGTGGGCTGGGTCTGGCCATCGCCGCGGGTGCGTTGACCCTTTGGGTGACGTTTGTGCCCTGTTTTTTATGGATTTTTGCGGCGGCACCCTATCTCGACCAGATCGCTGCGCGCTCGCGCCTGTCCGCCGCACTGGCCGCCATCACGGCGGCGGTTGTCGGTGTGATCCTGAACCTGTCGGTGTGGTTCGCGCTGCACGTGCTTTTTGGCACGATCAACACGGCAGAGGGGTTGGCTCTGCCGCTGCCGGATCTTGCGTCGCTCGATCCCTGGGCGGTGGTGCTGACGGGTCTTGCCATGGTTCTGATGCTGTGGCTGCGGGTCGGACTGCTGCCCGCTCTGTTCGGTCTGGCGTTGTGCGGCGCCCTTTTGGGACAAGTTGGCGTGGTCTAATCCGCCTCAAATGCGCGCCAACCCCTTCCCTCTGCCACAAATTGGGATAAGGTGGGGTCGAACAGCGGAGAGTGCACATGGGCCGCGGCATAGACTACGGCAATCTGATGCATGAGGCCATGCGTGGCCTCATTCGCAAAGTGTTGACGGATGTGTCGAAAAACGGCCTCCCCGGCGCACACCACTTTTTTATCACCTTCGACACCAGCCACCCTGACGCAGAGCTCGCCGACTGGCTCAGCGACCGTTACCCGGGTGAAATGACCGTTGTGATGCAGCACTGGTACGACAACCTGGACGTGGGCGCAGACGGGTTTGCAGTCACGCTCAATTTCGGGGACGCGCCCGAGCCGCTCTATGTACCTTACGACGCCATCAAGACCTTTGTGGATCCATCGGTCGAGTTTGGCCTGCGGTTCGAGACGCAGGAAGACGATCACGAGGATGTCGCTGCGACGCCGCCGGAAATTCTGCCATCCAGCGCCATCGTGCCCACTGAAAGCGCACAGAAGGCCAGCGATGACGCGGAAGACGGCAAGCCCGCCGACGTGGTCTCTCTCGACAGTTTCCGAAAGTAGCGCGCGCTATTCGACGCGGGTCAGGAACGTCTCGACCGCCCGCAGAATCTCGCCGTCACGGATATTCTGAAATCGCAGGTTCAACCCGCCATCGGCCAGCGTGCGATCATATTGTTGCAGGCTGTAGCCGCCCTCTTCGCTCACAAAGAGCGAATAGACGGTGAGCGTGTCCCCATCGATCCGCGCCCAGACATAGGGTTCGCCCTTCATAGGGTCGAGCTGCACGCGATGGCCAAACACGTTCTTTTGCTGTGCCGCCGCATAGACCGCCGCACGACCGCTCGGCACAAAGTCGATCACGTATGACTTTTCCTTGATGCGCCCATCGCTGCGATAGGTAACGGACGTCCATTTGACCTGAAACCCGTCATCGGTTTCGGAGACCTTCACGCTCATATCGCGCGGGATCTTGCTGCCATCCGCCGCCGTCACTTCGGCGGAGCCTTCATAGCTGCCAGCAAAGCGGGACACATCGGCGATGGCCACGCCGGACAAAAGGATCACAGACAACAGAAATGCCATGGATGCGCCAAGCGCGGGCAAAGAACGGATGCGTTGCATGGGACGGTCCTTTTCTTCGGGCAGTGCTTGAAACTGTATATAGGACGGCGCACCGTGTCTTGCACTAGCTTGAGGTAAATTGAACGTGCCCGACGCTGTGCCGCTTGTGAGCACAGGCCGGCACAGTTAAACGCAACCAAACGGAACACACTTCGCAGGAGAGCCCCATGGCCGACACGCGCACCGAGACCGACAGCTTTGGCCCGCTGGAGGTGCCCGCAGACAAGTATTGGGGCGCTCAGACGCAGCGATCGATCATGAATTTTCCGATCGGTTGGGAGAAACAACCGGTTGCGGTGGTGCGGGCCCTCGGCGTGATCAAAAAAGCGTGCGCGATGCAGAACAAGGCGCAAGGGACGCTGGACGGGCGCCTCGCCGATGCCATTGTCGAAGCGGCAGGTGAGGTGATTGAGGGCAAGCTCGACGACAATTTCCCGCTGGTCGTTTGGCAAACCGGGTCCGGCACGCAATCGAACATGAACGCCAACGAAGTGATTGCGAACCGCGCCATCGAGATTTTGGGCGGCGTCGTCGGCTCGAAGGATCCGGTACATCCGAACGATCATTGCAATATGGGGCAAAGCTCCAACGACACCTTCCCCACGGCGATGCACATCTCGACCGCGATGACAGCCCGTGACGTGTTGCTGCCGGGATTGCGCAAGCTGCACGGCGCACTGGAGGCCAAGGCGCAGGCGTTCAAGGACATCATCAAGATCGGGCGCACGCACACGCAGGACGCAACGCCCCTGACGCTGGGCCAGGAGTTTTCCGGCTACGCCCACCAGGTCGCGATGGGGATTGCCCGTGTCGAAGCGGCGCTGCCCCGCATCTACGAATTGGCTCAGGGCGGGACGGCCGTGGGCACCGGGCTCAACACCAAACATGGCTGGGCCGAGGCTGTGGCCGCGCATATGGCGGATATTACCGGCCTGCCCTTTGTCACCGCGCCCAACAAGTTCGAGGCACTGGCGGCCCATGACGCCATGGTTGAGATGTCAGGCGCGCTCAAGACGGTTGCGGCCAGCCTCTTCAAGATCGCCAATGACATCCGCCTGCTGGGGTCTGGCCCGCGTTGCGGTCTGGGTGAGTTGATGCTGCCGGAAAACGAACCGGGCTCATCCATCATGCCCGGCAAGGTGAACCCCACGCAATGCGAGGCGCTGACCCAGGTCTGCGCCCACGTGATGGGCAACGATGCCGCCGTTGGCTTTGCCGGTAGCCAGGGCCATTTCGAATTGAACGTCTACAAACCGATGATGGCCTACAACGTGTTGCAGTCCATGCAGTTGATGGGCGATGCCGCTGTCGCCTTTACCGACAATCTGGTGGATGGGCTGCAAGCCGACGAAGTGCGCATCGACAAGCTGATGCGCGAAAGCCTGATGCTGGTGACTGCACTCGCCCCCGAGATCGGGTATGACAACGCCACGAAGGTCGCCAAAACCGCGCACAAGAACGGCACGACGCTGATCGAGGAGGCGGTCAAACTCGGGTTTGTCACCGAAGAGCGTTTCAACGAGGTTGTGCGCCCGGAGAACATGATCGGACCCAAGTGAGCGCGCCCATCAACCTCAACAAGGCCCGAAAGGCTCGCGCGCGCGCTGACCGGAAAGCGCGCGCAACCGAGAATGTCGTGCGTTTCGGTCGGACGAAGGCTGAAAAACAGGCGGAGAAAGTTGCGACCGACCGCGCAAGTATGGCCTTGGACGGCAAGGCAATCGTCAAACCGCAACAACCAAAGAGTGACACTTGAGCGTGGCGCGGGACATCTTTGAGCGGGCCAACCACGCGTGAGCAGCGGGCCACAAAAGCACTCCTTGACGTTGCGCGGACACAGGACAAGCGTCTCGCTCGAGCCGGAGTTCTGGGCGGCCTTTCGGAAAATCGCGGCAGAAGATCAGCGTGCAATCAATGACCTTGCAGCAGAGATCGATGCCACGAGAGATACGGGCATTGGCCTCGCCTCCGCCATCCGCGTCTATGTGTTGCGGCGGTTAAGCGCGCGTTAACCAACATCTGGCACCGTTTGGGCATGCGATATGCAAACCCCAGACAACCGCTGACCCGGGATGGATACATGTTGGACCTGTTCAGTTCCAAAGCGGCCCGTTCGGGCGGCGTCATCCGGCGCCGCGCCAAGGACATCGACCGGTTCATTGGTCGCAACGCCTTTCACGCAGAGCTTGAGCGCCGCGGTTTCCGGGCTGTCGAGAATGCCGGGCAGATCATCGTCTTTTGCAATCAGGAGCCTGTCTTGCCGTTCGTGTAGGCGGAAAGCGATACGCTTTCCGGCAGTTTTCCGACACGGAAAACCGCGACGACCTGGAAACCGCTTCGGTTTCCAGCCGGTTTCCGCACCGGAAACCGCTACGCGACAGAGGCCTGATAGATCTGGTTGATGTTCTTGCCCAAGGCCGACACGAACCCGGGCCCATCCATGTCGCGGCGCAATCCTTCGGTCAGCGCCCGGCTGAAACTGGCGATCATCTTGTGGTTCTCTGCGAGTTTGGCGCTTGCCTGATCGGTCGTGTAGCCACCGGACAACGCGACCACACGCAGCACACGCGGATGATCAGCCAGGGCATCATAATGACCGGGCGTGTCTGGCAGCGTAAGTTTGAGGATCACGTCCTGATCCGGTGACAGTTGCGCGATATGCGCCATCAAGGCCTCCGCAAGCATGTCTTCGCACGCCGCCTTGGTGTCGGAATGAATGTTGATCTCTGGCTCAATGATCGGGACCAGTCCCGCAGACAGCACTTCGTGCGCCACTGCAAACTGGTCATCGGCAATCGCCCTGATCCCGTCTGCATCAGCAGACTGAATGACCGAACGCTCCTTTGTCCCGAAAATGCCCAGATCGCGCGCCTCGGCCAACCGTTCGGCAAGCCCGGGCATCGGTTTGAGCAATTGCACACCCTGCGCCTCGTCCTGCAGCCCCTTGTCGATTTTCAGAAACGGGACAACGCGGCGCGTGTTCCACAGATGCGATGCGACCAGTTCGCCACCGATCTTTTCGTGCATCGTCTTCTCAAACAGGATCGCACCGATCACCTTGTCGCCGGTGAAGTCGGGGCTTTCGATGATCCGGGCGCGCATCCTTTGCATTTCGGCGAACATTTCGTCGTCGCCGGAATAGTCGCCAGGCTCAACGCCATAGAGCGCCAGCGCCTTGGGCGTGGACCCACCGGATTGATCAAGTGCTGCGATAAAGCCAGCCCCCTGTTCCATCTGCGTGCGCATCTTGGCAAAATCGGACATCAGAAACTCCTGTCTTTGGGCGGCTTTCCACCCCTCCTAACCCATTCAAGTGGCGCGGTTAATCCCAGATCGCGGTGTTAGCGCTGACGTTTGCGGATTTCCAACCAGATACCGTCGCGCGCGCGCACCGTAAGGTGCGCAACCGGCACCGGAACACGGTCCCGCATCGGCAAAACCTCGTGATCGCGCAGCAGCCGCGCCAGAATCAGCGGCCCTTCGACCATGGCAAAACCGGCCCCGGTGCAGGCGCGCGCGCCTGCCGAAAACGGGATGAAGGCGTCGCGCATGCAGCTCTTGCCGTTTTCGGTCTGCCAGCGCCCCGGATCAAAATCGTCCGGTTGATCCCAAAGCCGCGTGTGGCGGTGCAGATGCCAGGGGCTGATCACCACCTGACTGCCCTTGCGCACCCTTCGGTCGCGGAACGTCTCGGGGCACGTTGTTTCCCGCACCATCATCGGCACAGGTGGATAGAGCCGCAGCGTTTCCCGGAATACATCGCGCGCCACGGGCAAACGTGCCATGACAGCAAAATCGCACTCCGTGAGCGCCTGCGCCTCCGATGCGATCCGGTCCTGCCACTCGGGATGCGTTGCCACGAGATAGAGCGCCCAGGCCAGTGCCGATGCGCTTGTCTCGTGCCCGGCGAGAAAGAATATCGCCACCTGATCGACCATCTCTTCGGCATCAAACGTGGCCCCGGTTTCGGGATCCACGGTTGTCATGATCTTGGTGGCCAGATCGTCCGGCGCGGTGCCCGATGCGATTTCGGCGGCGCGCCGCGTGACCAGTTGCCCGATCAGGTGTCGGATTTCGGCGGCCCTCGCACGTGTGTCGCGCCGAAACCCGCGCGGCATCCAGCGCGGGAGCGGCACAAAGGCGGCAAGGTTCAGGATCGGCTGACTGCGCTGATAGGCGCGAAAGGCGTGAAACACGGAGCCCGCCAACGCGTCTTCGATGGGCAGGGAAAACAGCGTGCGAAAAATGACGTCGGCGGCGGCATGGCTCGTCTGCGCCTCGATCTCCGTAACACCCTCGGGCAATCGGGCCGCCGCCGCTTCGGACGCGTCCCACATCGCTGGAAACGTCTCGCGCAGGCGCCCGCCTTCAAAGGCCGGGTCGATGATGCGCCGCTGCCGTTCCCATTGTGCGCCATTGGTGAGAAAAACCGAGTTGCCCAACAAGGGGCGCAACCCTTCGCTGATCCGGTCCGATTTCGGAAAGTCCCCGGGCCGTTCCCTGAGGACGGTCTTGACCAGTTCCGGCTGGTTCATCAGGTAACTGCGAAAGAACGGCGTTCGAAACTCGGCCATCCACGCGCGGTAAAGTCGCGCAGGCTGCGCCGACAGGATGTCCTTGCGAAACAGACGCGCATAGCGCCAAAGCGACACCCGATCCGGTCGGCTCGGCGGTTTGGGCGGCCTCATGCAGCGACCGATGTGTATTTGGATATGGGAATGTCGATCCGCAACTTGGACGGCGGTCGATCGGCGTAGCGATCGCCAAGGGTCACGGGGCCCGCCGTGATCTGGAAATAATCATAGTCCTTGGGTCGGTCGAAGGCGCAGAGATACTGGAAGTGCAGTCGGAAAAAACGCCACCGCAGGGCTTTCCAGCGTTCCGGGCTCAGCGTTTGCGTGAAGGCGGCAGAAAAGACAAGCGGCCAGCGTTTTCTGTCGGGCGCCACGCCTGTCACGGCCACCGGGTCACACAGCGCAAAGGCGCACCCATCGCCGGGCGCGGTAACATCGACCCATGTCAGTTCATCGCGCATCGACAGGTATTGCAGGTCAGCCCGCAAACGGTGCGCATCGGGCAGGAACGACACCATCGGCACGACCTGCCCCAGGGACAGGAAGGACAGGGCCGGACCGTTTGCCGGGACGCGATTTTCCCGGATCAGGTCCGCGAGAATCGAAACGGCGAGATGCGCGCCCGAGGAATGGCCAACCACCAGCACCTCGTCCACGTCGTCATTCAAGGCACCCGCGATCCTGTTGGCGAATGCCGCCATGCGCGCCTCCAGTTCCGGCGGATTGGCGCCGCGCGACGCAGCCGAATAGGCGTAGTCGTGCATCAGGTAATAGGCAAAAAAGCGGCCGTCCTTCGACTTGAACCACCGCAAGGCAAGGACGAATGCAACAGCGCCCAAGGCGCCACCGATCCATGTTCCAACGAACGGTATCACGGCCGCCCCAAGGCGCCAGACCAGCGACCAGAGCAGCAAGGCGAGCAGCAATTGCCCGATCAGCATGCCCACCGGATAGAGCGCCGCGATCACGGGACCTTTGCGCAGGTAGGTCAGGCGACGCAAGGTGCCCGATGTTATGTAGATCCATGCGGTGCGGATCAGTTGCAGGTAGGTGCCGGGGATCGAGGCGTCCATGCTGTCGCGGACAATGTCGGACCAGACCAGCACCTCCACATCCGCGTGGGTCAGTGCGCCCTCGATCCGCGCATCGACCTGCCAGCCGTAATGCGCCGATTTGGGTGCAGGCGTCAGCGTCAGGTCATAGCCGGAAATCTCCGCCTGCGCGGCCCCTTCCTTTCGGTAGAGCTCGCGATACCTGCGCGGGTGAATCGGGTCGTAACCGGGAATGTAGAACACCCGGCGACGCGACACGGTTTTGGGATGCGGACTGCTCATCAATGCACCTTTTGATGCATGTTAGCGTTGTTCTGGGGCCAAAGTAAGGCGGAAGCTGAGACAGCTTCCGGCGGGTTTCCGACACGGAAACCTGGCGCTGCGCGCCGGGAAACCGTTTCGGTTTCCAGCCGGTTTCCGTATCGGAAACCGTCTAGCCCAAGGTGGCAAGTGCCGGAAACTGTTCCAGCAGCCAGAAGGAGAACCAGCTGAACAGACCGGTGAGCATCGCCGCACCCACCAGAACCAGAAGCCCGCCCATGACCTTTTCGATCAGACCCATATAGGGCTTGAGCCGGTTCATGAGCCCCATCGCGCGGCCGATGAACATCGCTGCCAGCAGGAAGGGAATGCCAAGCCCCGCCGCATAGATACCCAGCAGAAATGTGCCCCGAGCCACCGAGGCTTCGGACGCCGCCAGTGTCAGGATTGCCCCTAGCTGCGGGCCGATGCACGGGGTCCAGCCAAACGCGAAGGCGAGGCCCAGAACATAGGCACCAAAGGATGATCCCCCCAGATCACCTGCATCCATACGCGCCTCACGGTCGAGAAAGCGGATGCGGAAGACGCCCAGAAAATGCAGGCCGAAAACGATGATCACGGCCCCGGAAATCTGGGCAAAAAGCACCTGGTTCTGCAGAAAGAACGCGCCAAAGGCAGACGCTGCAAACCCCAGAAAGATAAACACCGTCGACAGGCCCAGAACGAAAAACAGCGCCGTAACGGTTGCACGGTGACGACTGCGCCCGCGCTCCGACATCTCGCTGACGGTCATACCCGACATGTAGGCCAGATAGGGCGGCACAATTGGCAGCACGCACGGGCTGAGAAAGCTGATGATGCCGGCCAGAAGCGCCACGCTCATGGCAGGCAACAGGCTGGCGTCGATGATGTCAATTCCGAACATGACACCCACCTAACCCTCTGCGCTCCGACCGTCACGGGGGTGCCTGGTCACATGTGCGTGGACATGATGAAACATCGCGCCTACATGGCGTGTATGTCAGACACACATACACTTGATGCCGTTGGCCTCCTGTGCCCCCTGCCCGTGCTCAAGGCACGCAAGAGGCTACAAGCCCTGAACGCAGGCGACGAGATCACGGTTCTGGCCGATGATCCCGCCGCAATTGTCGACATTCCGCATTTTTGCAGCGAGGCCGGCCATACGCTGGTCTCAAGCGATCTGGACGGCCCCGTGCAGGTTCACGTGATCCGCAAGGGCTGACGCCCTATTTGCCGCCAAGTGACCACCAGCCGCGCCGTTTGGGCTTGGCCGGTTCCGCGGGCACGTCCGCAGCAGGCTCTGCTGCTGCGGCGACGGCAACCGGTTCGGGATCGGGATCGGCTACAGCCGCGACCGGTTCCGGATCGGAAACGGGTGTCGCGGACGCTTCTTGGGCAACCCCGTCTGCCGCAGGTGCCGCTTCGTCCTTGGACTTGGAGGACTTGGACCGCGTGCTGCGTGACCGTGTCGGCGTCTTGCGAGCGGGCTTTTCCTCGGCTGCCGCGTCTTCTGCGGAGGCTTCCGTGCTTTCAGCCGCCGGTTCGGCCGGGGCATCTGACGCCTCTTCAGCCGGAGCCTCTGGCGCATCCTCGCTGGTTTTTGACTTGGACGACCGGCTGCGGCGCGACCGGCTCTTGGGCTTGGGGTCTTCCGTCGACTCTTCCGGAGCCGCGTCTGACACGGGCTCTTCGGCTCCGGTGTCTGCTGACGCCTCTGCGGTGCTGTCTTCTGTATCCTGCCCGTCACTGCTGTCGCTCTGGCTCGACTTGCTGCGGCGACGCCGACGCCGGCGGCGGCGCTTGGGCTTGGTTTCGCCGTCGTCTGGACTGGTCTCTGCGCCGGGCGCGTCAGGGGCCTCGTCAAGATCCGCTTCGGCCTCATCGACATCGTCCATGATGGACGTATCGACGGACACAACAGGCGCCTCGACCGCCTTGACCACCCGTGTCGCAGTCTTGAATTTTTCAAGCGCGAAATCGGGGCTGACCAGATGCGGCTTGCCCTCGACGCGCACGGACAGGCCGTAGCGCGCCTCGATCTGGGCAATATGCTCGCGTTTCTGGTTCATCAGGAAGTTGGCGATGCCGACCGGGCATTTGACCAGCACTTCGCGCGAGCGACGGCGGGTGCCTTCCTCTTCGATCTGGCGCAGGATCGACAGCGCGAGGTTGTCATCCGAACGGATGAGACCCGTGCCGTGGCAGGCCTGACACGGCTGCGTCGTGGCCTCGATCATGCCGGGGCGCAGGCGTTGGCGCGACATTTCCATCAGGCCAAAGCCCGAAATGCGGCCAACCTGAATACGCGCGCGGTCGTTCT
>CAZRUV010000079.1:0-3101 GCA_964603315.1 uncultured Rhodobacterales bacterium
CCGGAGCGGGTCAGGGAGGCGTGAGATCTGTCGCCTCAGGCCAATGCCAAAACCCGGCAGCGCACGCCCTTGCATCGACCCGAAAAATCCTTCCATCATGTGAAGTCTGCAAGCGGTACAAGATGTGAGTGTGACCCACCGATGAACCTGCGTGATCTGGAATATGTTGAGGCCGTCGGCAGGCTCAAGAGCTTCAGTGCGGCCGCCGCGGACAGCAACGTTTCGCAACCCGCACTGTCCAACCAGATCAAGAAACTTGAAAAGGAACTCGGCACCGATCTTTTCATCCGCCTGACAGGCGAGGTTCGACCCACGCCATGCGGTGAGCGGATCATTGAAATCGCAAGGGACATTCTGAAGAATGCTCAGCGCATTCGGGATACCGCCATGGAATACCGTGATCCCGAAGCGATGCCGTTCAATATCGGGCTGACGCCGACACTCGCGCCATATCTCACGGATTACTTTTCGACGCTGTTCAGCACCCTGTTCCCAGCCATGCGCGTCACAATGATCGAGGACCTGCCACAGAACATGCTGCAAATGGTCGAGGACCATGCGCTGGACGTGGCGCTGGTGGCTCAGTTGAACCACAACCCGACGCTTGATTTCACGTCCATCTGGGAAGAACCGCTCTATCTCGGGCTGCGCAAAGGGCACCCGCTTGAGCATCTGCCATCCATCGACCCCGAGGATGTCCCGCAGCATGACTTTATCCGTCTGCCGCACTCTTTCGGCTATGAACTCGAAGCGCGCTTGCCCGACACAAATACACCTGCGCGCGCATCCAAGCGGTTTGATCTGAGCGCGCTGCGGTTTGAGACCATCTGCCGCCATATCTGCCATTCCAACGATTGCACCATTGTGTCCGCCCTTGCCGCCGAGCAGTTCCGGCAGGACAACTGGCCGCTCGCGTTTATCCCGTTCGATGCGCCGGGGAACATGCGCAATCTGGGCGCGGCATCTCGCAAGCACTGCCCGCGCAAGCCATTGCTGGCCAAGATCGTCGCATATATCCAAAGCAACCCGCCCAAAGGGGTCACGCCCACAGGGCGGGCGTGACCGCGTTTTACGTCACTCGATGAAGGTGCGCGCCAGCCGGTCGCTGAGGGGTTGTGTCAGATAGCTGAGCGCTGTGCGTTCGCCTGTGTTCACAAAGAGATCGGCAGGCATTCCAGGCACAAGGGCAAGGCTGGCGACCGCGTCGGTCTGCACGTCATCCAGCTTGACCCGGGCGGTGTAATAAAAGTCGCCCGTCCGCCGGTCTTCGAGGCTGTCCGCCGAAATGTCGACAATCGTGCCATTCGCCTCGGGCACGTCCCCCTGATCAAAGGCCGACAGGCGCACCCGGGACGACTGACCGACATAGAGCTTTTCGATGTCGGCCGTGTTGACGCGTGCTTCGACCACAAGTGGCTGATCCACCGGCACGATGTCGAGGATCGGCGTGCCGGGACGCACGACACCACCTGCGGTAAAGACGGTCATTTCGACCACGCGACCACTGACCGGCGCGGTGATGGCCACACGCCTCAACCGCTCGGTGGCGCCGATATATTGCGGCTCCAGCGTCGCGAGTGAGGCTTCGATCTGCGCAAGTTCGGTCGACGCGGCCTCGGTCCGCAAGGTTTGCGTGCCAACGCTGGCCAACTGCAACTCGCTGATTTGATTGCGGGCTTGAGCCTCCTGGGTGAGCAGGGCCGCATCAACGCCGTTGAGCCGCTCCACCTCAACACGTCGGGCATTGACCCGCGCGGCTGCGACCAGCCCCTTGTCCTGCAGTGTTTGCAGGTTGGTCAGTTCCTGTTGCGTGATCTCAAGCTGGCGGGTGTTGGACGCTCGCTGCGCTTGCAGACCGCGCACCTGATCTTCGAGGTTTGCAACCCGTTGGTCGGTCAGCGCGGCTTCTGCCGCGCGCGACCGCCGTTCCGCATCAAACAGGAGCTTTTGTGTGGCAAACGCATCCGCCCAGGCCTCCGCAGTCATTGGGACGCGCAAGGTTTTCGTGACAAAGGCGCGGTCAAAGCGGCCCGTCTCCTGCAACTGCGCGATCAGACGGGCGCGCCGCACGGACAGGTCGCTGATCTGGCTGGCGATGACGTCGAGATCAACGCCCAGATCGGTGCTGTCGAGCTCCAGCAACACCTGACCTGCCTCGACCAGATCGCCGTTATTGACCAGAATGCTGCTGACGATGCCGCCATCCAGATGCTCGACGGTTTTCCGGTTGCCTTCGACGACGAAGGACGCGGGCGCCACGACGGCCCCGTCGAGTTTGGAGGCCGTTGCCCAGTAGGCTGCTCCGCCGAGAAAACCGGCCACGACGATCAGACCAAAGAGGACAAACGAGGTGATACCGCTGCCTGCTTTTTCGGGTTGAACCCGATTGTAGTCTTCGAGACGCAGGACCGCAGTGCGGGATGCGGGTGCAAGCTGATGTGTCATTGTGCTGTTCCTTCCTGAGCGGGCGCGACGGCAACGGGGGCGACGCTGCGGGCTGCGAGCTGTGCTGCCGCAGACTGTTGCATTGGGGTGGCCGCGTGCTGGCGTGGCCGCAGAATGTCCTCCTTTTCTCCAAAGCCGGTCTGCGTGCCCTTGTTGAGGGTCAGGACCTTGTTGACCGCTTCGAGCGTGCTTGGGCGATGCGTCATCACGAACGTGACGGCGCCGCGCGCGCTGGCGCCGCGGATGGCGTTGCGCAAGGCGGTTTCTCCTTGGGCGTCGAGATCCGAGTTTGGCTCGTCCAGAACCAGAATGAACGGATCATCATACAGTGCCCGCGCAAGCGCGATGCGCTGGCGTTGACCGCCCGACAGGTGAAAGCCGTTGCCAATTTCGGTGGCATAGCCATCCGGCAGGCTGCTGATCAGCCCATGCACATCTGCGGCCTGAGCCGCGGCGAGCACCTTGGCGTCGTCAATCGCGGTGGAAAATCGCGCAATGTTCTCGCGGATGGTGCCGTCGAATAGCTGCACGTCTTGCGGCAGGTACCCGATGAACTGGCCGAGTTCCTGCTCGTCCCACTTGGCCATCGGCGTTCCATCAAGGCGAATGGCACCGCGTTGCGGAACCCAGATGCCCGCAAGCATCTTGGCCAGCGT
>CAZRUV010000079.1:3201-16618 GCA_964603315.1 uncultured Rhodobacterales bacterium
CGCCATTGCCCGATCAATTGATCAATCGGCGCCAATGCGCGCGCCAGCACGATGGTGGCTGCGATCATGACCCCGGCTGTGGCTTGCCCGGTGATGGCAAGCGCCGCGCCAAGTCCCAGCATGCCCGATTGCAATGCCATACGCGTCGTTTTGGACATCACCGAGAAACTGGCCATCCGGTCGGCGACCCTGGATTTCAGGCGATGGGCGTCGTGTTGCAGAGCTGTCCAGCGACGGGCGAGATCACCAGTCATACCCATGGCATGGACAAGCTCTGCGTTTTGCTCACTGGAGGTGAACAACCGGTCGGACCTTGCGCGCGCGGAGGATGCATCCTGCATGGCGTCGGCAGACCGCGCGTTGTTGATCAGGGCCATGAGGGTCAGAAACAGCGCACCCGCAAGGCCAAGCGCGCCAAGGTAGGGGTGCAGCACATAGAGCACGCCAAGATAAAGCGGGATCCAGGGTGCGTCGAAAAAGGCAAGCAGGGTGGAACCGGAGATGAAATCACGCAGGCCCGTCACATCCGCCGCGACGTTGTCGGTTGCCGCCTTGCCCTGCACACGGCGACGTATGGATGATTGCAGGATCGGAGCGCCCACTTTCAGTTCAAAGCGCGCACCCAGACGGTTCAGTATGCGCATACGAATGAGGTCCAGCAGGCCGGTGACGACAAACACGCCGCCCAGAAGGATGCTGAGGGCGACGAGCGTGTCCATATTCTGGCTGGTCAGCACGCGGTCGTAGACCTGCAACATGTAAAGCGGACCGGCGAGCATCAGGATGTTGAGGATCATGCTGAAAAACGCGATGGCGGCAAAGCCGCTGCGCAGCGAGCCCCATGCGGTTTTGACGGTGGATTTTTTCTGAAACATGGTGGTGATCTCTTTTCAGGGTGAAGAGGTGGCGACGCGTGCCGCCACCTCGAGGTGCATGGATCAGGCGATGAAATCGTCGTCGGTCAGGTCGAGGCGGTCGACGCCCTCCAGACGGACGGATACATCGGACGAGAACCGCAGCACTGCGTCATCACCGTTTTGCGTGACTTGCAGGCTTTCGGCGAAGTCTGGGCCAAAGTCGGAGAAGTCCAACCGGTCGACGCCAACTTCAAAGTCACCGATGGTGTCGTTGCCGAAGAGACCTTCAAAGGTGAAGGTGTCCGAACCCTCGCCACCAAGCAGCAGGTCGTCGCCAGCGCCGCCGTTCAGCACGTCGTCACCATCTTCGCCGCTCAACGTGTTGTCGGCATTCGACCCGACGATCACGTCGCCGTCGTCCGAGCCGATCACGTTTTCGATCCCGCTGAGGATGTCGACTTCGATCTGGTTCTCGATGACATCCGGTCCGACCACACCTGTGTTGGCTTCGGGGTCGAGAATCCCGCCTGCGTCCACCAGCGTGTCCTGCAGGATCGGCCCGTTCTGGCCAGCCGGTGCGTTGTGCACGTGGATGGCCGACACGCCGCCTGCGCCCGGAGTTTGCAAGTCCGCCTCGTTCAGGCCCACAACGCTCAGTTCGGAGGAATAGAGCACCTCACCAGCTTCGTTGAAGCGGATGGTGATCGATCCTTCGCCCGTTGCGTCGCTTTCGGAGGTCGGTCCAGGCTCCTGGCTGGCATCCAGCGATCCGGCCAGTTCGATGACGCGGTCATGACCCGTGCCGGTGTCGCTGACGACGGTCAACTGGCCGCGGATCTCTCCACCGAGGAAGT
The DNA here is from genome assembly GCA_964603315.1 of uncultured Rhodobacterales bacterium. GTDB lineage: Bacteria > Pseudomonadota > Alphaproteobacteria > Rhodobacterales > Rhodobacteraceae > Tateyamaria. The sequence continues at coordinate 4,913 of CAZRUV010000079.1, forward strand.
CGCTGGTGTGGACGTTGAAGTAGAGGTCGCCCGCTTCGGCGGCCGCCACAAAGGCTGCGCCGTTCGCAACGACCTGATCCACAACGCTGACGCTAAAGCCGGTGTCACGCACTGCGGTGCCATTGCCATTTGCGCCGAGGTTGACGTTCACCGCCACGTCCTGATCCGAGAAATCAGCCGTGTCGATGCCGTCGCCACCGTCGATGAAGTCGTTGCCAAGCCCGCCGACAATCACGTTGTCGCCGTTCCCGGCAATCAGGACATCATCGCCTGCGCCGCCATCGACGACACCGTTGATCTGACCGAGGTCCACAACGATGTCGTCTCCGGCACCAAGCAACACGTTACCATTTACCAAACCGTCGTCGTCATTGACGAATGTCACGTCTCCGGCGTCACGTGCGTCGATGGCGTTTACATTACCGGTGATTTCACCTTCGTTCAGGATCGCACCGAGCAGGCTCAGCCCACCATCAATGCGGATACCGGCGGCAGCATCGCTGTCGGTGGACCCGGCAATGACGCCTTCGTTCTGCACCAGACCGGCAAAGCTTGCGTCTTCCTGGTTGCTGAAAAGGCGCAGACCATCGCCCACGGTGTTGCCTTCGGTCGCGTCACCGCGCCCCTGGAATACACCGCTGTTGAAGATGGCTGCGGACACAACGTCACCCGGGGCATCACCGGTCTGCAGTGACACGGCAGAGCCGCTGTTGCCGAGGCCAGCGTCCACCAAACCTGAGTTGGTGAAGGTGTAGTTGTCGGCGGTACCGTCCGCATAGACGGTGCCGTTGCGTTGGTTGCCTGTGCCAAGGATCGCACCGGAGTTCACAACTTCGAGGCCTTCGCCATCGATGTTGAGCGCACGGCTGTCCGAGGTCACAACACCGGAGTTCACAAAGGACCCGCCCGTGTGATCGCCCGTGCCGAAATAGACGCCGTTCTGAACGCCCGCGATGGTGCCAGCGTTGGTCAGCGTGCCTTGGAAGCTGATGTTGTTGACGACACGTACACCAGCAACAGTGCCGTTCGCGCCTTCGGACAGGATCGCACCGGTGTTGGTGATGGTCGCATCCGTGACACCTTCGTTGCCGACATTGCCGATGCGCACGCCGTCACCGGCGAGGCTGGTCGCAGCGCCTGCGTTTCCACGCCCCTGAATCACACCGGAGTTTTCGAGTGTGAAAGTATTCGCGCCATCTTCTGCGGTGCCGATTTCTGCACCAAATCCGGACCCCTGATTGCCAACACCGGCGTCGATTGAACCGCTGTTGAGGACAGAAAAGTCATCGGCTGTGCCGTCGGCATAGGCGGTGCCATTGCGTTGATCAGCGGTCCCAAGGATGGAACCTGCGTTTTCGACGCTCAGACCCGTACCGTCGATGTTCAGCGCGCGGCTGTCGGAGGTCACCACACCGGACTCTTCGTTGATGAATGAACCACCTGTGTGGTCGCCCTCACCGAAGTAGACACCGTTTTGAACACCGGCGATGGTGCCGGAGTTAGACAACGTGCCCTGGAAGTCGATACCGTTCACGACGCGCACACCGGCGACGGTACCATTTGCACCTTCGGACAGGATCTCGCCCGAGTTGGTGATCACGGCATCTGTGACGCCTTCGTTGCCGACATTGCCGATGCGTACGCCATCACCCGCGAGGCTGGTCGCAGCGCCTGAGTTGCCGCGGCCCTGGATCGTACCGGCGTTGTTCAGCTCGAACGAGTTTGCGCCGTCAGCGGTCCCGCCGATCTCGGCGCCAAAGCCCGAGCCCTGATTGCCTTCGCCCGCATCAATTGTGCCGTCAGGCAGGTTCGAGACCGAGAAGTCATCGGCTGTTCCGTCGGCGTAGACGGTGCCGTTGCGCTGATCGCCCGTGCCGAGGATGTCGCCGCCATTGACCAGATCGACGCCGGTGCCGTCGATGTTCACGGCGCGGCTGTCCGACTGGATCGTGCCGAAGTTCAGCGCGTCAAGATCATGCTCGCCCTGACCGATGTAAAGGCCGTTGCGGACCCCTTCGATGACACCGGTTTCGGTGTTGAGGATCGTGCCTTCGGCCGCAAGACCGTCCGCAATCCGGATACCCGCTGCGGTGCCCTGATTGGATTCGGAGGAAATCAGACCGCTGTTGACAATGTCTGTGTCCGACACGGCCCCTTCGGCGCCATCGTCAAGACGAATACCGTCACCTGCGCCGCCCGTGTTGGCCGCAGCCTGGCCGCGCCCCTGGATCGTGGCGCCAAAGCCGTTGAAGATCGTGTTCGACACCACATCATTGGCTTCGTCGCCCACCTGCAACGAAATCCCGGCGCCGTCGTTGCCGTCACCTGCATCAATCGTACCGCCAGTGAAATTCGAGATGCTGACATCTTCGGCGGTTGCGTTGGTGTAGATGGTGCCGTTGCGCTGGTTGCCGGTGCCGACAATGTCGCCAAAGTTGCGGACGCTGATGCCCTCACCTTCGATCTCGACCGCACGGCTGTCGGAGGAGATAACCCCGCCACGGAAGTTGTCGAGCGTGCCCGAGCTGTTCGGCGCGCTGAATTCGACACCGTTCAATTCGCCAGCAATGCTGCCAAAGTTACGGATGTCTGCGCTTGAGCCGTCGGTCACTTCGACGCCCGTCGCGACCGGGCCATTGGCCTCGATGCTGCCGGACCGGAAGTTGAACACCTGAACGTTGTCCGCTTCGACAGATACGGCGGACGCGGCATCGTTGGTTTCGACAATGCCAAAGTTCAGAAACCGCGCCAGATCGTTGTTCAGAACAAATGCAGGGGTATTGTCGACGACGGTGTTTTGGAAAAATCCGTTCGTCAGGGTCTGCCCGTCGCGGACAGTTTCTTGGGCCAGTGTGGACGTGCTCAGAAGTTTGGCACGCAAGCTGGCAAGGATTTCGGGAAGCATGGGGTTATCTCCGCATGAGTTTTGGTTTCAGCGGAGATCAGACCGAAACGATTGGCCTCCCCGCCGCTGTACCAAGTGCGAAGGCGCGCATTTCTTTGAAATTCTTTGTGCGAATACAGGGGATAATGAATGCGAATAGTCACAGACTCTGTGAACCGTGAGAGCAGAAAAGCGTTGAAAAACGTGGCGTGGGGCGGCGGTGAGACGGGTCGCAGGTTTATTCGCTCGCGGGATATCACGACGAGTTTGACCGATTTGAGCGACCAATTGCGCTGCGTGACCTGACCGCGCGTCAGCGTTTGCCCTGCATGCGGCGCGGCACCTCACATCGTGGAACGCGGGCAACGGCTGGTGGGCGACACGCCTGCCGTCAGTCGCCGCGCCTTTGACCGGTCACAGGGTCGAACAGGTGGACATGCTCCGCCTTTGCTGAAAAGCGTTGTGTCGCGCCACCATCGCCAATGGTGTGCACTCCCGCGAGGCTGATGGTAATGGCATGGCCGCTTTCGCTCAGCCGTCCGTGCAACAGCGTGTTGGCGCCAAGCGGTTCGGACATCTGGATATGCGCCTCGATCGGGCCGTCATCCGTTGCCACCAGATGCTCGGGCCGCAGCCCGAGCTTGACCGGCCCGTCCTGACCCTGAACCGACCCGATGGTGGCATTACCGAGTTTGACCACGCCGTCAGAGATCTCCGCGTCAAAGACGTTCATGGCCGGGCTACCGATGAATTGCGCGGCAAAGAGCGTTCGGGGCGTTTCATAGACCTCCAGCGGTGTGCCGATCTGTTCGGCCACGCCGGCGTGCATCACGATCATGCGGTCCGCCATGGTCATCGCCTCGACCTGATCATGGGTCACATAAAGCGAGGTAATTCCGAGCTTGGACTGCAACTCGCGAATTTCCAGCCGCATTTGCACGCGCAGCTTGGCGTCGAGGTTCGAGAGCGGTTCGTCAAACAGGAAAACCGCCGGTTCGCGCACGATCGCCCGGCCCATGGCCACCCGTTGACGCTGCCCGCCCGACAATTGCCGCGGCTTGCGGTCCAGCAGCGCTTCGAGTTGCAGCAGTTTGGCGGCCTCTTCGACCTTTGCGTTGATCTCGGCCTTGGGCATTCCCGCGATCTTCAGGCCGTAGCCCATGTTCTGGCGCACCGACATGTGCGGGTAGAGCGCGTAGTTCTGGAACACCATGGCAATGTCCCGGTCCATGGGTTCCTTGTCATTGGCGCGGTCGCCGCCGATCAGGACATCGCCCGCTGTCACCGTTTCCAGCCCCGCGACCATCCGCAACAAGGTGCTCTTGCCACAGCCGGATGGACCGACGATGACGATGAACTCTCCATCTTCGATCTCCATGTCGATGCCATGGATCACATCCGTTGGCCCAAAGCTCTTCTTGACGTTCTGCAGGGTGACCGTTGCCATCTTATTTCTCGCTATCAACCAGGCCGCGTACAAACAGCTTTTGCATGGACACCACGACAATGACCGGTGGTATCATTGCAAGGATCGACGTCGCCATGATGGTGGGCCAGTGGGCAAAATCATCGCCGCTGGGAAACATCTGCTTGATGCCCATGACGATGGTGTTCATCTCCGGATCCGTGGTGATCAGAAGCGGCCAGAGGTACTGGTTCCAGCCATAGATAAACAGGATCACGAACAGCGCCGCGATATTGGTCCGGCTCATGGGAACGACGATATCAACGAAAAACCGCATCGGCCGCGCCCCATCGACGCGCGCGGCTTCGGCCAGTTCGTCGGGGATGGTCAGAAAGAACTGGCGGAAGAGGAACGTCGCGGTGGCCGAAGCGATCAGCGGGAAGATCAGACCGGAATAACTGTTGAGCATGCCGAAACCCGCCACAACCTCGAATGTCGGCACGATGCGCACCTCGACGGGCAGCATCAGCGTGATGAAGATCATCCAGAAAAAGGTCTGTCTGCCCGGAAAGCGGAAATAGACGATCGCAAAGGCCGACAGCAGCGAGATCACGATTTTCCCCACCGCGATGCCGATGGCCATCACGAGACTGTTGATGAGCATCGTGCCGACGGGCACGTTGATGCCGGAGAAGATCGCGTTCTTGTAGTTGATAAAGAACTGGTCGCCGGGCCAGATCGGCATGGGCGGGCGGATGATATCCGCCTGGGTCACGGTCGACGCCACGAAGGCGAGCCAGATCGGGAAAAAGATCACCAGCACGCCAAGGATCATGAACACATGGGTGAGCCAGATGCCCATGCCTTGCTTTTCGACCATGCCGCTTTGCTGTGCCATCAGTAATGCACCCGCTTTTCGACATATTTGAACTGGATCACCGTAAGCAGGCCGACAACCAGCAACAGGATGACGGATTGTGCCGAAGACGACCCCAGGTCTTGCCCCACGAACCCGTCGGAAAAGACCTTGTAGACGAGGATCGTTGTCGTCTGCTGTGGTCCGCCGCCGGTGATCGTGTGGATCACGCCAAAGGTTTCGAAAAAGGCGTAGACCACGTTTACGACCAGCAGGAAGAACGCCGTCGGCGTGATCAATGGCAAGACGATCCCGAAGAACCGGCGCCAGAAATGCGCGCCGTCAATCGCCGCCGCTTCGATCACCGAACGTGGTACGGATTGCAGGGCGGCAAAGAAGAACAGGAAGTTGTAGCTGATACGACCCCAGGCCGAGGCCACGACGACAAGGCCCATGGCCTCGCCCCCGTTCAACACGTGGTTCCAGTCATAGCCCATCTGACCCAGATACCATGATACGACGCCCACGCGGGTATTGAACATGAACAGCCACAAGACCCCCGCGACCGCCGGGGCAACGGCATAGGGCCAGATCAGCATCGTGCGATAGACGCCCGATCCCTTGATCAGGCGGTCGGCGATGACAGCGAGAAACAGCGCCGGGATCATGCTGCACAGCGTCACCAGGATCGAGAAGAGCGCCGTGGTCAGAAAGGCCGCGCGGTAAAACCTGTCGCTGAGCAGGAATTCGAAATTGCCCAGCCCGACGAATTGGGAGGACAAGCCAAACGGGTCAGGAATGAACAGCGACTGCCAGATCGCCTGTGCCGCCGGATAGAAAAAGAAAACGGCCGAAATCAGCACCTGCGGTGCGATCAGCAACAGCGGCAGCAACCAGCCCCGAAATGTGACGCGCTTTTCCATCAGCCGATCCGGATCCGCAAAGGGTCAACCCACCCCGGCACAGGTCCGGGGTGGGTTGGGTTGATCAACGATTGGCGGATTCGAACCGGCGCAGCAGCGCGTCACCGCGCTCCTTGGCGCTGTCCATCGCGGCCTGCGCGGTCTTGTCACCAGACCAGATCGCCTCCAGTTCTTCGTCGATGATCCCGCGGATCTGATCGAAGGACCCAAGGCGCAAGCCTTTGGAATTTGCGGTTGGTTCCTTGGCCGTCATCTGCATCACGGCGATATCGGTGCCGGGGTTCTCGTTGTAGAAGCCCTGTTGTTTGGTCAGGTCTCCCGCAGCGGCCGTGATGGGCAGATAGCCTGTGTTCTGGTGCCAGGACGCCTGCACGTTCGCCGATGAAAGAAAGGCGAGGAACTCTCCGACGCCTTTGTATTCCTCGGCCTCATGGCCTTCCATGACCCAGAGCGAGGCACCGCCGATAATGGTGTTTTGCGGCTCGTCCGTGATGGCCTTCCAATAGGGCAGCGGCCGCACTTCAAAGTCGAACTCGGCTTCGGCCTTGATACCCGCGTAACCCGCCGAACTTTCGGTAAAGAGCGCGCATTCCCCGGCCCGGAAGTTCGCACCGCCTTCGTTGCGGCGCCCGGTGTAGATGAACTTGCCGTCCTGCGCCCATTCCTGCATCGCGCTCAGGTGTGCAACCTGCGCCGGGCCGTTCAGCATCAGCTCGGTGTCCAGACCCGCAAAGCCGTTGTCCTGGCTCGCAAATGGCACGTCATGATAGGCCGAGAAGTTCTCGAGGTGGATCCAGCTTTGCCATGCCGTGACCAGCGGGCACTCTGACCCGCCTGCCTTCAGCGCATCAAGCGCGCCACCGACATTTTCCCATGTCGACAGGTCCATGTCCGGGTCCACGCCAGCCGCTTCGAACGCGTCGCGGTTCACCCAGAGCACCGGTGTCGAGGAATTGAAAGGCAACGACAGCATGTCGCCGTCCGTTGTGGTGTAATACCCTTTGACCGACCCGATATAGGCGTCAGGATCAAAGGTTGCGCCGCTTTCGCTCATCACCTCGTAGACCGGGCGCACAGCGCCGTCGGCAGCCATCATCGTGGCTGTGCCAACTTCGAACACCATCAGGATGTGCGGTTGTTCCTGCGCGCGGAAAGCCGCGATGCCCGCGTTCAGGGTTTCGGAATAGTTGCCCTTGTGACTTTGCACCACCTTGTAGTCGCTTTGGCTGGCGTTGAATTCCTCGACCTGCGCGGCCACAAGCTCGCCCAGACGCCCTGTGAACGCGTGCCAGAATTGCACTTCGGTTTGTGCCGAGGCCGCAATTGGCGTCAGCATCGTCGATACGGCCGCGAGGCCGAGCAAATGTCTTTTCATGTTTTCCTCCCTTGCACCTGTTTCGGTGCCTGTGACGTCAAAATCAGCGAAACAGCTGTCGGATCGTCGCGTGATTCAACACTAGCGAGAGAAGGGCATAATGCAAGATGCATTCGGCTTTCCAAAATATAATACAACCTTATACTTTGCCACGAACGCCATGCAGTGAGCCCATACATGCAAACCCGAAAAAACCTGCGAATCCGACAGCTTGAGGCCCTTATGGCTGTGATCGGTAACGGCTCCATGACAGCTGCGGCGGCGGAGTTGGGGATCAGCCAGCCCGCCATCAGCCGCCTGCTTGCCGATCTCGGTAGAGAGTTCGATTTTCCGCTTTTTGACAAGCGCGACGGGCGCCTTGTGGCGTCGCAGGAAGTCCGCCTTCTGGAGCCGGACATACGGCGCGTGATCGAACTGATGCGGCATATCTCGGATGTCAGCGTGGACATCACCAAGCGCAAGGCCGGTCATATCCGCATCGCCTGCCTGCCCGGCTTTGCCACAAGCCATTTGCCCGCCGTGGTGGCGGACTTTCTCAAGGAACGGCCCGGCATTTCGATGACAATCGAGCCGGACAGACCGGAGCGCATTCTGGAATGGATGATCACCGAGCAATATGACTTTGGCATCACGGACGGCTTTACCGGGCATCCCGCCGTGGAAAAGACCGATCTGAATATTCGAACGGTTTGCATTTTCCCGGAAGGTCACCGGCTGGCCCAACGCGAGCAAATCCGACCGCGTGATCTGGAGCGCGAGAATGTCATTCACACCCGCAAGGACAGTGTGTTTTACCAGGAACTCGAACGACGCTTTCGCGAGGACGAGATCGAGTTGCGGTCGCATATCGAGGTGCGCCAGTTCACCGCCGCCTGCGAACTGGTCTCCAACGGCGCGGGCGTGTCCATTGTCAGCGAACTGGATGCTGTCAAATACACCACGCAAAGCGTGTGCTTTCGGCCGTTCTACCCCCACTTGCCGCATTGCATTTCACTCGTCCGCCCGGTGCACAAGAACCCGTCGCTGATCACGATGGAGTTCATTGAAGTGTTCAAGGACAGCTTGGGCACGTATCTGGACGCTCATCAGGTTGGGTAAGACCTGCGCCGAGAACTGTCTTGCAAAGGCTGACGTTGAACGCGGGTACCATGCGGCGACGTTTGCCTGGCCTTGGCGCGAAAACGGCACCGCAAACTTGACCGTTCGCGCCAATCAATAAAGTGTTCGGCACCAAGGGGCCGGGTTTTGCCCAGGCGCATGCATTCGGGGGGATCACACGCATGACGGAATTTGCCGCAAGTAATCCGTGGCTGGCGTCCCTGCGCCTGCGTGCAATGATTGTAACAGGGATGATCATGTTCCTGTTCATCAGCATGCATCTGGCGAACCTGGCACTTGGTCTGATCTCGGTCCAGATGATGGAAGACTGGCGGTGGACGCTGACCGGGGTCTGGACGTCGTTTCCACCGCTCCAATTGGCATTGTACGTGTCCCTGGCGGTGCATTTCCTGCTGGCGCTGCTGTCGCTTTACCTGCGCAATACGTTGCGCGTGCCTGCCTATGACATGGCGCAGATGATTGCCGGGGTGATGATCATCCCGCTTTTGGCGCCGCACGTCTTTGGGATCATCGCTGCGGACGCGCTTGGCCTGCGCACCAACTACGTACTGGTTCTGAACCAGTTCTGGGTTGTATCGCCAGCCGCCGGGTTGATGCAGATCGTGATGCTTGTTGTCGTATGGTTACACGGCGCCATTGGCGTGTATACATGGCTGCAAGCGCGCGACGGGTCCGCCCGTGTCATGCGCGTGTTCTACCCCTTTGTCGTTGCGCTGCCGATCCTTGCGATGCTGGGATATGTCGAAGCGGGACGGCAGGTCATCCCCGTTGACGAAGGGGGCGCCGGGTTTGTTTTGCAAGATGACCCGAATGCCGACGGGCCCTCGGTCGCCGCTGAGGACATTCCGGGGATTATTGCAAAAGCGCAGGATCGTACGGAAATCGCCACTCGCGTTTCGCTGGGCCTCGTCCTGCTGGCGCTCGCCGCCCGTTGGCTGCGCCTGCGCCGCGTGCCGCCGGGCCGCGTGCGCGTGACCTACACGGGCGCTCGCTCTGCGACCTTCGAGGCCGAACCGGGCATGACTCTGCTGGAAATGGCCCGCGCGCATGACGTGCCACATGCAAGCGTCTGTCGCGGGCGGGGGCGCTGCGGCACCTGCGGGTCCGCATCTTGTCGGGCAATGCGCATCTGCCACAGCCAACGGACGCTGAGGCGCAGGTCTTGCAACGGTGGAACGCCGGTCCGGATGAACGGTTGGCCTGCCAGATCAAGCCAACCGATGGTGCGCTCGAGGTGGCGCGGGTCATTGAAGCGGACTATTCCAACCTCGATTATTCCGAAACCAAGCGTGCCGCCAAGGCACCGGCAGGAGCAACCTGATGGACTGGTTGCGCCGCTTCGCCCTTGTTTTCGCCCTGCTGCTCTGTGCGGGTGCAGCGTCGGCCCAATTCGTGCCCGCAACGGGCAGCACGGACGCGCCAGCAACAGCGGCACCGTCACCCAATGACGTGCGTGAGTTTCTGCGATTGCTGGGGGATCCGACCATTCAGGCGTGGATCGCGGACAGCGCCAATCCTGACGGAACGCTAGACAACGGTCCTGCGCTGACGCTTCGCGAACAGGTCGATACGCAGCTGGCGCGGATCGGTGAGCGCGCGCAGTCGCTGGCGCTGGCCTGGCAGGTGTTGCCACAGATGCCGGCGGTTCTGAGCGACGTCTGGGTCACCGAATTATCACATGCGCAGAAGGTGCGATCGGTCACCTATATCCTGATCTTCCTGCTGATCGGTTTCGGCCTTGAATGGTTGTACCGCCAGACGCTGCGGTATCCGCTGTTGCGCATCGAACAAGCACCAAAGGACGCGCCTTCGCAAAAACTGGTGGGCGCGTTGCTGCGTGCGGCGATCATCTTTGCAGGGCTTGGTATCTTTGCCATTGGCAGCATCGGTGCGTTTGACAGTTTCGACTGGCATCCGCTTGTTGAAAGTCTGGTTCTGGACCTGCTTGTTTCCGTCCTCCTCTTCCGCGTCCTGACAACGGTTTCGCTGTTCTTTCAGGCGCCTCGCGCGCCTGAGTTGCGGCTTGTCCCCTATGGAACCGCGGCCGCGCAATTCCTGCACCGGATCGTGCAGGTCATGGCGGTGGCGGTCGTTGCGGCCTTTGCGCTGTCCTACATGCTGAACCGGGTTGTGGAAGAACACGAGGTGGACCTCGACAGCAGCCTCGCCATCGTTGCTCTGGCCCAAACCGTTGTCCTTGCGCTCTTTGTCGTGCTTGTGTCCTGGATCTGCATCTGGATCACGTTTCGTCGGCTGCCCGCCCTGTGCAACATGCAGGCCTCGCCCAGAGCGATCCTGATCTGGCGCAACTTCCTCCTCATCCTCGTGGGCGTGGTGTTCGCGTTGTGGCTGGCGGGCCTTTGGGGCGTGATGTGGGCGGTCCTCATCGTTGGGCTGACCGTGCCGGGGCTGCGGTTGATGCGGGCGTGGATCGACCACTTCTTTGACCAGTCGACAGCCGCCCTGCATGACGCGCATATGGCCGAAGCGCAGGCGGCACTGGACGCGTTCGACCGGGCAGAGGGCAATGGTGAGCTCGAAGAGGGCGAGCCGCAGCCTGAAACGCCAGAATTCGCCGATCCCTATGCGGCGACGCGACCCATCGTTCAGCGTGGTGCGCGTTTCCTGTTTCTCATTTCTGCTGTGCTTTTGCTGTCATGGGCGTGGGGTGTCAGCGTGCTCGACCTGTCATCGGACCGTTCGATCATGGGCCGCGTGCTCGAGGTTCTGATCGACAGCATCGTGGCGCTGCTATTGGCTGACCTCGTCTGGACATGGGCCAAGACCGTCATCGACAAGCGGATCGCGGATTATGAACCACCCGTGGATGGGCAGGCGCCGGGGCCGGAGGCGCGCATGATCACGTTGCTTCCGCTTTTGCGCACAATTCTGATGGTGACGCTGCTGATCATGGTCGTGCTTAGCGTTCTGGCGGCGGCGGGCGTGAACATCGCGCCGATCCTTGCCGGTGCCGGTATTGTCGGCATTACCATAGGCTTTGGCACGCAATCGCTTGTGCGCGACATCGTGGCGGGCATCTTCTTTCTCATCGACGACGCCTTCCGCCTTGGCGAATATATCGAGGTCGGCTGTCTTAGCCCCGTAAAACTGTGCCACTATTTCAGTGTCACAGGAGATTTTGAC
>CAZRUV010000080.1:0-16278 GCA_964603315.1 uncultured Rhodobacterales bacterium
GAAAACAGGCCATATCAGCCTGCTTGAACAACACACTTGCCCGGGGGAAGCCGCAGGGCTAGGGGCGGAGCCCCTTCCAAATAATGTCGTCGCGCGTCAGCGCGGCCTTTGGATCAGTCGAATTTGCGGGACGGTGCCAGCACGGTCGCTTCGCCCACCAGCACCTTCTTACCGTCCACGCGGCAGGCGCAGTCCATGCGCACCCGGCGTTTGGAAAAATCAATGTCCGTCACGGTCACCATCGCCTCGACCATGTCACCGGGTCGGACGGGCGCGAGGAATTTCAGCGATTGTCCCAGATACACCGTGCCGTGTCCCGGCAACTGTTCCCCGATCACAGCAGACACGAGACCCGCAGTCAGCATCCCGTGCGCGATGCGCCCCTCAAAGATCGTGTCGCGCGCATAATCATCATCCAGATGCACCGGGTTGCGGTCCGTCGATACGGCGGCAAACATCTCGATATCCTCGTCCGTTACGACTTTGCGCAAGGACCGGGACATGCCCATCTCGATGTCTTCGATGCAGATCGTGCCACGGGGCAGGTTGTCCAACATCTTCACCCTCCGGTAATTTTCTGACGCAACGCACGCCATTCACGCAAGGTAATTACTTTGCGCGCGCAGAAAATCAAGGGAAAAGTGGTCTAGCGCAAATAGCCGATCGCGAAGGTCGGGGCGCTTTTTTCCTTTGCAAGGTAGGCTTTGAGCGCGTCCGGGTCCGGTTGGTGCGACGTTTTGGTCTCGGCTGCCGCGAGGCCACCGGTGATGAAGAGCGAATCGATGTCCTCTCCCATGGCGCCCGCAATGTCCGTTAGAACGCCATCGCCGATGGCCAGGATCCCGGCGTCTGGCACATCCGCGCCCAACTCCGCCAGCCTGCGTCGCGCGAGATCGTAGATCGGCGGATGCGGTTTGCCGAAATAGAGGCTCTCACCCCCCATTTCAGTATAGAGCCGGGCCAGCGCGCCAGCGCACCACTCGCGCACATTGCCACGGTCCACCACGATGTCGGGGTTGGCGCAGAGCAGTTTCAGCCCCCGCGTTTTCGCCATCAGGAACTCGGGCCGCATCACGTCCGGGTCGGCCAGCGGATCACGCGGCCCCGTGCAGACGATGGCCTCGGCCTGGTCCAGCGGGACCAGCTCGATATTCACCGGGTCCTTGATCACGCCAATGGGCTGAAAGAACTTTTCCTCACCCGGTTGGCCGACAAAGAACACCTTTTGGCCGACGACGCCCCTGAACAGGGCTGCGCGCGCGCTGTCGCCAGAGGTTGCGATGGTGTCCCAGGCGTCATCAGGCACGCCGAAATGCACCAGCTGCTTTTCAACACCAGCCCGCGGGCGCGGGGAGTTCGTGACCAGCACCACCTTGCCCCCTTGCGCACGGTAGGCCTGCAAGGCCGCCACCGCGTCCGGCAACGCCTTGACCCCGTCATGCACGCAACCCCAGAGGTCGACAAACAGCGCGTCATAGCGAGCGGAGATTTCGGACAGGGATTGGACGATTTGGGTCATGCGCGCCTCCGGCAACGGAAAAGCGGCCCCGCAGGGCCGCTGATCTCTGGGATCAAACCTTGAGGTTGGGAATGATCTGTTTCTTGCGGCTCATGATGCCGGGCAGGACCACGGTGTCGCCGCTCACAGTCGCATCAAAACTCTTTTCCGCGACACCCTTCACCCGGTCATTGGGGATCAGCATTGTCGCTTCCTCGTTGAGGATGTCCACGACAAACAACAGAACCTCGTCTGCACCGTCTTCCTTGGCCACATCGACCATTGAGGCCATCAGGCTGTCCTTGCGGTCAAGCACCAGCTTGGGCGCGGTGGTTTCCAGCACAGAGACCCGGAATTGCGTGCCGTCCACGGCATATTCCTTGCTGTCCATGCGCAACAGTTCTGCGTCGGAAAAGGCGGAGACGTCGGATTTGGCCTCGAACATCTGCGACGCGTATTCACTGATCTCGATCCCAAGGTCCTTGGCGAGGTCATGGGCGATGGCCTTGTCCTCTTGCGTCGTGGTCGGCGAGCGGAATTCAAGCGTGTCGGAGAGAATGCAGGACAGCATGGCGCCTTTGACCCATTTGGGGGCCTGCGCCATGTCCTTTCCGATCATTTTCCACATGATCGTGGCCGTGCAGGCCAGGGGTTCGATGCGGATGTCGATGGGCCCTTTGGTTTCCAGCCCGCCAACCAGCTTGTGGTGGTCGATGATTGCTTGAATGTCGGCGTCATTGATCGCGTCGGGCAGTTCTGCGGGGTTGTTGGTGTCGACGACGATGACGGGTTGGTCCGCCTCGACGCCGTCGATGATGCGCGGTTTCGGCAGGTCCCAGTGTTTCAGGACAAACGCCGCTTCGGTGTTGGGCTCGCCCAGCAAAACCGCCTCTGCGTTGCCGCCCTTGATCTCGTTCAGGTACCAGGCCCAGATGATGGGTGAGCCTGTGGAGTCCGTGTCAGGCGATTTGTGTCCAAAGACAAGCGTGGTCATGAAGGCGTCCTCTAAGCGTCCGAATTTCGCGCCCTTATAGCAGCGCGTTTGCCGGTGTCACCGGGGGCGGTGGGGTGATCTTGTGACGCAGGGCGCGTTGACCGGCACATGCGTGACGTGTATCCTGTTCGCACTCAAGCCAAGGAGTGCCCTGCACATGGACAAGACGGTCTGACCGCCCACCCTTACTGCGCCAAAGATGGCGCCATCCGGCTCTGGAGTATTCTGACAATGGACCATTTCGCCTGACCCGCATTTGCGGGTTTCGCCCGCGCGCTTGCGCATTCCCATTCCAGAACTGACGAGGCACATCATGCCGAAAACACGCAAACCCACCCGCCTGCGCGGGGACAGACGAACTGTGTCCAGCCTGCGGCCCAAAACACCCGTCCGTCCGCCCGCACACCCACGTGGCGGTCGCCCAACCAACTGCGCGCAGACCCGCGGCGGGCGTCCGCCGCGCTTTCCGGGGCGCACCGGCGGGCGATAACGCTTGCCAAACGGTCCGGGCGCGCTGTTATCTCGCCCGGGCCAGACTCTATCGGAACGGATTGCCGTGACCGCACGCGAAACCGACCTGTACCCACCCGTGAAATCCTTTCTGGAGGATCAGGGATATGTGGTGAAATCCGAGGTCGGGGCAGCAGATGTGGTGGCCGTGCGCGGGGCGGAACCGCCCGTGATTGTCGAACTGAAGCTGGGCTTCTCGCTGGCGCTGGTGCACCAGTGCGTTGCGCGCCTCGGGGTGAGCGATGATGTCTACATGGCCACGGCGCGGGGCACCGGCAAACGGTTTCAGAAGGCGGTCAAGGACATGACCCGTCTCTGCCGCCGCCTCGGGCTCGGTCTGATAACGGTGCGGTTGTCAGATGGGCTTGTACAGGTTCATTGCGACCCCGGCCCCTATGCCCCCCGCAAGAATACCAAACGGCAGGGGCGTTTGCTCAAGGAGTTCGCCGCACGCACAGGTGACCCGAACGACGGCGGACAGACCCGCGCCGGGCTGGTGACGGCATACCGGCAGGATGCGCTGCGCCTTGCGCTGTACCTTTTCGAAGTCGGGGCCAGCAAAGGCGCGGATGTTGCGCGCGAAACCGGTGTCGCGCGGGCGACAACCATGATGCGGGACGACCACTATGGCTGGTTCGAAAAGGTGGAAAAAGGCGTCTACGGACTCACACCCAAGGGAGCCGAGGCCGTCGCCGACGCACGCACACAGCTTGGCGGCTGATCAGATGGCGAAATTGCCGCCTGTTTCGACGGCGCGGCCGTTTTGCGTGTAGTCGATCGTGAAATCCACGGTGCCGTCATCCTGCGCCTCGAACAGCGCTTGTGCGCCGTTGGTGTACCGAGTGGGTGCGGAGCAGAACGCCGAAAAGCTGACGAAGTCGCCATTCACCGTTTGGGTAAACCCCGAGAAGCCTGCGCTGGTGCAGACGCGGCCAACCATCTGGCGCACCTGCGATTGGGAAAAGCCGCTGCTGCGGTACGTGCCGTTGATGCCCTGGCCACCCTCCTGAACGGTCATGCGCACGGTTTCGGGCGCCTGGGCCACCTCACCGCAGCCCGCGGCCAGAACCGCAAAGGCCAGTGCCGAAAGAAGTTTCGTGTGATGCGCCATCGCCGACCCCGTTCCTTGATCCGGTTCAACCGTAGGTCAGAATTTCGCCCAAGGTCAACGAAGGGAGCGGAAACCGATACGGTTTCCGGCCGTTTTCCGGATCGGAAAACGCTACGCGCGTCCGGGGATCAGGGTTTCCGCCATCAGATCGTCGAGAAACAGGCTCAGAAATTGCAGGCGTCCTGACACATCCGCATTGCGGTAAAGGGCGGCACATTGCGCCTTGACCGTGCCTTGCGCCGTTTTCCGCAACTCGGCCATTTCGGCAACCGAATAGCCCTTGAGGGCCAGCACCGCGACCGCGCGTTCGGCCTCCGTCAGGTCCCATTCGTCGAACCGGGTTTCAAGCAGATCGGCAAAGGCCCCTGACGCGACCTTGAGTTGGTCGGTGATCTCGTTTTGTCGCCGCATGATCCGGCGCAGTTCCGATCCGGTAAACGCGAGGCCCAGAAACAACGCGACGGTCACAACGCCTTCGACAACATCGCTTTCCGCCAGAAAGGAGTTCTGGTTTGGCCACAAGAGATCAAGAACAATGTCGTAGAGGAAATATGCGGTGCACACTGCCTGAATGCCGAAAAGGGTCCAGAGGATCGTCCGCCGCGTGGCCATGAGGTGTACTTTCATCTGTGGTGGGCCGCTCGTGTCCAGCGAGCGGCCCGGAGTTCGTGCCACCTTAGTCGTCGTCGCCGTCTTCGTCATCTTCGAGTTCGATGGCGATGATCTGACCCGTGTCGGCTGCGACCTCGACTTCGTAGGCAACGCCGTCGAGGGTCACTTCGGCCTCGATCTCATCCTCTTCGAATTCGATCTCTTCAACCGTGTATCCCATGTCGGTCAATGCCTTGCGCACATCTTCCTCGGCGGTGCCAAGGGTCTGACCCAGTTCCAGGCCGGCAAAGGCAGCCGCGGGGACGAGAAGACCAGCGAGAATGGCAGGTTTGATCAGCGTATTCACGTGTCGTGTTCCTTTTTTCGTATGACAGTACCGCGTCCTTGCGGCTGGCATCGACCTGGGGTGTATAGCGGCAGTTTCGAATGCGACTTTCGGGTGAGAACCGGCGGCCCAGGCCGAAGGTTTATCGGTCTTTGGCGGCAATATTTCGAATTTTTGGGATCACATCGGAACGAGGCGTTGACTCAGGCTCGAGAGGTGCCTAACTACGCGACGTTATCACTCAACCATGATGAGTGCTAACGGCCCCGATGCGGGGTCAAGGGAGAAACTTTGAGCCTCAAGGAGCTACAAAGATGGCATTGAAACCGCTTCATGATCGCGTGCTTGTACGCCGCACCGAAAGCGAAGAGAAAACCTCTGGTGGGCTGATCATTCCCGACAGCGCCAAGGAAAAGCCGAGCGAAGGCGAGATCGTGGCCGCAGGCCCCGGCGCACGCAAAGACAGCGGCGAGCTGATCGAAATGGGCGTCAAGACCGGCGACAAAGTGCTGTTTGGCAAATGGTCGGGCACCGAGGTCACCATCGACGGCGAAGAGCTGCTGATGATGAAGGAAAGCGACATCATGGGGATCATCGAGTAAGCGATCACGCTTCTCTGACCCCTCAACCTACATTCTCAAAGGAGAACGAAAATGGCTGCTAAGGACGTCAAATTCGACACAGACGCGCGCTCGCGCATGCTGAACGGCGTGAACATCCTCGCCGACGCCGTCAAGGTGACACTGGGCCCCAAGGGCCGCAACGTGGTGCTGGACAAATCCTTCGGCGCGCCCCGCATCACCAAGGACGGTGTGTCGGTCGCCAAGGAAATCGAACTGGAAGACAAGTTCGAGAACATGGGTGCGCAAATGGTCAAGGAAGTGGCCCAGCGTACCAATGACGAAGCGGGCGACGGTACAACAACCGCAACCGTTCTGGCGCAAGCCATCGTCAAAGAGGGCATGAAATCGGTGGCGGCCGGCATGAACCCGATGGACCTCAAGCGCGGCATCGATCTGGCGACCACCAAGGTTGTGGAAGCGATCAAGGGCGCGGCACGCGAAGTCAAGGATTCCGACGAAGTCGCACAGGTCGGTACCATCTCGGCAAACGGCGAAGCCGAAGTGGGCCGCCAGATCGCTGACGCGATGCAGAAGGTTGGCAACGAGGGTGTGATCACCGTCGAAGAGAACAAAGGCCTCGAAACCGAGACCGACGTCGTGGAAGGCATGCAGTTCGACCGCGGCTACCTGTCGCCATACTTCGTGACCAACGCCGACAAGATGACCACCGAGCTGGAAGACTGCATGATCCTGCTGCACGAGAAGAAACTCTCGTCGCTGCAGCCCATGGTTCCGCTGCTCGAGAGCGTGATCCAGAGCCAGAAGCCCCTGCTGATCATCGCTGAAGACGTCGAAGGCGAAGCGCTGGCGACCCTCGTGGTCAACAAGCTGCGCGGCGGTCTGAAGATTGCTGCCGTGAAAGCACCCGGGTTCGGCGATCGCCGCAAGGCGATGCTGCGGGACATCGGCATTCTGACCGGCGGTCAGGTGATCTCCGAAGAGCTGGGCATGAAGCTTGAAACCGTGACAATGGACATGCTGGGCACGGCCAAGCGCATCCAGATCACCAAGGACGAAACCACCATCATCGACGGCAACGGCGAGAAGGCCGAGATCGAAGCGCGCGTCGCCCAGATCCGTGGCCAGATCGAGGAAACCACATCCGACTACGACCGCGAGAAGCTGCAAGAGCGCGTGGCCAAGCTGGCTGGCGGCGTTGCCGTGATCCGCGTGGGCGGCATGACCGAGGTCGAAGTGAAAGAGCGCAAGGACCGTGTGGACGATGCGCTGAACGCGACCCGTGCGGCCGTGCAGGAAGGTGTTGTCGTGGGCGGCGGTGTTGCGCTGGTTCAGGCTGGCAAGGCTCTCGAAGGCCTGACAGGCGAAAACAACGACCAGAACGTCGGTATTTCGATTGTCCGTCGTGCCATCGAGGCGCCGCTGCGCCAGATCGCCGAGAACGCCGGTGTTGACGGTGCTGTGGTCGCGGGCAAGGTCCGTGAGAGCGCCGACGACACATTCGGCTTCAACGCGCAGACCGAGGAATACGGCAACCTCTTTGATTTCGGTGTCATCGACCCGGCCAAAGTGGTCCGTACGGCCCTGCAGGACGCGGCGTCGGTCGCGGCACTCCTGATCACCACCGAAGCCATGGTGGCCGACAAGCCCGCCAAGGAAGGTGCTGGTGGCGCGCCCGCAATGCCCGACATGGGCGGCATGGGCGGCATGATGTAATCTGCGCACAGTTTGCTGAAAATTTGAGGGGTCGCTTTCGGGCGGCCCCTTTTTCATGGGTTGGCGGGTGCTCTGTTTTGCCCCCTTGCGGGGCAAAAGGCGCCCACCCACCAACCCATGCCACGTTGCGCTTGGGTGCGAGTTGCGGCAGGGTCGCGTCGAGAGGGCCTTGCGATGCAGCGCGTGATGATTATCGGTCAACCCGGATCGGGCAAATCGACATTGGCGCGCATGTTGGGGGACCTGACCTTTCTGCCGGTTGTGCACATGGATCACATTCACTGGAAGGCCGGATGGGTTGAACGGGATCGGGCGGAAAAAACGCAGATGACCCTTGATGTCATTGAGGGGAACAGCTGGATATTCGAAGGTGGTCACAGCGCCACCTACAGCCAGCGACTTGCGCGGGCGGATACACTGATCTGGTTGGACCTGGCCGTCGGGCTGCGCTTGCGGCGCGTGCTCTGGCGGACCTTGCGGCACTATGGTCGTGCGCGGCCTGACTTGCCGGAGGGGTGTCCGGAACAGTTCAGCCGGGAGTTCCTTGGGTTCATCTGGCGCACGCGGCACAGCGCGCGGGAGCACCTGCGCCTGCTTTTTGAAGCCGCTCCGGTGGGCAAGACGACGTATCACTTTACCGCACACTCCCAGGTGAACGCGTTTCTTCTGGACCTGCGTGCCGCGCTTTCCGTCGGAAATCTGGGAATTCCGCACCGGTGACCCAAACACTGCGCCTTGCCTTGCTGACCGCGGTGACCATGGTCGCCTTTGCCTCGAATTCGGTTTTGAACCGACTAGCGGTGGACAGCGGCGCGATTGACGCATCAAGCTTTGCCGTGATCCGCGTGCTCGCGGGGGCTGTGGCGTTGTGCATGATCCTGTCGGTGCGTGGGGGTGGTTTGCCGATTGTGGCCAAGGGGCGCGGGCTGGGCGTGATCAGTCTCAGCGTCTACATGGTCGGCTTTTCCCTCGCTTATGTGACACTGGATGCGGGTCTTGGGGCGTTGATCCTGTTTGGTACGGTTCAGGTGACCATGTTCGGCTGGGGTGCTTTGCGCGGTTCTGCACCAAGCGTGCGGCAATTGACCGGCGCGAGCGTGGCTTTTGCCGGGTTGGTCTATGCGCTTTGGCCGCGTGGGGGCGGAGGTGGCGAAACGGATCTCGCAGGCGCGATGCTGATGGTGCTCGCAGGTGTCGGCTGGGCGGCCTATTCGCTGGCTGGTCGTGGGGCACAGGACCCGCTGGCCGCAACAGCGGCCAATTTTGTCGTGACCTTGCCCGTGATGCTGCTTTTGTTGATCGGGGCGTCGCTGCACGTCGCACCATCCGGCATCGCCCTCGCCATTCTGTGCGGCGCCGTGACATCGGGGTTGGGCTATGCGCTGTGGTATCACGTGCTGCCACAACTGGCAGCCCAGACCGCGGCGGTGGTGCAATTGAGCGTGCCCATCATTGCCATTGCTGCCGGTGCGGTATTGCTGGGTGAGCGCGTCGGCCTCGATCTTGTGTTGTCGGCGTTGCTTGTGCTGGGCGGTATTGCAGTCGCGATCACCGCACCAAAGGCTCCAGCGGATCGTAGCTGATGCCTGCGCTGCCAAAGGCAGCGTCTGCAAGGCTGTCGGGCTTGTGCGGCGTACGTGCCAGTTCGTCCCGTGTCAGCCAACGGCGTTCGGTCACAATGCCTTCGGGGTCCGTCCACTCGGGTGGCCGGGGGCTGTCCGGCGCGAGGGTGCACCGGAAATAGACGTCCACTTGATGAAAGCGGCTGGCGGGATCGTGAAATTCGTTCACGAGGCAAGGTGCGCCGACCGAGATACTGAGCCCGGTCTCCTCGAAAACCTCGCGCATGAGGTTGTCGGGCAGGGACTGGCCGACTTCGACGCCGCCGCCGGGCGCGCACATCAGCGGGCTTTGACCGTCCGGCCAGGCATTCACCATCAGCAACCGGTCGTTTTCAACCAGAATGGCGCGCACGGCGAGGCGCGGTGATTTTGGACGCATGTTGGTTCCAATCTGCTGCTGGGGCATTCCATAGGGCGGATGGAGAGGCTATCTCAAGCATCATGCGTTACGCCTTGCTGCTTTTGATGGTTCTGTTTGCGCGCCCTGCGGCGGCGGATTGCGTGATTCTGCTGCATGGGCTCGCGCGCAGCGAGGCTTCACTTGTGGTGATGGAAGCGGCGCTGGAGGCCGAAGGCTTTGACGTCGTGCGCCCCGGATATCCGTCCACATCCGCGTCAGTAGAAGCGTTGGCCGAAGCGGTGTTGCCCTGGTCACTGGAGCGCTGCGGGGCGGCACGGGTGCATGTGGTGACCCATTCCATGGGCGGGATCCTGTTGCGCTATTGGGTGGATACACATGGGGTGCCGGAAAGGCTGGGTCGGGTGGTCATGATGGGGCCACCAAATCAGGGCAGCGAAGTGGTCGACAAGCTGGGCGACCTGGACGCATTTGGCTGGATCAACGGGCCTGCGGGGTCGCAGCTGGGCACCGGACCGGACAGCCTGCCGCGACGTTTGCCCGGCGTCACCTATCCGGTGGGTATCATCGCGGGCAGTCAGTCGTTGAACCCCTATTTTTCATCGCTTTTGCCGGGTCCGGACGATGGCAAGGTCTCGGTCGCATCGACCCGCGTAGACGGAATGGTCGCGCATCTGACCTTGCCCGTCACCCATACCTTCATGATGAACAACCCGCGCGTGATTGTGCAGGTGGTGGAATTCCTGCGTCGTGGACGGTTTGACGCGGATCTGACATGGGCCGAGGCCGTGCTGGAGCAATTTGTCGGGGACGATGATGCTGGCCGTTGATCTGGTCGGCGCCGAGGTCTTGCTGCCGGACGGGTTGGTTGATGCGCGCATCAGCTTTGAAGACGGGCACATTGCGGCTGATCCCATAGGACGCGTCGTCGATCTGACGGGCTACCGTGTATTGCCCGGGATCATTGATGTGCATGGCGACGGGTTCGAGCGGCACGTGGCACCGCGCCGCGGTGCGATGAAGGAGATGACCGAAGGATTGCGTGCGACCGAGGCAGAGTTGGCCGCGAACGGGATCACCACCGGCGTGCTTGCGCAGTTTGTCAGCTGGGAAGGCGGGCTGCGGGGGCTGGATTTTGCAGATCAGGTTTTTGCCGGTTTGTCAGAGGTGCGCGGCGCGGTGGTGACCGACCTTCGGCCGCAATTGCGGTTTGAGACCCACATGACAGACCTCTATGGCAGCTTGCCTGAACGGGTGGCGGCTTGGGGTGTCGATTATGTGGTGTTCAACGATCATTTGCCGCATGACCGGCTGGCGGAGGGGCGCAAGCCGCCACGATTGACCGGGCAGGCGCTTAAGGCCGGGCGCAATCCGGACGCGCATTTTCAGATGCTGCTTGATTTGCACGGTGCATCGGACAGGGTGCCCGCGGCCTTGGATGCGTTGTGTCCCCGCCTGACCGCCATGGGCGTGCGCATCGGCAGCCATGATGACCATACCGCCGGTGATCGTGACACGTGGCGGGCGCGGGGCGCGCATGTCGCCGAATTCCCCGAAACCGCCGCAGCGGCGGAGGCCGCGCGTGGTGCGGGGGACGCTGTCGTGCTGGGCGCGCCCAACGTGGTGCGCGGCGGATCGCACAAGGGCAACGCGTCGGCCATCGAGTTGATTGCGATGGGTCTGTGTGACGCGCTGGCTTCGGACTATCACTACCCGTCGCCGCGTCGCGCGGCGCTGTTGCTGGCGCGCACAGGCGTGCTGGACCTCAAGGAAGCGTGGGCCTTGCTATCGTCCGGCCCGGCACGTGTTCTGGGCCTGTCCGATCGCGGTGCGCTGTGCCCCGGCCTGCGTGCCGACATGGTGATCCTCGACGCGCAGGACCGGGTCGCGGCGACCATCGCAGGTGGCCGGGTGAGTTACATGACTGGCGACATCGCGGCGCGGTTTGTCGGGTCCTGACCCTAGCGCTTGATCCGGTTGACATGGCCCATCTTGCGGCCCGGTCGCTGTTCACCCTTGCCATAGAGGTGCAGGGCCGCGTCGGCGTCGCGCGCAATCCCGGGCACGCGGTCCATGTCGTCGCCGATCAGGTTTTCCATCACGACATCCGCATACCGTTGTGCGTCGCCCAGCGGCCAACCGGCCACTGCGCGGATGTGCTGTTCGAATTGATCGACCGTGCAGCCATTCTGCGTCCAGTGACCCGAATTGTGCACACGTGGCGCGATCTCGTTCACGATCAGACCTTGCGGCGTCACGAAGAGCTCGACCCCCATCACACCCACATAGTCCAGCGCGTTCAGGATCTGTGCAGCCAGCAGCACCGCATCGGTGCGCTGCGTCGCGGTGAGGCGCGCGGGAACGGTCGTCGTGCGCAGAATGCCGCCGGCATGCACGTTCTCGCCGGGGTCGAAACAAGCGACAGAGCCATCAAGCCCGCGCGCCGCGATCACCGACACTTCGTGGCTGAATTCCACAAACCCTTCGAGGATCGCGGGCGCCCCCTGCATCTCCGCGAGCGCGACCTTGGCGTCCTGCGGCGTGGTCAGGCGGGCTTGTCCCTTGCCGTCATATCCGAAACGGCGGGTTTTCAGGATCGCGGGTGTGCCGATGTCGGACAGGGCGGCGCCGAGGGCCGACATGTCCGGCACATCCGCAAACGGAGCGGTCTTGAGGCCAAGCCCGCGCAGAAACTCCTTTTCCACCAGCCTGTCCTGACTGACGCGGAGCGCTTCGCGCCCCGGACGAATGGGCGCGTGATCTTCCAGCGCATCAAGGGTCAGTGTGGGGATATTCTCGAATTCATAGGTGATGACGTTGACGGAGGTTGCAAAGGCATAAAGCGCGTCGTTGTCCTCATACGCGGCGGTCGTAACCATGTGGGCCACATCGCCTGCAGGAGGCGCAGCACCCGGTTCGAAAATGTGCGTCCGAAAGCCGAGGCGTGCGGCGGCGACGGACAACATGCGGCCCAGCTGACCACCGCCCAGAATGCCGATGGTCGCGCCTTGCGGCAGTGGTTCAGTCATCCTGCGGCCCCTCTGGGATGGATGCGGACAAGGCCGCCCGCCACGCGTCCAGCCGTGTGGCAAGTGCTGCATCAGAGGTTGCCAGAATGCCCGCCGCCATCAGACCGGCATTGGCCGCCCCCGCTGCGCCGATGGCCATTGTCGCCACCGGATAGCCGCGCGGCATCTGCAGGATGGAATAGAGGCTGTCGACCCCGGACAGCGCCTTGGTCTGGACTGGCACGCCGATCACCGGAACGCGCGTCTTTGACGCCATCATGCCCGGCAGATGCGCGGCCCCTCCGGCGCCTGCGATGATGACCTTCAAGCCACGCTCCACGGCGGTCTTGCCATAATCCCAGAGCCGGTCCGGCGTGCGGTGGGCGGACACGATGCGCGTGTCATACGGCACCTCGAGCGCATCCAGCATCTCGGCCGCTTCGCGCATGGTGGGCCAGTCCGATTGGCTGCCCATGATGATACCGACGGCGGGAGGTGTGTCAGTCATGTCAATTCGCCCGTCTGAAAGAAGCGCGCACTATAGCCAGAACCCATCCGGAGGCAATGGCGCAGCTCAGGCGATGATATCGGGGGTCAGACGGTCTTCGATCAGCGCGATTTTGTCCTTGAGCAGGAGCTTTTTCTTCTTGAGGCGCTGGATCGTCAACTGATCCGAGGTGCCGAGCTCCTGCAGGGCGCGGATTGCCTCATCGAGGTCACGGTGTTCGCAGCGGAAGACTTCCAGTTCGACGCGCAAGACATCGTCCGTTTTCATGGAAATGTCGCTTGGTGCGTTCATGCGGCTGATTCCGTCTCGATGCTGGTCCACTGAATATAATCACACAACCGCGATGCGCCTAGACCTTGTTCCTGCCATGATTACTGCCCATATTCACATTGTCCGCTGCCGCATCAGGGGCGGGCCAATTGACTGTCGCTTGACCAAAGGACGTGTCGCATGACGAAGATGACGCTTGGCTCCTATCCCCATATGCTCGGGTTTGAGCAACTTGAACGATTGCTGGAACGCACGGCCAAGAGCGCCGAGGGCTATCCACCGTTCAATATCGAACAGACCTCTGACAACTCCTATCGGATCACGCTGGCTGTGGCCGGTTTTGCAGAGGCAGACCTATCGATTACCGTGGAGGACCGGCAGTTGGTCATTCGTGGGCGGCAATCCGAGGACATTGCGGAACGTGTGTTCCTGCATCGCGGTATCGCCGCCCGGCAGTTTCAGCGCAGCTTCGTGCTGGCCGACGGGGTCGAGGTTGGTGAGGCCATCATGGAAAACGGCTTGCTGCACGTGGATCTGACCCGCGCGCAACCCGAAAAAATCGTCCAGACGATCAGCATCAGGAAAGGATAGGTCATGAACACCCCTTATGATTTGAACGCCGATGTGGGCCGGATGGTTTACGTCAAGCCGATCGCGGTCGAGAACCTGCCCCGCGAAGTGCAGGATCAGGCCGAAGGCCTTGATCAGCTGTTTGCCGTTCACGATGCAGAGGGTCAGCAACTGGCACTTGTGGCGGATCACAAGTTGGCGCTGGCACTGGCGCGGCAGCACGACTACGCGCCGCAACCGCTGCACTAGGTGTCCCGGTCGCGGACCAGTCTTTTGTGAGATTTACGGGGCTGCTGTGCGCAGCCCCTTTTCGTTTCTGACACTCAAGGACACCAGGCATGCGATTTGACGTGGATTGGGTCGACGCGTTTACAGATACCGCCTTTGGCGGCAACGGGTGCGCGGTGGTGCATGACGGCGCACATCTCGATGACGCGACCTGCATGGCCTTCGTACGGGAAACGTCGCTTGTCGAATGTACCTTTACCGGCCCGTCCGATGTGGCCGACATAAGGGTTCGCTATTTCCTGGCCAGTCGCGAAATTCCCTTTGCCGGGCATCCGACCGTCGCCACCGTTGCGGCGATGCGCCATCGGGGGCTGATAAGCGACGGATCAGTGACACTGGAAACAGGCGCAGGCGTGGTTCCGGTTGAGGTGTCGGGCACGTCCGTGAGGATGACGCAAGTCGCACCCACCTTTGGTGTGCGACCCGATCCTGCATTGGTGGCGGCGGTGGGTGGCTTGTCTGCAAACGATATCGCGCACCCGCCGCAGGTTGTGTCGACCGGTTTGCCATTCTGCATCACGGTCCTGAAGGACCGCGCCGGGCTGGAGCGTGCGGCGTTGCAGATGGGTCCGTTCGCGGACTACCTGGCCGCGTTGGGTGTGCATGGCACGGATGTGATGGAGCCGTTCTGGGTCGTGCTTGAGGAGGGCGGGACATTTGCGCGTTTGCTCATGGCGCCACCCAGTCCGGCAGAAGACCCCTTCACGGGATCAGCGACAGGCGCAATGGCCGCCTATCTATGGGCCGAGCAACTGATCGGCACGCCGCGTTTCGAAGCGCGGCAGGGCGATGGGATGGGCCGGCCGGGGCGGGCGCAGGTGACCTTGCTGGGAGCACCGGGCAACATCACCGGCGTCGATGTGCAGGGCGCCGCGCATGTGCTCATGAGCGGCACCTTGGCTTTGTAGACGCGACCACCTCTTTCCTCACGTGCATGGCCTTCCAAACGGGCGGGTTCCGTCTGACGGGTGGATCCGATCTTTTGGCCCTGGACCCCAGACCGTCACCCGGTTGAGTGACTCACAAGGTGGAACGCCCATTATTCCGCCTCGGATGCGGCGGCAGGTGTTGCCCGTGCGGAACGTGACACGTGCTTGTTCAACTGTCCGCCATGTGCGGCTCAGGACTGACGTTGGCACACGACAACTGCGAGCGCGGCGGCCCTGTGTTGACACCGGCCACTTCGGGTTTCCAGAATGCGTGCATTCTTATGGTTTGTTTCTGTCACAACACATATCGGAGCATGCATTGGCACATTTCGTTCTGGTTCACGGCTTTGCGGCGACTGACAAAAGCTGGTTCGACATTCCCGTATTGCTCGAGAACGAGGGTCACAGCGTAGACCCTGTTCTGTTGAGGGGCAGAACCATGGCGTCCTTTGTCGACGCGGTAGAAAGTGCGCTGTCCAAAGCGGACAGGAGTGTCCTGGTCGGGCATTCGATGGGTGGTGTATCGATTTCACAGGCCGCTGCAAATCACCCGGACAAAGTCTCGAAACTGGTTTACGTCGCCGCTCTGGTGCCCGGGCACGGCGAGTCTGCCGCGAAGATGATGTTGCAACTGGGCACCAGTTTGGACAACGTCATGGACGAATTCGAACATCTTGGGATCGACGGGTCACATCCTGCACGCCGTCGACCGGTGTTTGAGGCGACGCTGGGCGCGTTTTCGGAAACGCCCGCATTTGCGGCCATCCCCAAGCACTATGTCGCCTGCGCAGATGACACCATTGTTCGTCCGCCCAAACAGGCTGAGATGATTGCGAAATGGCCGGGCACAACGACAACACAGATCGCGTCCCGGCACATCCCGCAAAAGGAAAACCCCGATGCGTTGATGGACGCGTTGTTGCGGCAGGCCTGAGACGGCATCTCCCGCGAGCGTCCGAGCGGCTTTGAGTATCCGGACGTTACCCGGCGATCAGACCCATGCTTTCAAGCTTGAGCAGCACCTGATGCGCGCAATTGTCGACCTCGACATTTTCGGTCTCAACGCTGAGTTCCGGATTCTCGGGCACATCGTAGGGGTCGGAAATGCCGGTGAACTCCTTGATCTTGCCTTCGCGCGCCAGCTTGTAGAGCCCCTTGCGGTCGCGGCGTTCGCATTCCTCGATCGACGTGGCGACGTGGACTTCGACAAAGGCACCGAAGTTTTCAATGTCCTCCCGTACCGCGCGCCGTGTGGTGGCGTATGGTGCGATGGGGGCACAGATCGCGATGCCGCCGTTCTTGGTGATCTCGCTTGCGACATAACCGATGCGACGGATGTTGAGGTCGCGGTGCTCCTTGGAAAACCCAAGTTCGGAAC
>CAZRUV010000081.1:0-16231 GCA_964603315.1 uncultured Rhodobacterales bacterium
CAAAGCGTTTGACGGCCTGCATCAAGCCCACATTCGCTTCCGAGATCACTTCGGCCTGCGGCAACCCATAGCCGCGATAGCCCATGGCGATCTTGGCCGCGAGCCGCAGGTGCGACGTGACCATCTTGTGCGCCGCGCCGGTGTCTTCTTTTTCGACCCACGCCTTGGCGAGCATGTATTCCTCTTCCGGTT
This sequence comes from uncultured Rhodobacterales bacterium, assembly GCA_964603315.1. Classification (GTDB taxonomy): domain Bacteria; phylum Pseudomonadota; class Alphaproteobacteria; order Rhodobacterales; family Rhodobacteraceae; genus Tateyamaria. Next base: position 193 of record CAZRUV010000081.1, read on the forward strand.
CCAGCAGCGGGAACTTGCGAATTTCCTGCATATAGCGGTTGAGACCACCTTCGGGGGTGGGGGCTGGCAGATTTGCGTAATTGGCCATGATATCCCTCCTGGAATGCCCAATGTTTACGGGCTTAACATGCATATGGTGTTTGCACTGGCCGTTCACAAGTGGCCAATGTGCGTTAACAGAAGATTACCAGACCGTCCGGTCGGGTTGCAGCGGATAAGCTGTGTTTTCACGCGCATGTGCTGTGTTGTTTCAAAACGCCGGATTTTTGCTTTTGGAACCGGTCAGTATCTTATTTTTGCGGTCCATTTGTTACAGATTTGCACGCTTCAGCCCTGTTTCAGGGTCTCCAGAAGCTGCGCGAAATCCGGCGGCAGGGGCGCTTCAAACCTGAGGGACACGCCGCTGACCGGGTGTTCAAACCCGAGGATCGCCGCGTGCAGCGCCTGACGGCCAAAGCCTGCAACCGCCTCATGCGCCACATCCGACAGCGCGCCGCGTGGCAACTTGCGACGGCCGCCATAGGTCGGATCGCCCACCAGACCGTGGCCCGCATGCGCCATGTGCACGCGAATCTGGTGCGTGCGGCCCGTCTCCAACCGGCATTCGACCTCCGAAAGAACGGCCGGGTCACCATAGGTGCCCAGCACGCGCGCCCGCGTCACCGCATGCCGACCGCCTTCAAACAGCACCGCCTGACGCTGCCGGTCGGTTTTGTGCCGCGCGAGTTGCGTCGTGATCTTGAGCACATTGCCGGTCTCGAATGACGTGCCGCGCACGCCGCGCAAGCGCGGGTCGCCCGCATCGGGCACGCCGTAGACCAGCGCGCGATAGGCACGCTCGGCGCTGTGAGCCGCAAATTGTGCCGCCAAGCCCTGATGGGCAGCGTCGGTCTTGGCTACCACGAGGAGGCCGCTGGTGTCCTTGTCGATCCGGTGCACGATGCCGGGGCGCTTCATGCCACCCACGCCCGACAACGCTTCGCCGCAACGGTGCATCAACGCGTTGACCAATGTGCCGGATGGCGTACCGGGCGCCGGATGCACGACCATCCCGGCGGGCTTGTCCACGACGATCAGGTCGTCATCCTCATGCACCACCGACAAGGGAATGTCCTCAGGCAACAAATGGCTGTCCTGCGCCTCTGTCACCGCGACCTCGATCAAAGCCCCCTTGGCCACACGCGCCTTGGGGTTGGTCACCACGACCTGATCCACGTGCACCGCGCCATCCTCGATCAAGCGTGCCAGCCGGGTCCGGGACAGCGCGGCTGCCTCTGGCACGTCGCGCGCAATCGCCTTATCAAGGCGCGCGGGCGGTGCCTCGCCGATGACAAAGGATATGCGGTTGGACGACATCGAGACCCCTCCGGAACCGGCAAACCTGCGGTTCCTGCGCCGTTTGGTGACGGTGCTGACCGCCATCATGATTTTCGGCGTTGTAACGGTGGTCGCCCTGCTTGTCATCCGGCTGAATGCCGATCCAGCACCGCTGCCCCTGCCCGACAGCGTGACCCTGCCCGACGGCAAAACCGCCACATCCTTTACCGTGGGATCAGACTGGTACGGCATCGTCACGCAAGACGACCGCATCCTGATTTATGATCAGGTCACAGGCACGCTGCGTCAAACCGTCACCATCGACTGACTGTCCCGGCGCCCCATCCGCCCAAAGCGCCAGAATGTCGTGCGCCGCAAGGCGCTCAATGTGGGAACGGCCGCCCGCAGCCAGAGATACCGGAATGAAAAGAAGTGGTACCACCTCCCCGGCTCGAACGGGGGACCTCCTGATCCACAATCAGGCGCTCTAACCAACTGAGCTAAGGCGGCACTGCCGCTGAAATACGCCCCGCGTGCGCCGAATGCAAGAGGGTCAGAACCGGTATGTCCAGGTCTGTTCCACCAGGTCCCGGCCAAAGGAATGCACCGGCTTTGACGCGGCGAGCGTCCAACCCGCCCGGGCATAGAGCGCACAGGCCGCGGCGTGGCTTTCGTGGGTCCAAAGCTGCATACCGGAATAGCCTGCGCCACGGGCAAACCCCGTGCACTGCTGCAAAAGCCGCGCGCCCAGGCCCCGGCCCCGCGCTTCGGGCACCAGCAGAAACAGCCGCAACTTGGCTGTCGTTTCATTCAACGCCACGCAAAAGACCGACCCCAGACGCTGACCGCCCGCTTCGGCAATCCAGCCCCATTCGCGCGCGGGATCATGCCCCGCGACAAAGTCGTCAAGAATGCTGCGCACCAGCGGGCCAAAGCTGTCGTCAAAGCCTTCGTCACGGGCATAGAGCGTGGCGTGCCGCTCCACCAGCCAATCGGTATCGCGTGCGTCGAAAAGGCGGAGCAAGGTGTCGTCCATGGCATCACCATGACCGGCGCCACCTTGCCAATCAAGCGCGCAAAGGCTAGCACGCTGGCGCGACCGAAAAGGGGACCCGACCATGGGCATCAACAGCGAACGCGATATCGAAGCCAACCTGCAGATCGGGCCGACGGACAAGGGCATGGTGCGCATCTATGTCGAGGCGAAAGGCGTTGAAATCCCCATGGATTTCGATCCCGAGGAAGCCGACGAAATCGCCGATGAAATCAAGGCGGCCGCCAAGGCCGCCCGGGTTGTCGCGGGCTAGCGCAGCAAGAGCGGCTGACGCATCCAGTCGCGCAGGGCCTGCGTGGTCTCATCCGGGGCTTCCAGCGTGGGCAGGTGGCCTGCCGTCTCGATCACCTTCAGGTCCGCGCCGTGGATCAGCTCGGCCATGAATGTGTGCCGCTTGACCGGACACAGCGCATCATGCGCACCGCAGAGCACCAGCGTCGGCACCCTGATCTTGCGCAATGTCCCCTGTTGATCGCGCCGCCGTTGCAGCGCGCGCGACTGGCGAATGAAAACGTCGGGCCCGAGCGCATGGGCCATATCCATCACAAGATCGAGGATTTCGTTTCGATATGGTCCCGGCGCGAGGTAGTTCGGCTTCATCTCCTCGCGCATCACGTCTTCCATGCGGCCTGCGCGCACCTTGACGATCTGCGGCTCCCGATCCGCCGCGACCTGAGGTGTCTCGGCCAGTGGGTTGGTGTCCATCAGCGCGAGGCGCGTGATCCGGTCTGGCGCGCGCCGCAGCAGTTCCATCGCGACAATGCCGCCCATGCTGAGGCCCGCCAGTGCAAATTTGCCCGGCAACTCGTCCAGCAAGCCGCTCGCGATCTCTTCGATCCGTTCGCCCCGCGTGACGGGCCCGACCATGACGGCATATTCGGCGGACAGTTCGGCAATCTGCGGTCCAAACAGCCGCGCGTCACACATCATACCCGGTAGAAAAACAATGGGCTCAGCCATGCTGTGCCCCTGGCCAACGCCGTCTGCTCGCGCCCATGCCCCTGCCTGCCGTTTCGATCCCCTGACGGTAGAATGACCCCTTGGACGGGCCGCTGCAAGAGGCGGTTTCGCAAATGCGCCTCACGGATAGGCGATCCCCCGCAATGGCGGGAAATCGGCGTAGCGGCGCGCCCTTGCGGCGCGCCCTTCGTCAGGCTCGTCGCCACTGCGCAACAATAGCCCCTTGGGCGCGATGTAGCTGCCGATCATCCGGCGCGGCACCGGGCGCCAATCCAGGTTGAAGGCACACAGTTTCGGAAAAAACCACATCGCGGAATATGGCAGGTGATCATGGATCCACCACGCAAGGTCGCGCCAGTCGCGCCCCTGTTCGTACTGGTCGGTGAACCACGGGATGGCCAGCGACGTGCCCGCAATTGCATCCGCACCACGGCCCCAGTCCCAGATATGACACTCGATGGGGTTGTCGTTACGTGCGCAGTTCAGCTTGTTTTCGTTGCCATAGCGGTTCAATTCCGGCGATCGGTAGCCCGAGCGGATGGCCAGCCTGCCAAAGGTTTCCTCGAGCGGATCAAGCAGTTCGGTGCACAGCATCCGCCCGTTGGCGATGGCGAGGTCCGGATCTTGCGGGAGGTTCTGGACGCGGTGGTAGTTGCCTATCTCGGAATACAGGAAATCGCGCATGTAAAAGTGCTTTGACAGGCGCACGCGGCCCAAGTTTTCAAGGCTCCACATGCTGGCCGGGCGGCGCATCACGCGGCCCCGTTCCACTGGAACGCACCCCCTTCGCCCAAGGGCGAAAACGGGTTCCAGGCAATCTCCCAGATGTGCCCCTCAGGGTCTGCAAAGTAGCCGTGATGCCCGCCCCAGAACACGTCCTGCGCAGGCTTCAGGATACATGCCCCGGCAGCTTCCGCACGGGCCAGCAGCGGCGCCACATCTTCTTTGGCAGGCACATTGTGGCTGAGTGTCAGCGCACCGCGCCCCAGTTCATCCACCGTCAGGCCAATTTCTTCGGCCAGCGCGTCCAGCGGGTAGAGCCCGAGGGTCTGGCCCAGAAGGTCAAAGGCAATGACCCCGTCCGGGCTGTCAACGCGCCGCCACCCAAGGGCTTCGTAGAAGGCCGCCTGCGCGTCCATGTCGCGCGTGCCCATCGTGATGAGAGAGACGCGCTGTTCCATCATTCAAGCCCGGCAACCCAGTCCAGCATACCTGCGACGGCCGCGTCGGTCTGGCCCGGCGACAGAATATCACCGGCTATCACGTGCGACTGGTCGTCGTCTCCGGGCCCCATCACGGGGTTCACGATGGTGTTGGGCCCACCCCATGCCGCCGCAATCTCTGCCGTGATGTCCGGGCGCACGACCTCGTCCGCGGTGGAAAACCAAAAGAGTGCAGGCAGTGACTGCGCGCTGTGGTCCACATCGTTCACCGCTACAATCAGGGCCGCCATCGGCATGACGGCGACACTGTCATATTCGGTGGTCCAGTAGGTTGCGTGCCCTTCATTGCGCGGCTCGAAACTGCGTCGCGCGCCCGCCAGCGGCGGCAGCCAGTAGCGGGCCGCAGGCCAGCTGAGCAGCGGGGCCAGCGGGTTGTTCAATCCGAAATTCGGCGAGACAAAGATGAGACCCGCAGCCCCTTCCATCACATCTGCGTTTTGCGCCATCGCAGCCACCAGCGTTCCGCCCGTCGAGGTCGACATGATCAGCACCTTGTCACTGACCGTGCGCGCGACCTGCATCCCCTCGGCCAGATCATTGACCCAGCCCTGAACGCTGCCCTCTGCCAACGCATCCGGGCCGCGCCCATGGCCCTGCAACCGTGTAAAGATCAGGTTCGCGCCGAGACCGTTCGCCACGCGGTCCGGCACCGGTCGGATCTCTTCAGATGACGCGGAAAACCCGTGCACATAGAGCACCGACCATTCGGTGCGTGCGCCGCGTTCACCGGCCCAGACGATCCGCTTTTCTGTCCCCGGCACGATGTCATCGAACCGTGCCTCGGCCGCTTCGAAATGCGCATCGACATCATCCCCCACCTGCCCCGCCGTGGGTGTCAGCGGCGCGGGTTCGTAGGGCCCGAACAGCCACAGCGCCGCGCCCAGAACCACAAGCACCAGCACCAGACGGCCCAGAAACCTGCCGAGCGTCCTCATTCTGCGGCCCCCATCACGTCGAGAATGGCATCCTCGATCATCCCGAGGCATGGGCCGTCCGAAAACCGGTGATCGGCGTCCTTGACCAATGTCAGGCGCATGTCCGGACTGTCCGCGTGATCCAGCAAACGCAGCGCCGTTTCGGTGGTGACGGCGGTATCGGCCGTGCCCTGCAAACAGCGAACCGGAAAGGGCAGCCGCAACGGGGCGCGCAAGACCAGCTGGTCGCGGCCATCCTCGATCAGCCGCTTAGTGATGATGTAGGGCTCCATATAGTCCGAGGGCATGGCGATCTGGCCGTCGCGCGCCAAGGTCTCTTTCTGCGCCTCCGAAAAGCCCGCCCAATAGCCGTCTTCGGTGAAATCCGGTGCCGCCGCGATGGTCACAAGGCCTGCGACCCGGTCGGGATGCGCGCGGGCGAAAAGCAGGGCCTGCCATCCGCCCATGGAGCTACCCACCACGATCAGCTTGCCCTCCGTCAGCGCGGCCAGCGCCGCGGCGGTATCCTCGGCCCAGTCGCCAATGCAGCCTTCCTCGAACGTGCCCGAGCTTTGACCGTGACCGGAATAGTCAAACCGCAGGAACGCCTGCCCCCGTGCGCGGCACCAAGCCTCAAGATGGATCGCCTTCGTCCCTTCCATGTCGGACTTGAGCCCGCCCAGAAACACGACACACGGCCCCTGCCCCTCGCTGTGGTGATAGGCCAGTCGCCGTCCTTGGGGCGTGTCCAGATAGTGCGGGTTGTGCATTGGCTCTTCTCTCCCTTGGGGTCGATCATCGCTGTGGCGGAACCGGCTGTCCATCCTGACGCAGGGTGATTTTTAGGTGACTATATTGTCACGTGACTAAGTTATCACATATATGGATGTATGGATTCGGTTTTCAAAGCCCTCGCCGACCCCGCGCGTCGCACGCTGCTTGACAGTTTGCGCGATACGGACGGCCAGACCCTGCAACAGTTGCAGGGCACGCTCGAGATGACGCGCTTTGGTGTGATGAAACACCTTGGCGTGCTCGAAGAGGCCGGTTTGATCACCACCAGGAAAGTGGGGCGTTTCAAGCACCACTACCTCAACGCCGTGCCTCTGCAGCAGGCGATAGACCGCTGGATCGAGCCCTTGCTCGTCAAACCGGCGGCGCGGGCAGTGCTGGACCTCAAATCCCAACTCGAAGGAGAGACCCTGATGTCAAAGCCCGACTTCGTCATGGAAACCTACATCAAGACCAGCCATGACCGGCTGTGGGATGTGCTGATGGATGAAAAGGCCATCGCGCACTACCACTTTGTCGCCAGCCACGGCACCCGCACGGGTGACGCGATCACGATGCACAGCCCGGATGGCGCGCCCTTGTTGACCCACAGGCTGCTCGCGTCGGACCCCAAACGACGCATGGAATGGACGTTCGAGCCGCATTGGGACAACTCCAATGATATGCCAACCAGCCGGGTCGTGTATCTGATGCAGCCCGAAGGCGACTTCATGCGGCTCACGGTCGAACACTACGATCTGGGTGGACCGGCTGTGCCCGGCGAGGGTGTGGCAGATGGCTGGGTGCGGTGGGCGTCCGGCCTCAAGACGTGGCTCGAGACGGGCGAAGACACCCGCATCGGTCCCATGGACAAAGAGGAGGCGTAAGCCATGGCGACAGAGCTTTTGATCCTCGGCTTGCTGGCGCTCTTTGCCGCGTCCTTGTGGATTCCATATATCGTGGGCGTGACCACCGCGCCCGAAGGGTCGATCCCGGCGGATGCCCCGGACGGGTTTCACCGGCCACCCGATCCCAGCGTCCAGCGGGCCTGGGTGCATCGGGCATACCGGGCGCACCTGAATCTGCTGGAACAATCCGTGCCCTTTGCCGTGCTTGTGCTGCTGGTGGATCGGGTCGACGGGTTTTCCGCGCTGACCTTGTGGACGTCCATCGCCTTCCTGATTTTGCGCGTGGCCCACGCCGTGGGCTATATCACCGGAGCGGCCCGGTTCCCGGCCCGGCCGCTGATCTTCACGGCAGGTTGGGTGTGTTGCATTCTGATGGGCCTTGCCCTCTTTACTGCCTGACATGTGGCGCGCGGGGTTGACCACGCGCGCCACTTCGCGCCATGTTCCCCGCATGAACCTGGCAACCGCATACACCTTCTATTGGTTTAGCACGCAATCCTCGCGTGCTTTTGGTGTGTCCGGGTCCCAGCCCATCTAACCACATCAAGGCCGCGCTCCGAGCGGCCCTCTCCCTGTTCCTCTCGGTTTGCGCGGGAACTCAGGAGAAAAACGATGACCCCTCAGATACGACCCATGGCGCCCCGCGATACCGGCGCAGTTCTGGAAATGATTGGCGCGCTGGCGGCATTCCACGCGGACGCGGCAGACATTGACGAAGCGACGCTGACAATGATGGCCTTCGGGCCAATCCCCTGCCTCAAGGTGCTGGTGGCCGAAGGCGAGGCCGGGCTGATTGGCTACGCGGCCCTGATGCCGACCGCGCGGCTGCATTTCGGCAAGGTCGGCCTCGAGATGCACCACCTCTTCGTCAAACCGCGGGTGCGCGGCGCTGGCGTTGGCCGTGCGCTGATTGCTGCCTGCAAGGCAGAGGGGCTAAGGCGGGGCTGTCACTACATCAGTGTCGGCACGCACCCCGACAATGACGCAGCGGGCGCCTTTTATGAAAAACGGGGGTTCGAGCGCCACGTCATGACGGCGCCGCGCGTTCGCATCGGGCTGGATCAGCCGCTGACATAAGGACCCTTGGCGGGGCGGTAGAACGTCTTTTGATTGTGCAACCGTCCCAGCAAGTCATGGATATCGCGGACCTTTTCGGTGGCCGGGCCTGCTTTTGCTCCGGCCTGCGCTTCGTCAAGTTTACGGGCGCGCAGCGCCTCTTCGATCAGATCAAGGTCTTCGATGCTCAGTTCAAAGTTCTTGTTGTAGCCTGGCACTGGTTGTCCCCTTGGGCGCAAAAGTTTCCGATAGTGAACTACCTACAATTCCTGACGCCAGAGTCCAGCGGCAATTGTCGAATTTTCACCTCAGGATGTCGCTTTTTGTGCATGCAGTTGTATGCAAAAAGCGCCTCGGACACCGCATGTAGCGGACCGGCTCGGGATTTTTTCTACGGGCCATGCGCGGGATCGGGGGCATTGTCCTGGATATGGCACTGAAATCGGGGCATCGGGGACACGCCCTGACGGAAACCGGCCTGCGCCGTTGACTTGGGCACCTGTTGAGGCCTAGTAGCGCCCACACACAATAACCCGCAACCGGGCGTTCCGTGGGCGCCAAACTGACGAGGATGCCGATATGGCCCAGATCTCACTCACCTTTCCCGATGGCAATGCACGCGACTATGACGCTGGCGTCACGCCCGCTGCGGTCGCCGAAAGCATTTCGAAAAGCCTGTCCAAAAAGGCCATCAGCGCCACCGTCAATGGCCAGCACTGGGACCTTGCGTGGCCAATCGAGGCAGACGCCTCGATCGCGCTCCACACGATGCAGGACGAGGTGCAGGCCAACGAACTGGTGCGCCACGATCTGGCACACATCATGGCGCGCGCGGTGCAGGAAATCTGGCCCGACACCAAGGTGACCATCGGCCCGGTCATCGAGAACGGCTGGTATTACGACTTTGATCGTGAAGACCCGTTTACCCCCGAAGACCTCGGGCTGATCGAAAAGAAGATGAAGGAGATCATCAACAAGCGCGATCCCGTCCGCACCGAAGTGTGGGACCGCGACGTGGCGATCCAGTATTACAAGGACCGGGGCGAGCCCTACAAGGTCGAGCTGATCGAGAGCATCCCCGGTGATGAGCCGCTGCGCATGTACTGGCACGGCGACTGGCAGGACCTGTGCCGGGGGCCGCATTTGCAGCACACCGGTCAGGTGCCCGGCGATGCGTTCAAGCTGATGTCCATCGCGGGCGCCTATTGGCGCGGCGACAGCAGCCGCGCGATGCTGCAACGCATCTATGGCGTGGCCTTCACCGGCAAGGAAAAGCTGCGTGCCTACCTGAACTTCCTCGAAGAAGCCGAAAAACGCGACCACCGCAGGCTGGGCCGCGAAATGGACCTGTTCCACATGCAGGAAGAGGCGCCGGGCCAGGTGTTCTGGCACCCGAACGGGTGGACCATCTACACCGAACTGCAGGATTACATGCGCCGGAAGCAACGCGCGGGCGACTATGTCGAGGTGAACACGCCGCAGGTCGTCAACCGGCATCTGTGGGAGAAATCCGGGCACTGGGAAAAATACCAGGAAAACATGTTCATCGTCGAAGTGGACGAAGACAACGCCCGCGAAAAGGCGATCAATGCGCTCAAACCCATGAACTGCCCCTGCCACGTGGAGATTTTCAAGCACGGGCTGAAATCCTATCGCGAGTTGCCGATGCGCATGGCCGAGTTTGGCTCTTGCGCGCGCTACGAACCCTCGGGCGCGCTGCACGGGATCATGCGGGTGCGCGGCTTTGCCCAGGACGACGGGCACATCTTTGCCGAGGAATTCCAGATCGAGAGCGAATGCGCGATCTTCATCAAATTCCTGACCGACATCTACAGGGACCTCGGCTTTGACAGCTTCAAGGTGAAGTTCTCGGACCGTCCCGAAACCCGTGCCGGCACCGATGAAACCTGGGACAAAGCCGAAGAGGCCTTGCTGTACGCGACCCGCGCGGCGGGCATTGAGCCCGAGATGAACCCGGGCGAAGGGGCGTTTTATGGACCCAAGCTGGAGTTTGTGCTGACCGACGCGATTGGCCGCGATTGGCAATGCGGTACATTCCAGGTGGATTTCGTACTGCCCGAACGTCTCGATGCAACGTATATCGGGCGCGACGGGGCCAAGCACCGGCCCGTGATGCTGCACCGGGCCTGCCTTGGCTCCTTTGAGCGCTTCATCGGTATCCTGATCGAGGAACACGCAGGCAAGCTGCCCTTCTGGCTGGCGCCGCGTCAGGTTGTCGTGGCATCCATCACCTCGGAGGCGGACAGTTACGTTGGCGACGTCGTCGATGCGTTGACCAAGGCCGGTGTCCGGGCCGAGGCCGACATGCGCAACGAAAAGATCAACTACAAGGTCCGCGAACACTCGGTCGGCAAGGTGCCCGTGATCCTCGCTGTCGGCGGGCGCGAGGTCGAGGATCGCACGGTTTCGGTGCGTCGTCTGGGCGAAAAACAGACCAGCGTTCAGCCACTGGACGAGGTTGTGCGAGCTCTCGGCGCCGAAGCGACAGCGCCTGATCTGCGGTGAGGCAACGCTGCGCCTCCGGTGGGGCATCAATCCTGCAACGCCCCGGCCTATGTCCCGCACCCTGATGACCGGGGGCCCATCCTGATTTGCGTGATGTCACTGACATCCTGTAACGTGGTCGTGAGGGGTGCTGCGGCGGGTGGTGTTTTGTGTAAGCTACACACCATTTAACCGACACGAATGACCCGCAACTGATGCCGGAAAGGTGCGTTTGAAATGTCGAACACGATGAAAACAGCCGCAATCGTCGGCGCCGTTGCGGCGGCGGTCAACGCCCATTCCGCTACAACCGCAGACGCGGCGACCAAGGAGAAATGCTACGGGATTTCGCTGGCGGGCGAGAACGATTGCGCGGCCGGTCCCGGCACCACATGCGCGGGCACCTCAACCGTTGATTATCAGGGCAACGCCTGGACGCTTGTCGATGTTGGCACCTGCACCGAAATCGATTTGCCCGCGCTGGCCGACGGGACGCCGCGGACCGGTTCGCTGATCGAATTGACACGCGACCTGCCTGCTTGAGAACGCCGGTCACAGACGCATCCGGGCCGCTTTAGGCCTTATGTGTTTCCTGCCCCTTCGAGGAGCCGCGCAATGCTCGACGCATCACAAAGATCGCCAAGCCTGCCCGCCGCCCCTGGCGTGGGGTACAAACCGAAACATTTCAATGACCTGCGCGTCAATCCGGGGCCTGTAACCTGGCTGGAAGTGCACGCGGAAAACTACACGGGCGATGGTGGCCGACCCCATGCGCAACTGCGCGCATTGCGGTCCGATTTCGCCATCTCCGTTCACGGTGTTGGCCTGTCAATCGGCGGCGAAGGGCCGTTGGACCCGGAGCATCTGGCCCGCCTGAAGCATCTGATGCACTGGCTGGAGCCAGCAAGTTTTTCCGAGCATCTGGCATGGTCGACCCATGATGATGCGTTTCTCGACGATCTGCTGCCCCTGCCCTACACCAACACCACCTTGACACGCGTTGCCGCGCATATTGACGAAGTTCAGACCGCTCTGGGGCGCCAGATGCTGCTGGAAAACCCGTCAAGCTACCTTGCCTTTGCCGAAAGCACGTGGTCGGAAACCGATTTCCTGAACGAACTGGTGCGCCGCACCGGTTGCGGGCTGCTGTTGGACGTGAACAACGTCTTCATATCCGCCACCAACCTTGGATACACCACCAGAGGCTATCTGGGCGCCTATCCGCTGCACGCTGTGGGCGAATTCCACGTGGGCGGCCATGACATGGACGAAGATGACCACGGCGCGCCTTTGCTGATCGACAGCCATGCACGGCCCACAGCCGACGCAGTGTGGGATGTGCTGGATTACGCCTTGCAGGGAACCGGCCCTGCGCCGGTTCTGGTCGAATGGGACAATGACGTGCCCGAATGGCCAGACTTGCGCGCCGAAGCGGACCGCGCAGCGCAGTCACTCGCCGCGATCCCTGCGCGTTAAGCCATGTCCACCGCGCAATCCCAATTCCGTGCTGCCCTGCTGGACCCGGATGCCCCAATTCCGGACGGATTGGTGGACAGCAAAGGCGCACCGACGATCAAACGATTTGCCGTCTACCGTAACAACGTCACGGTCGCGCTGATCGAGGCGTTGCGCACCGCCTTTCCGGTGTTGCGCAAATTGCTCGGGGACGTAAGTTTCGACCAACTCGCGCGGCTGTTCGCCCGCGCGCACCCGCCCTCTTCACCACTGATGATGCACTATGGCGCTGACATGCCAGCATTTCTCGAAAGTTTCGCGCCCTTGCAGCATCTTGGCTATCTGGGTGATGTTGCCCGGCTTGAGCTTGCCTTGCGTCGGGCCTACCACGCCGCAGATCAAACGCCGATTGCAGCACAATTGCTTGCGGACTGCCCGCCGGAAGCGTTGATGGCGTCAACGCTGACACTGGCTCCGGCCGTTCAGATGATCCCGTCGAAATGGCCGCTGTTTGATATCTGGGCCTACAACACGATGCCGAACGCACCAAAGCCGAGCGCCGCGCCACAACCCGTGCTGATCACCCGCGCGGAATACGATCCGGAACCGCATGCTCTGGATGCCGCACAATTCGCCTGGCTCAACGCCTGCACGCAAGGTGCAACACTGTCGGCGGCACAGGATTGCGCAACCGCACGGGACCCGCATTTCGATCTTGCGCCACTGCTGGGCCTGTTGTTGCAGCACGGCGCACTCGTTGCTCTGACGCCGCCTGAGGACTGACCCATGACTGCCATCGCCCGCATTCGCAGCGCCCTCTTCGATCCAATGGACCGCAGTGACTGGCTGTTGCCCTCGCTGGCCCGCGTCACCTTTCTGGCTGTTTTTTTCTTCTACTTCCTGGCCTCTGCCGGGACCAAGACAGACGGCGGGCTGCTGTCACCTTCCGCAGGCGCCTTCGCGCAGATCTTCCCCAAGGCGGCCGAGGCCGTGCTTTATGATGTCACCCAACTGACCGGATTTCAGCGGCTGGCGATCCTTGTAGGTACGCTTGCCGAATACACCCTGCCTGTGTTGATCGTCCTTGGTCTGTTCACCCGTCCGGCAGCGCTCGCAATGATCGGCTTTGTCATCGTGCAAACGGTCGTCGATGTCACCGGGCACGGCGTGCCACTCGGTGCATGGTTCAACACTGCCCCCGAGTTGATCGACGAGCGCGCGCTCTGGGTGTTTCTCCTCGTCGTGCTGGTGGTCAAGGGAGCGGGGCCAATATCAATTGACCGCCTTTTCAAGCCTGCATCAGGCTAGAGCCCAAGTGCCGCCTGCGCCTCCTTGGTCCAGCCAAGGTGCATGTTGTCACCATCCACAATCAACGGGCGCTTCATCAGGGTGGGATGTGTTGCCAACAAGGTCTCGGCCGTCCCTGACCGCTCTTGCGCGCTCAACCCGCGCCACGTGGTTGACCGCGTGTTGACCAGCGCATCGCCAAAGGCCGCGCGTGCGGCATCCATCACATCACGCGGCACACCATCGCTGCGTACATCGACAAACCGCGCCTGCGGCAGCGCTTTGATGGCCTTCCGGCACGTGTCGCATGTCTTCAAACCGTAGATTTCCATCGCACCCCTCCGTTCGTGCCCAAATAATCACCGACATGGCGGATATAACAGGGGCGTGCCTTGAAATTCGCTGCAAACGGGCAATTTCATCAGATAGCGGCGTCGTGGCCTCCGCCCGGAGGTCTCGACGGACGTTTCGACTGCCCCCGGCTTCGGGGGAGACTGCAAGGCAAAAGGAGGCACGGGTCATGCCAACTGGCACCGTGAAGTGGTTCAACACCACAAAAGGTTACGGCTTCATCGCGCCGGAAGAAGGCGGGAAAGACGTGTTTGTTCACATATCCGCGGTGGAACGCTCAGGATTGACCGGGCTTGCCGACAACCAGAAGGTGAGCTTTGAACTGCTCGAAGGCCGCGATGGCCGTCAAATGGCGGGCGATCTCAAACTGCTCTGACATCGTGCGCGGCGTCGCGAACGCGCCGCGCCCGGCCCTTCCGGCTTAGTCGAAGGTGCACCCCTTGGTGCCAACCGGGCAGTCCGCCCGCCGTACGGCGCGCGCGCGCTGCACATACCGTTTCTGTTTGCCGGTCGACATGACCTGCTGATAGCTCTGCGTCTGATTGGGCACCCCGCAGCAGATCGTTCCATCGATTGTCACGGGCTGCAATCCGGCGGGGCAATAGTTTGCCTGGCTCTTGTAAGCATAAATTCTAGGACCGGAATTATCCTGCGCCAGGACCGGCGTCGCCATCAAAAGCGCAAAAGCTGTTGTGCTGATAAAACGCATATTTTCCCTCGTTCGGTGGTTGGACCACGACATCTATGGTTATGGGCCAAGTGTGCAGATGCTTTGGGCCTCTGTCCAGAAATATCGTTAACCATATCCTGCGCACGGACCGTTAACGCCGAATTGGCGATTTTGTGTTTAGGCTGGAAACAGTTTTCGCCTTATTCTGAGGGCCCATGACCGAGCTTTTTCGCCTTTTGTCCCTGTTCTACGCCTGCGATGTGGCGGCGGAAACGCGGTTCCCGTCGCCTGACGAATGGGCGCGGTGCATGGGGCACTACCACGCGGTCAAGGCGCACTTTGCCGAAGACCTCACCGGTCCTGCCGCGCAGATCGAAGGGTACCGGCGCTGGAAAGCGTGGGAGGATGCGAACCCCTTGATCGTCGCTGAACTGCGCGACCGCTTCCGCTAACCGCGCGTACAGTCGAGGCACCGCGGGATGGTCGGGTCGGCGTCGAGGCGTTTGGGCTCAACCGCGTCTCCGCAATCGGTGCAATAGCCAAATTCCCCATCCTCAATGCGTTTGAGTGCAGCGTGTATGCGCTGGCGTTCGGCCTGCCGCATCCGGGCCTGCGCCTGCGCCATCGCCTGGTTCTGAAGCGCATCCATGCGGGAAAGACGCCCCACCGCCTGCTGATCCAGCTCGACCGTGGATTGCGCACCCTGCCCCGCCGCATCCTCTTCATCAAGGGCGGTGAGACGGGCAAGGAGACGGGCGCGCGGATCCATGCGGGCAGCGTGCCGTGGCGCGGGTGCGGGCGCAAGCCTCTGACATGCAGATCACCTAAAGCCAGTCAGCGGCCCGACTCACCCCTGTGACAACATGGGATCAGGCCGTTGCGGCCCGAATTGTGTTGCGCGTACGCCGTGCGGCGTGGTGAGGGAGTGTTCATGGTTTTGTGCAGGGGCGCGGGTGTTCACACACAACATCTTGTGGTTCGGGGAATTGGCACAAGGCGTACACAAACTGTGCACAGGGCGTGCACCGTTTGTATGACTTTTTGGGCTGGGGCGCGGTGTTGACGGCCCGTGGATCGTCGACTTGGGCGTGCAGCAAGCGTCGCAGGCGGCGCGTTGCCCGGTAATGCACCGCTTGCGATGCGCGAGAGGGCCGGGGATCACCGAGCGCGGAGCCGTGGCAGCGCCGGATCAGCGCGCTTTGCGCGCGTCACGCGACAGCGTATCGCAAGGCGATGCGCGAGAGCGACGCGGGTTGGCGCATCTAACAGATGTTCGGCAGCGATTTATGGGTGTTGTGGTAGCTGTTTTGGTCGAGCGATGCGCTGGTGGGGACGTAGCGCCGGTCAAGCGTCACCGCAGGTGGCGCGTAGCCCGGCACTGCATTGCCTGCAATGCATGAGAGGGCCGGGATGACCGGAGCGCTAAGCCGTGCCAGCGCCGGACCGCGGGGCGGCGCAGCAACGGCGTGTTCGGCAGCGGTTTATGATGGCCGTGTTAGTGAGTTTGG
The DNA here is from genome assembly GCA_964603315.1 of uncultured Rhodobacterales bacterium. Classification (GTDB taxonomy): domain Bacteria; phylum Pseudomonadota; class Alphaproteobacteria; order Rhodobacterales; family Rhodobacteraceae; genus Tateyamaria. The sequence continues at coordinate 16,172 of CAZRUV010000081.1, forward strand.
TTGAGCGAGGTGCTTGGGGTGACGTAGCGCCGGCCCGGGGGGCGGTCCGGCGCTGGCACG